>CALWGL010000210.1 GCA_944380025.1 uncultured Lachnospiraceae bacterium
TTGGCGAAGGCGATCACGGCGGAAATGATGGGCATGCACAGGCCCAGTCCCGTGAGGGAGAGGGTGGCGTTTTCCGGAAGGCGTCCGATGTACATCCGGTCCACCACATTGTACAGGATATTGATGAGCTGCGCCACGGTCATGGGGAGCGCAAGGGAGAGAATGTTGCCGATAACGCTTCCTTTGGAAAAGTCATTTTTATTTTCAGAATTCGCCATAAATCTGCCTCTTTCGTTTTTCTTTTTTTTCGGTATAATGTATTATAAGCCTGCCCGCCGGGCTTGTAAAGAACCGGACTGCCCGGAAACGGAAGGGGATGCTGCGGCACGTCGCGAAGCGCCTGGAAGGGCCGGATGCCGTTGCAGTTCTGCCGGAGGCCGAACCGCAGGAAGGGGATCAGGACGGGCGCTGGCAGCTGAAAAAGAGAAAAGACAAAAGAAGGGGAAAAGACATGATCTCAAATGTATTTACGCAGAAAAGAGTGTTATTTCAGGGGGATTCCATCACGGACTGCGACAGGGACAGGACGACGAATGACCTGGGGCCGGGGTATCCGGCGAAGGTGGCTGAGGTTTACCGCTGTCTTTATCCGGGAAGCGGCGCGCAGTTCATAAACAGGGGCGTATCGGGAAACCGTTCCCGCGATCTGCTGGCACGTTACGAGGAGGATTTTCTTGCCGTAAAGCCTGATTTTATTTCCATCCTGATCGGCATCAACGATACCTGGCGGGGTTATGACAGCGCGGATCCTACCAGCGCGGAAGCGTATGAGAAAAATTACCGGACGCTTCTGGAATGGCTCCGCCGCGATCTGCCGCAGGCGAAGCTCATGGTGATCGAGCCCTTCCTGATTCCAACGGATCCGCAGAAGGACTGCTGGCATGAGGATCTGGATCCTAAGATCCAGGCGGCGAGAAGGCTGGCCCGGGAATACGCGGATTATTTTCTTCCCATGGACGGGCTGTTCCAGCGCATGATCGTGAAGGGGACTGGCCCGGAGGAGCTGTCGGCGGACGGCGTGCATCCGACGGAAGCGGGGCATGCGGCGATCGCGGCGGAGTATCTGAGGCTTCTCGGCCTGATCTGACAGGAACGGGGAAGGGCGACGGGTATCATAAAGAACGGAAGGAATGGTAAGAAAAAATGGCAGCGCGGACACACAGTATGACGGAAGGAAGGCCGCTGGGCCTGATCGTGGCATTTTCCCTGCCGCTGATGCTGGGAAATGTATTTCAGCAGCTTTATACGGTGGTTGACACCATGGTTGTGGGACAGGCTCTGGGCGTGGGGGCGCTTGCCGCCCTTGGAGCGGCGGACTGGCTGAACTGGATGGTGCTCGGGACGATCCAGGGCTTTACGCAGGGCTTTTCGATCAAAATGTCCCACGAATTCGGGGCGGGAATCTATGACAGGCTGAGAAAAACGGTGGCAAATTCCATCCTGCTGGCGATCCTGTCCTCCGTGGTTCTGCTTCTCATCAGCCAGGCGGCCGCAAGACCGGTGCTGGAGCTTCTGCAGACGCCGGACGCGATCATCGGGGATTCCCTGACCTATCTGAGGATCATGTTCGCAGGCATCCCGGTGGTCATGGCCTATAATATCCTGGCCGCGATCCTGCGCGCGCTGGGAGACGGGAAAACGCCTCTGTACGCCATGGTGGTGGCTGCGTTAATCAATGTGGCGCTGGATCTGATCTTCGTGCTGGTGTTCCACTGGGGCATCGCGGGCGCGGCGGGGGCCACGGTGATCGCGCAGGTCTGTTCCGGGATTTTCTGTCTGGTTTCCATTCTGAAGCTGCCGGTACTGGCCTTTTCCAGGTCGGATTTCCGGATGGAGGGACGGCTCTGCCTGCATCTGATGAAGCTGGGACTTCCCATGGCGTTCCAGAACGCCATCATTTCCGTGGGGGGCATGATCGTGCAGTTTGTGGTCAACGGCTTCGGCGTGCTGTTCATCGCTGGCTTTACCGCAACGAACAAGCTGTACGGCATCCTGGAGGTGGCCGCCACGTCCTATGGATATGCGATGGTGACTTATACGGGGCAGAATCTTGGCGCAAGGAAGATCGAAAGGATCAGCAAGGGGATGCACGCAGCCATTCTGGTGGCCGTCGTCACCTCGGCTGTGATCGCGGCGGCGATGCTTCTGTTCGGGAAAGCCATTCTCGGCCTGTTCGTTTCGGGAAGCCCGGAGGAGGTCGCCGAGACGCTGAACATCGCCTATCACTATCTGGCGATCATGAGCGTATTTCTTCCTGTGCTGTATATTCTTCATGTCACCCGTTCCTGTCTGCAGGGGATGGGAAACACGCTGCTTCCCATGCTTTCCGGGATCGCGGAGTTCATCATGAGGACCGGGACCGCCATGCTGCTCCCGCTGTTTTTCGGCGCGGAGGGGATTTTCTATGCGGAGATCCTGGCCTGGCTGGGCGCGGATGTGATCCTGGTGGCAAGCTATATCGTGCAGATGCGGAAGCTGAAGCGGACGGCGTGAGCGGAGCCAGGGGAAAGACTTCCCGGATTCCTGTTCACTGGCAGGCGAACCTTAAAACGTAACTTGCTGATATTGGCCAGTGAACAGGAACCGCTTTTGCGGCAGGCTTCTACGGCAGAAATCAGAAGAATGGCATGCTGACCCGTAGAGATTGGGATCTTACTACGGCCAAAATAGGAAATTCTGGTTTTGTACCGTAGATTGGTGGTTGCCTACGGTAGGAATCCGGGAAACCGGAGTTTTGTCCGTAGAGAAAGTGGCTTTTCTACGGTACGAATCGGGAAAATCGGATTTTTGCCCGTAGAGAAAGTGGCTTTTCTACGGTACGAATCGGGAAAATCGGATTTCTGCCCGTAGAGCGAGGCAATTTTCTACGGTAAGAATCGGGGAAATCGGATTTCTGCCCGTAGAGCGAGGCAATTTTCTACGGTAAGAATCGAGAAAATCAGATTTCTGCCCGTAGAGCGAGGCAATTTTCTACGGTAAGAATCCGGAAAATCAGAAAGTTGCCCGTAGGCAAAGGCAAAATCCTGCGGTAAGAATCCGGAGAACCGGATCCTTGCCTGCGGCAGGCGGCTTTCTCGTGCAGCAATTGGAATGGCCGGACGCTTCCTCCCGATATGTTTTCGTATGGCCTGCGCAGTAGATGCGCAGACCTGGCTGAGCAGTAACAGCACCGGATCAAACCGGATCAAACACAGGGAAAAACAGTTGACAACCACAGGCCGTATTGCTATGATACGTGGTAGGGCAAAGGCGCTCTTACCGGAAGGGTAAGAGCGCCTTTTTTTGAAAATGCACCGGCCGCAGAGCGGCAGATGGGAGTAAACGGATGGGAAATGTTACCAGAGAAGATATTCTGAAGCTGACTGAGGAAGAGGATGTGGAGTTCATCCGGCTGCAGTTCACGGATCTGTTCGGAAGCCTGAAAAATATGGCGGTGACGGTGAGCCAGCTGGAGAAGGCGCTGGACGGAAGGTTCATGTTCGACGGTTCGGCGGTCAGAGGATATGCGGGGATCGAAGATTCGGATCTGTACCTGAAACCGGATCCGGATACGCTGGAGATCTTTCCGTGGAGACCGCAGCAGGGAAAGGTGGCGCGTCTGATCTGCGACATCGTCCGCCCGGACGGGAGTCCGTTTGAGGGAGATTCCAGATATATCCTGAAGCGGGCGCTGAAGGAAGCGGCGGAAATGGGGTATACCTTTCAGGTGGGGCCGGAGTGCGAATTTTTCCTCTTCCATCTGGACGACGACGCGAAGCCGACGACGATCAGCCATGAGCAGGCTGGATATTTTGATGTGAGTCCGCTGGATCTGGGCGAGAACGCAAGAAGGGACATCGTGCTGACGCTGGAGGAAATGGGCTTTGTGGTGGAAAGCTCTCATCATGAAGCGTCTCCCGCCCAGCATGAGATCGATTTTGAGGCCGCGGAGGCGCTGCGGACGGCGGACAACATGCAGACGTTCAAGCTGACGGTGAAGGCGATCGCAAAGCGCCACGGCCTTCACGCCACGTTCATGCCCAAGCCCCGGGCAGGTGTCAACGGTTCCGGCATGCATATCAACATGGCGCTTTTAAAGGACGGGAAAAATATTTTCCAGGATCCGGAGGATGAAAACGGTCTGAGCAGAGAAGCCTACTATTTTATCGGAGGACTGATGGAGCATGTCCGGGCGCTGAGCGCGGTCACCAATCCGCTGATCAATTCCTATAAGAGGCTGGTGCCCGGCTATGAAGCGCCCACCTATATCGCCTGGAGCAGATCGAGCAGAAGCCCGCTGATCCGGGTGCCTTCGCCCAGGGGGGAGGAGACGCGGATCGAGCTGAGAAGCCCGGACCCGGCGGCGAATCCTTATCTCGCCCTTGCGGCCTGCCTGTGCGCGGGGCTGGACGGCATCCGGAAAAAAACGGAGCCGCCCAAGAGCGTGGACTGCGACATCTTCGCCATGAATGAGGACGAACGGAGGCTTCTTGGGATCCGGAAGCTGCCGGAGACGCTGCCGGAGGCGGTGGCGGAGCTGGAGAAGGACGGAGTGATCCGGGAGGCGCTTGGCAGCCATGCGGTGAACAAATACATCGAAGAGAAAAAGGAAGAATGGAATCGCTACCGTTCGCAGGTGACGGACTGGGAGACCAGGGAATACCTGTATCGGTTCTGATGCGGCCGGCCTTCGGGAAAGCGGGACGGACATGAGAGGAGGCGGCGCATGACGGGCATTATTGTGGTCTTTTCCAGGATCGAAAATGCAAAAAGCATCCGGAATGTCCTTGTGAGAAACGGATTTACCGTGGCGGCGGCATGTACCACGGGAGCGCAGGCGCTGTCTCTTCTGGAGGATTATAATGAGGCGCTGGTGATCTGCGGCGGCCGGCTGGCGGATATGATGTGCGTGGAACTGGCGGATCTGCTGCCGGAGGGCGTAAAGCTTCTTGCGGTCGCCTCTCCGGACTTTCTGGGAGCGATCGGCAGAGAGGATATCGTCTGCCTGAGCACGCCGTTAAAGGTGAACGAGCTTGTGAGCACGGCGGGCATGATCTGCCGGATGCTGGAACAGGCGAAGCGAAAACGCAGGCAGAAGCCCAGAAAACGGGGAGAGGAAGACCGGGAAGCGATCCGGCAGGCCAAGGCGCTTCTGATGGAGCGAAACCAGATGACAGAGGAGGAAGCGCACAGGTATCTGCAGAAATGCAGCATGGACAGCGGAAACAGCATGGCGGAGACCGCGAAGATGGTCCTTGCAGCCATGCGTTTTTAAGACAGAAATACGGAGGAAAGAATGAGAGTAGAATTTACCAAGCTGCAGGGCTGCGGCAATGATTATGTTTATATCGACGGTGCGGTATGGAACGTCCCGCAGGAGAAAAAGCCGGAATTTGTCCGGAAAATGAGCGACCGGCACTTCGGCATCGGCGGAGACGGGGTGATCTTTATCAATCCGTCTGAGGAAGCGGATTTTGAGATGGAGATGTACAATGCGGACGGAAGCCGGGGACAGATGTGCGGAAACGGGATCCGCTGCGTGGCGAAGTTCGTCTATGATAAGGGACTGACGGATAAAACGGAGATCAGCGTGGTGAGCGCGGGAAGCGTGAAGCATCTGAAATTGTATGTACAGGACGGACAGGTAAAGCGGGTCCGGGTGAACATGGGCCGTCCCATCCTGAAGGCGGAAGAGATCCCGGCGCTTTCCAATGAGGAGCAGATCCTGGACATGCCCGTTTTCGTGGCGGGAAGACAGTGGAGGATGAGCTGCGTTTCCATGGGAAACCCCCATGCGGTGGTGCTGGCGGAGGATGTGGAGGAGCTGCCCCTTGCGCAGATCGGTCCGAAATTCGAGCATCATTCCATGTTTCCGGAGCGGGTGAATACGGAATT
>CALWGL010000211.1 GCA_944380025.1 uncultured Lachnospiraceae bacterium
GATCCGTAAAAAATGAATTTTTGTACGGTTACAAAGCTATTTCTTCATTTTTCAACCGTATATGAGCGAAAAAGTTCTGCGGAAGACTCTGCGGAATGTTTTCCTGCAAAAATTCATGGAACATTTCGTCTGGTCCCCTGCCCCGTGAAAAGTAACCATCCCAGCCGCTTCGCGATTGGCCTCCTGTCTGCCGTTTGACAGCCGGCCTTCAAAAATGTTATAATTCTGCCCGTAATCCTGACACAAAGCGTATGCTGCGTGAAAGGAGCGGTCTGTTTTGTAAATCCAAGAGATCCGGCCCGTTTTGTACCGCCGGTTTTTCCTGTTTATCCAAGTGATGCAGGGTTCTCTTCCGCCGCTTTCTTTCACGGGAAAGCGGCTTTTTCTATGCGGAAAGACGGGCAGCGGGGCTGCGGACGGGCCTCGTGCAGCCGGTCTTTGGAACGGAGGCATCTCATGGATACCCGCGTGGCGGTTATGAGCATTATCGTGGAAAACGCAGATACGGTGGAGCAGCTGAACGGGCTTCTTCATGAAAACGGGGAATATATCATCGGCAGGATGGGGATTCCCTACCGGAAACGGGGGATCAACATCATCAGCATCGCTCTGGACGCGCCGCCAAATACCATCTCCGCGCTGGCGGGCCGGGTGGGGAATCTTCCCGGCGTCAGCGTGAAAACAGCCTATTCCGGAGTGATCAGCCATGAACAGGAATGAAGCGCTTTTTTCCCTCATCCGGCGGCTGGAGACGGAGCACAGGCTGGAGAGATCCGAATATGAATTTCTCCTTGCGAACCGCACGCCGGAGGCGGCCGCAAGGCTTGCGGACAGCGCGGTGCGGCTGCGCCGGGAGATCTACGGAAACGACGTATACATCCGGGGGCTGATCGAGATCAGCAGCTTCTGCAGAAACGACTGTCTTTACTGCGGGATCCGCAGAAGCAATTCCCGCTGCCAGCGCTACCGGCTTACGCCGGAGGAGATCCTGGAGTGCTGCCGCGAGGGATATGATCTGGGTTTTCGCACCTTCGTCCTGCAGGGCGGAGAGGACGGCTGGTTTCAGGACGGCCGGCTCTGTAAGCTGATCGGCCGGATCCGGTCGGCGTATCCGGACTGCGCGGTCACGCTCTCCCTTGGAGAGCGCAGCCGGGAAAGCTATCAGCGCCTGTTCGACGCCGGGGCCGAACGGTATCTGCTGCGCCACGAGACCGCTTCCAGAGAGCATTATGAGAAGCTCCATCCGGAGGAAATGTCCTACGACAGCCGCATGCGCTGCCTGCGTGACCTGAAGGAGATCGGCTATCAGACCGGCTGCGGCTTCATGGTGGGGTCTCCCTTCCAGACGGCGAAGGAGCTGGCGGAGGATCTTTTCTTCATCCAGGAATTTCAGCCGCAGATGTGCGGGATCGGCCCTTTTATCCCCCATGCGGACACGCCCTTTGCCGGAAAGCCGGCCGGAACGGCACAGCTGACCTGCTATCTGCTTTCCATCATCCGGCTTGCCGTCCCCGGCGTGCTGCTTCCCGCCACCACGGCGCTGGGCACCATCGACCCCGCCGGCCGGGAAAAGGGCATTCTGTCCGGCGCGAACGTGGTCATGCCGAACCTGTCCCCCGCCTCCGTCCGGAAAAAGTACATGCTGTACGACAACAAGGCTTCTGACGGGGCCGAATCCGCCCAGTGCGTTTCAGAGCTTTCCCGGCGGATGGAGGCCATCGGCTGCCGGGTCGTCGTCTGCAGGGGAGACGCGCGCCAGGACAGGATCCATCCTGAAGCAGGACAGGACAGATCCTGAAAAAAGAGCCTGCGTTCTGAGAACCCGTGTTCTGAGAGCCTGCGTTCTGAGAACCCGTGTTCTGAGAGCCTGCATTCTGACGGGAAAGAATTTTCTGACCCCAAGTAAACAGCCGCCAGAAGGCGGCGGAAAGAGGTAATTATGCCAGTTTATGATCCCAAATCCCTGAAAGCGGAGGAATTCATCAACGATGAGGAGATCCGCGAGACCCTCGCCTATGCGGAGGCAAACAAAAACAACACAGCGCTGATCGACCAGCTGCTGGAAAAGGCGCGCCCGAAGAAAAAGGATAAGGGCTATACCTGCGCCGGCCTGACGCACCGGGAGGCCTCCGTCCTTCTGGCCTGCGAGATCCCGGAAAAGATCGAAGAGATGTATAGGATCGCCGAGGAGATCAAGCTTGCCTTTTACGGCAACCGCATCGTTCTCTTCGCCCCTCTGTATCTGTCCAACTACTGCGTGAACGGCTGCCTGTACTGTCCCTATCACCTGAAAAACAAGCACATCCCGCGCAAAAAGCTCACCCAAGAGGAGGTCCGCGCGGAGGTCATCGCCCTGCAGGATCTGGGGCATAAGCGTCTGGCCATCGAAGCGGGCGAGGATCCGGTCAACAACCCCATTGAATATATTCTCGACTGCATCCGGACCATTTACAGCGTCCACCATAAAAACGGCGATATCCGCCGGGTCAACGTGAACATCGCCGCCACCACGGTGGAGAATTACCGGAAGCTGAAGGAAGCGGGCATCGGCACCTACATCCTCTTCCAGGAAACCTACCATAAGGACAGCTATCTGCATCTGCATCCCACAGGCCCCAAGCATGATTACGCCTATCATACCGAGGCCATGGACCGCGCCATGGAGGGCGGCATCGACGACGTGGGACTGGGCGTGCTGTTCGGCCTGGAGCTGTACAAATATGAATTTGCCGGCCTGCTGATGCATGCCGAGCATCTGGAGGCGGTTCACGGCGTCGGCCCCCACACCATCAGCGTTCCCCGGCTCAAACGGGCGGACGACATCGATCCGGACGATTTTGACAACGGCATCAGCGACGAGATCTTTGAAAAGATCATCGCCTGCATCCGTCTGGCCGTTCCCTATACCGGCATGATCATCTCCACCAGGGAAAGCGAGGAGGTCAGAAGCAGGGCCCTGCGCCTGGGCATCTCCCAGGTCTCCGGCGGCTCCCGCACCTCCGTGGGCGGCTATGCGGGCTATGATGAGAACGAGCGCCCCCACGACACGGAGCAGTTCGACGTTTCCGACCAGCGCAGCCTGGACGAGGTAGTCCGCTGGCTGATGGAGAACGGGCACATTCCTTCCTTCTGCACCGCCTGCTACCGGGAAGGACGCACGGGCGACCGCTTCATGAGCCTCTGCAAGAGCGGGCAGATCCTCAACTGCTGCCATCCCAACGCCCTGATGACCCTTTCCGAATATCTGGAGGACTATGCCTCCCCTCAGACGAAGGAGGTCGGCTATCGCCTCGTAGAGGATGAGCTGAAGCGCATTCCCAACGAAAAGGTACGCCGCATCGCGGAAGAAAACATCGACGCCATCAAATCCTCCAACCGCCGGGATTTCCGTTTCTGAGCGGAGACGGCGCCAAATTCCCTGTTTCTGAAGAAGGGCGGCGCCGGCTTCCCCGTTTCTGAGGGGGACGGCGCCGGAATCCCGGGAAAAACAGAAGAAAGGAGTCTTACTGCCATGGGACTGAACGATACTGCCTCCGCCGAACGGCTTCACATCGGCTTTTTCGGCATCCGGAACGCCGGAAAATCCAGCCTGGTCAACGCGGTGACCGGCCAGAACCTTTCCGTCGTCTCTGAGATCAGAGGAACCACCACCGATCCGGTCAGAAAGGCGATGGAGCTTCTTCCGCTGGGACCCGTGGTGATCATCGACACGCCAGGCCTGGACGACGAGGGAGGGCTCGGCGCGCTGCGGGTGGAAAAAGCCCGCCAGATCCTGGATCAGATCGATATCGCCGTTCTGGTCACGGACGCCTCCCGCGCCGTCCATCCGCTGGAGCAGGAGCTGCTCCGCCGTTTTGCGGAAAAAAAGGTTCCCTTCCTCATCGCCCGCAACAAGGCGGATCTGCTCACAGACCGGAAGGCCCCCGGCGAAAACGCCCTCTACACCAGCGCAGTGACCGGAGAAGGCATCCGGGAATTAAAGGAACGCCTGGGCGCTTTCGCCCGAAAGAAGCAGAATCCCCGCTTCCTGCTCCGGGATCTCCTGCAGCCGGGCGACCTGGCGGTCCTGGTCATTCCCATTGACGAATCCGCCCCAAAGGGCAGGCTGATCCTGCCTCAGCAGATGGCGCTGCGGGACATTCTGGATGCCCACGCCTCGGCGGCGGTCTGCCAGGATACCGAGCTGTCAGCCATGCTCTCCGGCCTCGCCCGAAAGCCCCGGATGGTGATCACCGACTCCCAGGCCTTCGCGCGGGTCAGCCGGGACACGCCGGAGGACATCCCCCTCACCTCCTTCTCCATCCTCATGGCCCGCTACAAGGGCGATCTGGCCGCGCTGGTGCAGGGCGCTTCCGCCCTGAGGGAGCTGAAGGACGGCGACCCTGTCCTGATCGCCGAGGGCTGCACCCATCACAGACAGTGCAACGACATCGGCACGGTCAAAATGCCCGGCTGGATCCGCGCCTTCTGCAAGGCTGAGCCCGCGTTTTCCTTCACCTGTGGCAATGAATTTCCGGCCGATCTGTCCGCATACCGCCTGGTCGTCCACTGCGGCGGCTGCATGCTGAACGAGGCGGCCATGAAAAGCCGTATGGAAAGAGCTGCCGAGGCCGGCGTTCCCATCGTCAACTACGGCATCGCCATCGCTCACATGAACGGCATCCTGAGGCGCAGCCTGCAGCTCTTTCCGGATGTGCTTTCGCTGCTGGGAGAGTAAATTTTCTCACCCCCGGATCTGGTCCAGAATGGCCGGATCCTTTATTTTTTTATCCTCCGCGAACAGAAGGATCTTGGAAAGGATCTCCGCGGTCTTCGGGTCGTCGTCCGCAAAGGGCAGAAAGATCCGGCCCCTCGCCTGGGAATGGACGGGCAGGACGGCAATCATGCCGAGGCCCTCGCCGTGGACGACGCCGGAACCCAGATGGACGGAATAATCCGCCAGGCTTCCGTGGATCCTCGCGTGGGAGCCGGCAAAGGATACGTTGGAAAGCTTCAGCAGGGAAACCAGCTCTTTCGCAAGGGCGGCGCGCATCTCCACGGTGGAGTGGCTCGCCTCCGGATCCACGCCGCCCGCATGGGCCACGCTCACGGCAAGGTCGATATCCCGCATGGTCTCAGAAAACAGAATGGGCGGGACGGACTCCAGCGCTTCAGCCTTTCCCGTGGTCCGGTCAAAGAAACGCACCTCCTCCAGGGTGGGCGCTTCTATATCCGCCGGAGAAAACCAGTCCGCCAGGGCGTACATGCGCACGATCAGATTTTCTCTGTAAAATACCTTCTGCAGACCTTCCTCATAATCCACGGTCCAGCCCCGGCTCCGCAGCAGGGCCACGGTCTTCTGCGGCTGCACCTGGTGGCCGGCGTAGCGTCTGGACAGGGACCTTTCCTGCCGTTCCTCCTCCGTCAGCGGATAATATTCCCGGAACACCTGCTTAAACGGCTGCATCTGCTTTTTCTCATAAAGCAGATGCATGGCCTGCGCCCACTCCCCGGCGGCGATCAGATCGTGGGGATGGGCCACCCGCAGCTTCGCATCCGCCGGAAGGGCATGAAGCTCTCCCCGGATATCCGTCAGCGTCAGTCCGGCTTCGTTTTTTCCCGGAAAACCGGCCTTTCCGCCCTCTTCCGGGATCCAGAGCAGGGCGGACACCTGCGGAGCCAGGACGGGATTCTCCAGGATCTTTTCCAGCTCATCCCCCAAAAAGACTGTCTGCTCCGTCATCGCCCGCTCCAGCGTCTCCACGGCCCGGCGCTTCTGCTCCTTCAGCTCCTTTACCATCTCCTTCATCTCAAGGACGGTCTCGTCCTTATTCAGGGCCTTCGGCAGGGTTTTCAGCGTTTTTCCGTTCTTTTGGACAGCAAGAGA
>CALWGL010000212.1 GCA_944380025.1 uncultured Lachnospiraceae bacterium
AACCCAGCCTTACCCCCATCCTTCATATCGATAAGGCCAAAGCGGACGATGATCCTGTTTTCATCCAGAAGCTCCATCACGTCGCAGACCGTGGCAAAGGCCGCCAGCTCCAGAAGGCCGTCCAGAAAATCCCCTTTTGCTTCCAGGATCCCCAGCTTTCCGTACAGGCAGCAGATCAGCTTGTAGGCGACCACAGCGCCGCAGATGCCTTTAAAAGGATAGGAATCCCCTTCCTGCTTCGGATCCACCACCGCGTCCGCAGGCGGGAGCAGCCAGCGCCGTCCGTCTTCCGTTTCCTCATAGGGCACCTCATGATGATCCGTCACGATAACGGTCATGCCCTTTTCCTTCGCGAGGGCGATCTCTCCGGAAGCCGCGATCCCGTTGTCGCAGGTGAGGATGGTATCGACACCCGACTCATATGCGTCCAGCACCAGATGCTCGTTCAGCCCGTAGCCGTCCTTCATCCGGTCCGGGATCGCCGTATCCGCGTCCGCTCCCGCCGCCTTTAACCCCTGATGCAGGATGCAGGCGGAGCAGACCCCGTCCGCGTCATAGTCCCCGATCACGCGGATCTTCTTTTTTTCCCGAAGCTTCGCGGCAAGAAGCTCCGCCGCCGCTTCCATGTTCAAAAGCAGCTCCGGAGGATACATGTCCTCCTTCGTCCCGTACAGGAATTTCCGGAATTCCTCATCCTTCGTCAGCCCCCGGTTTCTCAGGATCCTCGCCGTCACAGGGCTGATGCCGAACGTTTCCGCGATTCTATTGAAATCCGCCTTTTTTGCGGCCACAAACCATTTTGCCATTTTCCGCGTCCTTCTTCCCGTAAAAATCGGAGGGCGCTCTGACGGTCCGCTGTTGCCGTTCCCGCCAGAACGCCCTTCTTTTTCTTATTATCTTATCCGGCCGCCGGCCTGCCGTCAGGCCTTTGCCTTTTTTGCCGGCTTTGCTGTACTCTGCTCTTTGTTCTTCCCGCCGATCTTTCTCAGCACCAGCCAAAGCGCTCCGGTGATGCATACGGAGGAATAGGTGCCGCAGGCGATGCCGATCATCAGCGGCAGGGCAAATTCCCGGATGGAGCTGACGCCGATCGCATACAGCACCGCCACCATGATAAAGGTAGTCAGGGAGGTGAAAATACTTCTGGACAGCGTCTGGGTGATGCTGCGGTCCACCAGCTCCGGAAGCTCCTCGCTTCCCTCTGACCGCAGATTTTCACGGATCCGGTCGAAGATCACGATGGTGGCATTGATGGAATAACCCACAATGGTCAGGATGCAGGCGATGAAGGTGCTTCCCACGGGAACCCGGACCGCCGCGTAGAAGGCGACGACCACAAGCACATCGTGGATCAGCGCCGCCACCGCGCTTGCGCCGAACCGCACATCCTTGAACCGGAACCAGACGTAAAGAAGCATGAAGAACGCGGAAACGATCACGGCGATGAACGCCTCCTGCCTGGTCTCTCCGCTGATGGTGGAGCTGATGGATTCCGCCGTGGTCGTGGAAGCGTCCACGCCGAAGCTGTCCGCCAGCATCTGGTTCATCTCTTCTCTTTCCTCCGCGTCCAGCGTCCTGGTCTTGAAGATCACCTGAGTGCTTCCCTCCACCTTCTGGGTCTGCACATTGCCGTCCCCGGTGATCTCCTCGATCAGCGGAACCACCTGCGCGTCCAGCTCTTCGATGCTCATATCCTCGTTAAAGGTCACGCTGGTGGAGGTGCCGCCTACGAATTCCAGGCTGTAGTTGAGCGCCTGTCCGGTGCGGGCCTGATACATGCCCATGAAAATGAACCCGGCCGCGATCACCGCGATGGAAGCCGTAAAGAAGATCGGCTTTTTGGAAACAAACCGGATGGTCTTTCTTTCCTTCGCCCGGCCGTAAAACTTCTCATCATGGATTCCCAGCCCGTAAAAGGCGTTCATCAGACTCCTGGTCACAAACAGGGCCGTAAACATGGAAACCACGATACCGAGGGCCAGCGTCTGGGCGAAGCCGCGCACCGTTCCGGAGCCAAGAAAGCCCAGAACGGCGGCCGCGATCAGAGTGGTCACATTGCCGTCGATGATAGCGGACAGGGCCTTCTGGAAGCCGATCTTCATGGCCGCCTTCACCGTTTTTCCGGAAGCGATCTCTTCCCGGATCCGGGCGAAGATGATCACGTTCGCGTCCACTGCCATGCCGATGGACAGGATAATGCCGGCCACGCCGGGAAGGGTCAGGGTGATGTCAAAGCCGTACAGAAGGAGTACCATGAGCTCCACGTACAGCCCCAGGGCAAGAGCGCTTGCCAGGCCGGGGACCCAGTACACCGCGATCATGAAGATCATGACGATCGCCATGCCGATAGCTCCGGCGAGCAGGCTCTTTTCAATCGCCTCGCTTCCCAGCTGCGCGCCTACCACGTTGGAACGAAGCTCCTCCAGCTCCAGGCTCAGTCCGCCGATACGGATGGTGGAAGCCAGGTTCTGCGCTTCCTCAAAGGAAGCCATGCCCGTGATCACCGCCTGGCCGTCCGTGATGGGATCATTTACCGCAGGGGAGCTGACCACCTGGCCGTCATAGATGATGTAGATGATATCGTGCGTGGGCGCCGCCGCCTCGGTGGCCTCAGCGAACTTCTGCGTTCCCTCCTCCGTCATGGTCAGCTGGACCACCGGGGTCTGATTTCCCATGGAGTCGGTCTGATAGCCCGCCTGCGCGTCCGCGATATCCGTTCCGTCCAGCACCGTGTTTCCGGCGGAATCCTGGAAGACCAGAGAGCCGGGTCTGCCCAGCTCCTCCAGCACCGCGTTGGCGTCCGACACGCCGGGGATCTCGATGTTGATCCGGTCAGCCCCCTCCTGGTAGACCTGCGCTTCGGTGGAATAGGCTTCCACACGCTGCTGCAGCTTGTAAATGGTATCGCTCATATCCGCGCTGTCCGGCTCCTCGTCTCCCACCACCTGATAGGTGATGCTCACGCCGCCCGCCAGATCAAGTCCCTGCTTGATGCTGGAGGCGGAACCGGACCGGTCCGCTCCCACGCCGAAGACGGACACATAGCCCAGTCCGGCCAGCAGGACAAAAAACACGATGAGCGTCAGTATGCCTTTTTTCCTGTTCATTTCCTTTCTCCTTTAGTTCTCTGCCTCAAGTTCTTCCTCAGCCAGCGCCGCCTTCATCATGATCGCGCATTCGACGCGCTTCCTCTGAAGCTCGCAGCCAATCTCATAGCAGCCGTTGATATCTCCGGAAAAATTCCAGGCGTTTGCCGCGCAGCCGCCGCTGCAGTAAAATTTGGCAAAGCAGTCCTTACATTTCTCTTTGGTATAAACGTTGCAGCTTTTAAACCTGTCCCGGATATCCTCTCTGGTGATCCCTTCGTCCACGTTTCCCATCAGGAACTCCTCCTGACCCACAAACTGATGGCAGGGGTACAGATCTCCCCAGGGCGTCACCGCCAGATACTCCGTTCCCGAGCCGCAGCCGGACAACCTTTTCGCCACGCAGGGGCCGCCGCTCAGATCGATCATATAGTGGAAGAAATTGACTCCCTTCCCCTCCTTGTGACGCCGGATCAGCTCCACCGCCAGCCTGTCGTACTCCTCCAGGATCGCCGGCACATCCTCTCTGCGGATCGCGTAGGGCTCCTTCTCATCCGCCACCACCGGCTCCACGGAAAGCTGCTCAAAGCCAAGATCTGCCAGATGCTTCACATCCTCCGCGAAGTCCAGGTTATAATGGGTGAACGTGCCGCGGGCATAATAATTGAACTGTCCTCTGCTGTCCGCAAGCTTCTGGAATTTGGGAACGATCTCGTCGTAGCTGCCCTGTCCGCCCCGATGCGGGCGCATCCGGTCGTTCACCTCCCTGCGCCCGTCGATGCTGAGCACCACGTTCGCCATTTCCCGATTCAGAAATTCCTGGATCTCGTCATTTAAAAGCACGCCGTTGGTGGTCAGCGTGAAGCGGAATTTTTTATGGTTCGGCTCCTCCAGACTCCTGCCGTAGGCCACAAGATCCTTCACCACCTGCCAGTTCATCAGAGGCTCCCCTCCGAAGAAATCCACCTCCAGGTTCACCCGGTTTCCGGACGAAGCCACCAGAAAATCCAGCGCCTTCTTTCCAACCTCGTAACTCATGATGGCGCGCCTTCCGTGATATTCTCCTTCTTCCGCGAAGCAGTACCTGCAGGCCAGGTTGCAGTCATGAGCCACGTGCAGGCACAGAGCCTTTACAACTGTCTGACGGTTTTTAAAATCTCCTATGTATTTCTCGTAAATATCCTCCGTAAAAAGCTGCTGCGCTTCCGCCAGCTCCAGGATCTCATCCACGGCTTCAGAAAGCTCCTGCTCCCCGAAGGAGCTGACGGCTCCCGCTTCCAGAAGCCCTTTCTTCACGCCTGCCAGCATCTCCTGCTTTTCCCTGACGCCTTCTCCATACAGCTTCTCCGCCTCCGGCAGGATCTCATAAACACAATCGTCCACAACATGCACGCTTCCGCTGTTCACATCCATCACGATGTTGTAGCCGTTATTTCTGTACTGATGTATCACTGAATCTTTTCCTTTCTCCGCAATTCCCCTTCGGACGATCAGATGGGGGAAGATTCCTTCCCCCATCTGATCCGCGATACCCCGCTCATCTCGCTGCTATGCCGCTCGATGACCGTTATCCATCGGATGCCCGCCCGTGCAGGCACGGCAGCCGCCCTCCGGGCGTATCGCACATAATAAGCAGCGACATTCCATCGCTGCTTATAAGTACCGTCTTCGGTTGTTCCTTTCAGGCCGCTTATTTCATCTTCTCGCAGCTCTGATTTCCCACCGTGCAGGAAGTCTTGCATGCAGACTGACAGGACGTCTGGCATTCTCCGCATCCGCCCTTCTTCATGGATTCCTTCAGGTCTCTCGTGCTCAGTGTCTTAATGTGCTTCATACAATCGCCTCCTTACTGTGCCATTATCCCAATAAGTATAGCATACATTTTTCCGGCAGAAAAGTGTTTTGTTAAAAAACTTCCTGAATAAAAATTTCCGAAGTAACAGTTCAGTCTTCGGCAGAACTGTTACGGCATCAGCTCAGCATGCCTCCCAGCATCCCTCCGGCCATACACAGGATCATGGTTGTAAAAAAATGTGTATCCAGTCCCTTCAGGCCATGATTCACCGCAAGAGAGGCCAGAACCATGACCACAAAATACGCGGTTCCCTCCGCAAGTCCCCACAGAAATTTTCTGTTCTTCATTCCTTTTCCCGCCAGAAATCCGGCCAGAAACACCGCCGCCACATAAATGACGATAAGAGCAACGGATATCACCTGTTCCGACAGGCGCAGCCTGTAAAGAAGCAGCGCCAGAAGCAGCAGACAGGCTCCGGTCAGCAGATAAGAAAACAGCAGGCATCTCAGCAGGAAAAAGAGGGATCCGTCCCCGATATTTTTTCTGTTCATCTTCTCCAGGCCTTCCTCTCTCCGAAATATCCCTATGGTTTCCTTCTGAACATATATATTCCAAAAGCCTTACGGACTTTCCGCTTTTCTCACCCTGCCATAAAATTTTCCGTTATGGGAAAACGGAAGCGTCTTCAGAAGAACGATATTTTCCTGCACCCGGTGACCGGGACAGATCCTCTTCCATATATTATCAGGAAAGAAGCTTTTTCGCAGGTGATCCAACCATGGCTGATTACGTCTACACTGTTTTTCTCGATGCCGGACACGGCGGCTCTGATCCGGGCGCGGTCTACAACGGCAGACAGGAAAAGGACGATACCCTCGCCCTTACCCTTGCTGTGGGCAGAATTCTTGAAAGCTACGGCTTCCGCGTTATCTACTCCCGGACAGAGGATATCTACGAGTC
>CALWGL010000213.1 GCA_944380025.1 uncultured Lachnospiraceae bacterium
ATCAGCGTATCCACCACATTATAAAGCTGCTGAAGCAGATTCCCGCAGATCATCGGAAACGCGAATTTCAGCAGCGTCTTTGTGATATTTCCCTGTGTCAGATCCATCTGTGCCATTTGTTCCCTCCATGCCGAAGCGTCATAAGGACCATTTCTGTCTTTTTCTTGACATTATCATAATATCAGCCTTACACTGTGGCTGTATATTAAAAAAACGGCATTTTTTATAAAAATATTGCGGTTTCGACAAAAGAAATGCCGAAACGGCTGCCGCGGCGGAAATTCAGCGCGTGTTGCTCAGCGCAGAAACGCTTCGGAAGGGAGGAAACAATGATCGTAAATCAGCTTAAGACGCTGGACAGCAGAGAAGGAATCATGGAACGGATCTCCTCCGGCTTTCCTCTCTCCGTTTATCAGACCGATTTTTCCCGGTCTCCCGCTCCCCTTCCCTGGCACTGGCACGAGGATTTTCAGCTCTGTCTGGTGAACCGGGGCGCGGTGCGCTTTCATGTGGTTCATCAGAGCCGCCTTCTGCGGGAGAATACCGGCCTTTTCATCAACTGCAGGCTGGCGCATATGGCGGAAGCGGAAAGCCCGGACGCTTCCTATTACGGCATCAACGTCCATCCCGACCTGATCTGCCCGCGTCCAGACAGCCTGGTTTATCAACAGATGCTGCTTCCGCTCCTTCAGTTATCCACATCCTCTGTCTTTCTTTTCGACAGCAGCACACCGGACGGTCTCCGTCTTACGGAGGCGTTCTCCCGGATTCTGCAGCTTTCGGAAAAACCGGAGCTTCCGGGGCGGGAGCTGCTCATCCAGAGCGCGCTGCTTGCCGCCTGGCCTGGCGTTCTGAACATCGTCCGCGGAAGCGGAACCGCTGTCAGCGCCTCTGAAAATCAGCGTCTGAAGGAAATCCTTCTTTATCTGAACGGCCACTATTCTGAAAAAATCACCCTGGAAGCCATCGCCTCCCACATCCATTTAAGCCCTGGCGAATGCAGCCGTTTTTTCCGTCGGGCGACAGGAATGACGCTGTTTTCCTATCTCCTGCAGCACCGCATCCGTCAGAGTCGGAGACTGCTATCCGAAACCGGCCTCGGCATCGCACAGATCGCTCTGGAATGCGGATTTTCCTCCCAGAGCTATTTCACGGCCTGCTTCCGGAGGCAGGAGGGCTGCACGCCGCAGCAGTACCGGCAGCGTGTCTTTCGTCCCGGAACTGCTCTGCGCAGCACAGGGATCTGACTGCTCCGATAAGCAGAAGACCGGCGCCGCCATCTTCTTCCAGGCAGCGCCGGCCTTTTCAGACCAGCTCCTTATTCTTAAAATACATCTCCTGAATCCGTTCCAGCGTGATGTCCGCAAGCCGCTTCCGATCCTCCTTCGTAAGCTCATCCGGATAAATCGGCTCTCCGTATTCCAGCACCACATGGGTCTTTTTGATCTTTGGAATATGATCCTCAAAAATGCTTCCCGCATTGTTGATGGCCATCGGCACGATGGGACAGTTCGTTTTTTCCGCGATCTTAAAGCTTCCTCCGTGAAAGGGGAGGAAGGTATCGACCACCTTATTCCGGGTTCCTTCCGGGAAAATACAGATGGAAATGCCGGACTTCACCTTTTCAATCGCCGTCACGATGGTCTTCATCCCCTGCTTCAGATCCTTCCGGTCCAGAAACAGACAGTGGAGATTTTTCATCCAGTGGGAAAGGAGGGGAATCTTCAGCATTTCCTTTTTCGCAATATAGCCGGTCATGCGGGGCACGCGCACATAGGTCATGACAATGTCAAAATAGCTCCGGTGATTTCCGATATACAGAACCGCCCGGTCCTTCGGCACCCGCTCCAGCCCGATGCAGGTCACCTTCACGCCGGCGAGTCTGAGCACCCACCGAAACGCCCAGTTCACAATGGCGAGGGAGCTGCGTCCCTTTAAATCCATGTTGAATTTCCCGATGATCCACTCTGCGATCAGAAGCGGAATGCTCAGGATCAGAAATAATACGACAAAAACAGCCACAAGAATAAAACGGATCATGGGTAGTACCTTCCTTTGTTTTTCAGCCTTTTCCAGTATATACTACCCGTCCGGGGAAAGCAACCAAAATGTAGGTAAGCTTCGGTTAAAAACCGGTCCTGAACGGTAACCTTCTGAGCGGCTGCGGAACTTCTTCCGCTCCCTGCCTGCCCGCTTATTTTCCCATCCTCTCCCACTTCCCGATATTCTCCCGATACCGTCCGGCAGCCTGCGCCCACGCGTCCGCGTTCTCCGGCTCATACCGCTTCACCGGCTCCGACGCCGCGACGATGCTACGCAGCTCGGAAAGGCCTCCGATCTCTCCCGCCGCCATGAGCTGAAGCGCCAGGTTTCCGTATACGGTGGCTTCCACCGGGCCGGCACAGACCGGACGGGCGCAGGCGTCTGCGGTAAACCGGCAGAGAAGGCCGCTCTGGGTGCCGCCGCCCACCATGTGGATGACCGGATAATCCTTTCCCGTGCACTCCCGGATCTCATCCAGTGTCAGCCGGTATTTGAGCGCCAGGCTTTCGTCGATGCAGCGCACGATCTGGCCCGGCGTCTCCGGAACGGGCTGGCCGGTCCGCCTGCAGAATTCCCGGATCCGCTCCGGCACGTCTCCCGCGGGCACGAATTCCGGCGCGTCCGGATCAATCAGGCTGCGAAACGGCGCTTCCTCTGCGGCCAGCTTTTCCAGCTCTCCGAAGCTGTATTCCTTCCCTTCCCGCATCCACTGGCGGCGGCTTTCCTGCACCAGCCACAGGCCGATGATGTTTTTCAGGAAGGAAATGCGTCCGCCCGCGCCGCCTTCGTTGGCCAGGTTCAGCCTCCTGCTGTCCTGCGTGATGACGGGTTCCGGCAGCTCCGTTCCGAACAGGCTCCAGGTTCCGCAGCTGATGAAAATAAAATCCTTTTCCTGCGTGGGAACCGCCGCCATGGCGCACTGGGTATCGTGTCCCGCTCCCGCCACCACCAGCATGGGATCGATGCCAAGCTCCCCTGCGATGTCCGGCCGGAGAGGCGACAGCGGCGTCCCGGAGGGGACCACAGGCTGAAGGATCTTCTCCGGCAGCTCCAGAGCCCTCAGGACCTCCTTTGACCAGGTTTTCCGCCGCGCATCCAGAAGCTGCGTGGTGGACGCGATGGAATATTCGCAGCTTTTTTCCCCGCAGAGAAAATAGTGAAAAAGATCCGGCATCAGAAGCATGCAGTCCGCCCGGTCCAGTAGCTCCCTTCTGTTCTGAGCCAGATACAGAAGCTGAAAGACCGTATTGATCTCCATGAACTGGGTTCCGGTGATCTGATAAAAGCGGTCGGCATCCAGCAGGGCAAAGCTCTTTTCCAGCATGCCGTTCACGCGGCTGTCCCTGTAGTGCACCGGATTTTCCAGCAGATTCCCTCCCTCGTCCAGCATGCCGAAGTCCACGCCCCAGGTGTCCACGCTGACGCTGTCGGCCTTTCCATATTTTTTTGATTTCAGAAGCCCCTGTCTGATCTCGTGGAACAGGCGCAGGAAATCCCAGTACATCGTTCCTCCGAGCGTCACCGGATCGTTGGAAAAACGATGCAGCTCCTCCACGCTTATTTTTTCTCCGTCAAAATGTCCCAGCATCACCCTGCCGCTGGAAGCGCCCAGATCAACGGCAAGCAGCTGTTTGTCTGTTGTTTTCATTTTCCGGCGTCTCCTTTCTTTCCGCTTTGAAAAAAGGGGCCGCGCATACGGCAGTCCACCATATACCGGCCCTTTTCTCTTTTCCTTCTTTTTTTGTCCGCTGTCCCTTTTTTCACGAAGCTTTTTTATTGCCGTTATTTATACAGAGGTCCGTAAGCGGCGCAGGCCCTGTAATCCTGTCCCTCCTTGTCCATGCCGAAGGCATTCCAGGCGGACGGGCGGAAGATCTTTTCTTCCGGAACGTTATGCATGCTCACCGGGATCCGGAGCATGGAGCACATGGTGATCAGATCCGCGCCGATGTGGCCGTAGCTGATCGCGCCGTGGTTGGCTCCCCAGTTGTTCATCACATCATAAGCCGTCTTGAAGGCTCCCTTTCCGGTGGTCCTGGGCGCGAACCAGGTGCACGGCCAGGTGTAGTCCGTTCTCTTCCAGAGCTTGTCGGTCACCTCCGCCGGGAGCTTCACCGTCCAGCCTTCCGCGATCTGAAGCACCGGCCCGAGGCCCTTCACCAGATTCAGACGGATCATGGTAACAGGCATTTCCGCCTCGGTCACGAAACGGGAGGAATATCCGCCGCCGCGGAAGTATCCGAAGTCCGCCTCGTTCCAGGTGGTCGCCTGCATGATGGCCTTCTGATCCTCTTCGGTCACTTCATACCAGGGTTTCATCACGTTGTTTCCATCCGCGTCCTTCGCCTGTCCGTTGGCGTCCAGGCAGGCCGCGCCGGAGTTGATCAGGTGGATGAAGCCGCCCGCTTCCTTCGCGATGCCTTCCACTTCGTAGCCGGTCGCCTTCTTCACCGCCTCCGGGCTCCAATAGGTACGCACATCCGCGAAGATCTGCGCCCGGTTGGTCAGAAGCTTCATGAACAGCATGCCAAGGCCGTTGAGCACATCGTTTTCCGTCGCCAGCACGTAAGGCTCTCTCGCCCCGTTCCAGTCAAAGGAGGTGTTCAGCATGGCCTCCGCGAAATCCGCGTTGGGATAAAAGTCAGTCCACTGACGCTGTCCCTGGAAGCCGGCCACAATGGCGTTGTGTCCCACCATTTCTTCCTCGCAGCCCTCCGGAAGCTTTTTGTTGCCGTTCATCAGATCCTTGATGATGCACATCATCTTCACGACGAACTCCCAGTCCTGATCCTTCTGCTCCCTGTTTTTCTGCACTGCCTCCGGGTTCTTGTCAAAGCCCTCGATGCAGTTTGCCTTCGTCCAGGCCAGCGCCTTTTCAAACTCCGCCTGATCGTAGATGCCCTCCGTCATGCGGCGGATGATCTCCACCTCGTCCACAGACTCCACGCGCATGCCCAGATATTCTTCAATAAACGCGGGATCGATGATGGAGCCGCCGATTCCCATACAGATGGAACCGATCTGCAGGTAGGATTTTCCCCGCATGGTGGCAACCGCAACCGCCGCCCGTCCGAAGCGAAGCAGCTTCTCCGCCACATCCTCCGGAATCTCCGTCGCGTCCGCATCCTGCACATCATGTCCGTAAATGCCGAAAGCGGGAAGACCCTTCTGCGCATGGGTGGCAAGAACGCTCGCCAGATACACCGCGCCGGGACGCTCCGTTCCGTTAAAGCCCCACACGCCCTTGATGGTTTTGGGATCCATGTCCATGGTCTCCGCCCCGTAGCACCAGCAGGGCGTCACCGTCAGCGTGATATCCACGCCCGCCTTCCGGAACTTGTCCGCGCAGGCCGCTGCCTCTCCCACACGTCCGATGGTGGTGTCCGCAATGATCACCTTCACCGGCTCTCCGTTGGAATACCGCAGGTTCTCGGTAAACAGCTTCGCCGCGGACTTTGCCATGTTCATGGTCTGCTCCTCCAGCGACTCCCTTACCTTCAGATATCCCCTTCTGCCGTCGATCGTCGGCCGGATGCCGATCACCGGATAATCTCCTACATACCTGTTTTCTGCCATTTTTTTACCTCCTACTATTCTGCCGCCGCAGGCGGCATTTCATTCCTATAAAGAACGGCGTCAGCCGTTCTTTGCTCCCTGCCGAAGCGTTTGCTGAGGCACGCGCTTCTTTTCTCCGTTACTTTTCATGGGTCGGGAAAATACTGCTGTTGATTCCTTCTCCCATATCGAAAACCCCTGCTTCATATCCGGCAGGATGCTCTGAT
>CALWGL010000214.1 GCA_944380025.1 uncultured Lachnospiraceae bacterium
ATGGGCTCGTAGCTTAGCTGGGAAAGCGCTGCGTTCGCAACGCAGAGACCGAGGGTTCGAATCCCTTCGGGTCCATTTTATTTCTCCTGATCATTGGTTTGCGGAATATTCCTGATGCAGTCATCTGCTGCATCCGCAGACCGCAGGTGAGATATTTTCTTTTATCTTTTCATTTTTTCCATGAACCGGGAAAACAGAATACAGGTTTTGCTCCTTGGAAATTGAATAGACTTTCCATTTCTTTTGTGGTATGATCGCCTAATGGGGAGGATTTGCTTATGTATGATCAGGAATTGCTGCATGCGATATCCGATTTGCTGGATGAGAAGCTGAATGCCGCGATCGGCAGCAGATTTGAGGAAATAGATGCCCGATTCGCGGGGATAGACGCCCGATTTGACAGGATGGAAAAGCGTCTTGACGGGATAGATGCCAGACTGGACGGGATAGATGCCAGGCTGGACAGGATAGAGGAAAGACAGGACCGGATGGAGGAAAGACAGGACAGAATGGAGCTTCGCCTGGAAAAGGTGGAATCCGTTGTTTCTGCCCTTCAGCACGGACAGATGGAGATGCATAAGGAACTGAAAAATCTGTCGGACCGTGTGGAAAACACATATATGCTGGCCCTGGAGGCGTGGGGAAGCAGTATGGAAAACAGAAATCTGCTGGAGGCTTCCCGCTGAGGTGATGCGGGCGGAGAACCGGAGATTTCTGAAAACGATGGCCAAATAAGGAAACGCGGTCTGCCGCAGAAGAAGGGGAAGGCCTGTATCAAAAGAAGATGGAGAAAATGGAATGGGAAATCTGGATTTGCTGAACGACAGACAGAAGGAGGCGGTGCTTCGGACGGAAGGCCCCGTACTGATCCTTGCCGGGGCGGGGAGCGGAAAAACGCGCGTGCTGACGCAGAGGATCGCATATCTGATTGAAGAAAAAAAGGTAAATCCCTGGAATATTCTTGCAATCACTTTTACCAACAAGGCAGCGGAGGAGATGCGGGAACGGGTGGATGCCATCGTGGGCTTCGGATCGGAGAGCATCTGGGTATCTACCTTTCATTCCATGTGCGTCCGTATTCTGAGGCGCTACATAGACAGGCTGGGATTTGATACCAATTTTACCATATATGATGCGGATGACTCCAAAAGCGTGATGAAGGAGATCTGTAAGCGGCTGAATATCGATACGAAGATCTATAAGGAAAGGGCGCTGCTGGCGGAGATTTCATCTGCCAAGGATGAACTCGTCTCTCCGGAGGAATACAGCCTGAATGCCATGGGAGATTTTTCCAAAAGGAGGACGGCGGAAGCCTACAGGGAATACCAGGATACGCTGAAGAAGAACAACGCGCTGGATTTTGATGATCTGATCGTGAAAACGGTGGAGCTGCTGCGGATGAATCCGGATGTGCTGGACAGCTATCAGGAGCGGTTCCGCTACATCAGCGTGGACGAGTATCAGGATACCAACACGGCGCAGTTTGAGCTGGTCCGGCTTCTGTCGCAGAAATACAGGAATCTCTGCGTGGTGGGCGACGACGACCAGTCGATCTATAAGTTCCGGGGAGCGAATATCCGAAATATTCTGGATTTTGAGAAGGTGTTTCCCGAGGCGGCGGTGGTGAAGCTGGAGCAGAATTACCGTTCCACGCAGACGATCCTGGATGCGGCGAACGCCGTGATCAGGAACAATACCGCCAGAAAGGAAAAGAGGCTCTGGACAGACCAGGGAGAGGGAGAAAAGGTCCATTTCCGCCGGTTTGAAACGGCCTATGAGGAAGCGGAGTTCATTGCTTCGGATATCGCGCAGAAAAAGAAGCGGTATGGGGCGCAGTACCGGGATTTTGCCGTACTGTACCGTACCAATGCCCAGTCCCGGCTTCTGGAGGAACGGTTCATCATGGAGGGGATACCCTATGACGTGGTAGGCGGCGTGAATTTCTATGCCAGAAAGGAGATCAAGGATGTCCTTGCCTACCTGAAAACCATTGAAAACGGCAGGGATGATCTTGCGGTAAAGCGTATCATCAACGTGCCAAGAAGGGGGATCGGGGCGACGACCATCCTGCGGGTGCAGGACTATGCCGACGGGCGGGGGATCAGCTTTTTTGACGCCCTGTGCGAGGCGGATCAGATCATGGCGGTGGGAAAGAGCGCTTCCAAAATAAAGCCGTTTGTCACCATGATCCGGGCGTTTCGAAGCAAGATGGGATATTACGGGCTGGAGGAGCTGGTTCAGGATGTGCTGGATACCACGGGCTATGTGAAGGAGCTGGAGGAATCCGACGAAGAGGACGCGCAGGACAGGCTCCAGAACATCGATGAATTCATCAGCAAGGCGGTGGCTTACGAGACCAGCCATGACGAGCCGACTCTGTCCGGCTTCCTGGAGGAAGTGGCTCTGGTCGCGGACGTGGACAATGTGGACGGGGCGGACAACCGGGCGCTCCTTATGACGCTGCACGCCGCAAAGGGGCTGGAATTTCCATTTGTATATCTTTCGGGGATGGAGGACGGGGTCTTCCCCGGCTATATGACGATCACATCGGATGATCCCTCCGCCATGGAGGAAGAGCGAAGACTCGCCTATGTGGGGATCACACGGGCAAAGGAGGAGCTTACGCTGACCTGCGCAAGGCAGCGCATGGTCCGCGGAGAGACGCAGTATAATCCGGTCAGCCGGTTCGTGCGGGAAGTGCCTCAGGAGCTTCTGGATGAAAAACTCCCCGTGTTCCGGAAAATGCCGGAGCTGGAGGAGTTTCAGGAAAGCCCGCAGATCCGGGAGCGTTTCCGCAGCGCCCCGTACGGAGGAAATTACGGAACCGCCCCTGTTTCAGATTTTCGTCCGAAGGCCGTGGCGAAACCCAGACGGACCGCGGAAGAAAACAAACCCTTCATCGCCCGGGGGCTGGACAGTCTTTCCGGCGTGAGCGGCTTAAACCGCGGCGGGCAGGGGAAGGCGGCGGCGCTGGAGTACGCGCAGGGAGACCGTGTGAGCCATATGAAATACGGCGAAGGCACGGTGGTTCAGATCGAGGATGGCCCCAGGGATTACCGCGTGACCGTGGACTTCGACAGAGCGGGAACGAAGATCATGTATGCCGCTTTTGCGAAGCTGAAAAAGATATGAGGCAGAAAATGAGAAAAATGCCCGTGCCTGACCGTTTTCACGCGGAAAAGGATAAAAGTTGCTGTTCAGCCTTCGGCAGAACAGCCCCGGATAAAAACATTTTAAAAAAATGAAAAATTTATAGTAAAGATTTGTAAAAAGTGGTATGATAATACAGTATTCAGGGATGCGCCCCGGCGCATACTATACGGTAGAAAGGATGGTTGGCATGGGAAAGCTGGAAGAGGTGTTGGAAATGATGAAATTAAACGATCTGCTCGGCAAAAAAGAAGACGGAAAGGACAACGGAAATACGCTTCTGTGGATCCTTGCGATCATCGGCGCGATCGCCGCAGTTGCGGGCATTGCGTACGCGGTATACCGTTACCTGACTCCGGATTATCTGGAGGATTTTGACGACGACTTTGACGATGACTTCGACGACGAGTTTTTCGAGGAGGAAGACAGCGCGAAGGATAATAAGGATGAGGCGGAGAAGAAAGAGGACACGGACGACGAGACGGAGGAATGAAGCCGTATCGCTTCCTTGTCCGGAAAACAGGCTCCTTTGAGAACGCGGGAAGCCTGCTGAATATGGATAAATCTGGAAAACGGGATACCGTCCGGTATCCCGTTTTTTTCAGGTCCTGACTGACGGATCAGACCGTAAGGATCGGACTGCAAAGGCCCGGAGTGCGCTGCGCTTCCGGGGAAGGATAACGGGCTTGTGCTCATGCTGGCAGGATAAGGCGGCATCCGCCGCGGAACATGGAAAGGAATCAGAAGACGGATGAAAAAGGGTGAGATTCGGGAAGGAATCGTAGAAAAGGTAAAATTCCCCAATAAGGGCTGCGTGAGACTTCTGCCCGCAGAGAAACAGGCAGAAGGAGAGGCGGAATACGCGGCGGTGAAAAACGTGATCCCCGGACAGAGGATCTCTGTGAGGATCACGAAGGTGCGCAGGGGAAAGGGAGAGGGCCGGCAGCTTGGCCTGCTTGTCCCTGCGCCGGAGGAGATCCAGGCACCCTGCCCTCATTTCGGAAGCTGCGGCGGCTGTCTGTATCTGTCGCTCCCCTATGAAAAGCAGCTTGCCCTGAAGGCGGAGCAGGTAAAGGAGCTGCTGGAGGAAGCGCTCGCCGGACAGGAGGAGCCCTGGACGTTTGAACCCATTAAGCCCAGCCCGAAACCATATGCATACCGCAACAAAATGGAGTTTTCCTTTGGAGATGAGGTGAAGGACGGCCCCCTTGCCCTCGGTCTGCATAAAAGGGGCGGCTTTTACGATATCGTAACGGTGACGGGATGCTGTATCGTGGATGAAGACTACCGCAGGGTGCTGCAGACCTGTCTTTCCTATTTTCAGGAAAGGCAGACCCCCTATTTTCACCGGCTGAGTCATTCCGGATATCTGCGGCATCTGCTGGTGAGAAAGGCTTCTCTTACCGGCGAGCTGCTGATCGCGCTCGTCACCACCTCACAGATGGATCCTCAGAAGGAAGGAGAGCTTCTGGAGGGCTTTGCCAAAAGCCTGGAGGCTCTGGAGCTGGAAGGGAAGATCGCCGGGATCCTCCACATCCGGAATGATTCCGTCGCGGATGTGGTAAAGAGCGATGAGACGCGGATCCTTCGCGGACAGGACTTTTTTTATGAAGAGCTTCTGGGACTGCGGTTCCGGATCTCCGTATTTTCTTTTTTCCAGACCAACAGCTACGGCGCGCAGGTCCTGTATCAGACGGCGCGGGAATACATCGGCGACCTTGGGAAAAAGGACTGCGTGGTGTATGATCTTTACAGCGGGACCGGAACCATCGCCCAGCTGATGGCTCCGGCGGCGGGAAAGGTGATCGGCGTGGAGATCGTGGAGGAGGCGGTGGAGGCCGCCCGTGAAAACGCGAAGGAAAACGGCCTTTCCAACTGTGAATTCATCGCCGGCGATGTGCTGAAGGTGCTGGATGAGATTGAAGAAAAGCCGGATTTCATCATCCTGGATCCTCCCCGTGACGGCATCCACCCCAAAGCCCTTCAGAAGATCGTCCGCTACGGCGTGGAGCGGATGATCTACATCTCCTGCAAGCCCACCAGCCTGGCCAGGGACCTGGAGGTGCTGCTGGCGAACGGCTACCGGGTGGAGAAGGCATGCTGCGTGGACATGTTTCCCTGGACGGGGAATGTCGAGACGGTAGTTCTTTTGTCTAAACTTAACACCAAGCAACATATCGAAGTGGAGCTGAATCTGGATGAACTGGATTTGACTGATGCAGAGAAAAAAGCTACCTATCAAGAGATTAAGGATTATGTGCTGGAGCATAGCGGCCTGAAGGTCAGCAGCCTGTATATCGCACAGGTAAAGCAGAAATGCGGTATCATCGAGCGTGAGAACTACAATAAGCCAAAGTCCGAAAATGTCAAGCAACCGCAATGCCCGCCGGAGAAGGAAAAGGCAATTAAAGAGGCGTTGAAGCACTTCGGGATGGTTTAGCATATAGTAGGACACGAAACACCAGTGTCGGTTTTTGACTGACACTGGTGTTTTCATTAAGTTCAAGAACTCAAATTTTTAATTCAATTTTCCAGAGAAATCAGTTGTATTTTCTGTTTTTCTGTTCTAAAATGTAAATAGTTTTGTCGAACTATTCAGTACAGGGAGTTATGTAATATGCGAATTAGTTATAAAAAGCTGTGGCTGCTACTATTAGAGCGAGACATC
>CALWGL010000215.1 GCA_944380025.1 uncultured Lachnospiraceae bacterium
GAAAGAAAGACAGATGGAGCTGATCTTTTCCGGCGACCCGTACCGGATGAACTGGCTGCGGCCGGACTATGAGTACGGTCAGGTAAAGGCTCCGGAAGAGCTGACGTGGGAGGTGGAAAACAGGCGGGAAGGCGACGTGCTTTACACGGTGATCCGCCTGACCAACGCGGGAAAGAAGCCTTATTTTGCCGACGCAGGCAGCATCGGGATCGCGTTTCCCCTTCCGGACAGTTATGAGGACGCGCAGACCTGTCTCACCAGGCGCTGTCATACCCACATTTTCTGCGGAAGGGATGTAAGCTATGTCTGTGCGCTCCGGATGGGAGGACAGCCGCCTCATCTGGGCATGTTCCTGACGGAAGGAAGCCTGGAATGCTACAGTGTGGAGAGAAATCTTGACAGGATGAGCAACGACCGGGGCTGCTTCTGGCTGCATCCGGGCGCTCTGCAGTTCGACGCGGGGGAGACGAAACGCATTTCCTGGAAAATATTTCCCCATCAGGGAAAGGAGGACTTCCTGCGGAGGCTGGGGGAAGAGAGCCGCTTTGTGGACGTGAGGGCGGAGCGCTATGTGTTCTTCCCGGATGAGAAGATCAGCCTGCGCATCCGCCCGGCTTTTCCGGCGCGGACGGTGACGGTCAACGGAAACGCGGCGGTATTTCGGCCGGAGGAGGGCGGCTTTCAGCCCCAGGCAGGCGTCTGGCTCTGGGAGGCGGACGCCGGGGAGCTGGGAGAGCCGGGAGAAAAATGGCTGAAGATCCTGGCGGACGGCGTGGAGACCCGGTGCCGGATCCTGGTGCAGGAGAGGCCGGATGTGCTTTCGCACAGGCGCTGTCAGTTCCTTGCGCGAAAGCAGCAGTATAAGGGAAAGATCGAAAGCCTGAGAGGGGCCTATCTTATCTATGACAACGAAGGGGAACAGTCCGTTTACCGTCCGGAAAACGATTTTAACGGCGGCCGGGAACGGATGGGAATGGGCTGCCTGATGGCCCGTTTCCTGCAGATGGAAAAGGAGCAGGAGCCGGAAGACCGGGAAATGCTGGAGAAAAGCCTGGAAGATTACCGGACGTTCGTGCTCCGGGAGCTGGTGGATGCCGGAACCGGGGCAGTCTGCAACGATATCGGCATGGACGACAGCTACAGGAGATTATACAACCTGCCCTGGGGAGCCGCGTTTTTCATGGAGCTGTACCGGGAAAGCGGAAGACAGGAGGATCTGGCCTGCGCCTGTCAGATCGTCCGGAGATTTTATCAGGACGGGGGAGCGGAATTTTACCCCATCGGCCTTCCGATCTGCCAGCTTGTGGAAGAACTGAAAAAGGCCGGGTGGCAAAAGGAAGAGGAGGAGCTTACCGCGCTGTTTCTCGGTCATGCGGACCGGATGCTGGAAAGAGGGACCGATTATCCCGCGTCGGAGGTGAATTATGAGCAGAGCATCGTCGCTCCGGCGGCGGATATCCTGCTTTCGGCCTATCTTCTGTCCGGAGAAGAAAAATACCTGCGGGCCGGGGAGGAGCAGCTTGCCGTACTGGAGCTGCTTAACGGCTTCCAGCCGGACTGGCACCTGTACGAGACGGCGATCCGCCACTGGGACGGCTACTGGTTTGGAAAGAGGCGGATCTACGGGGACACCTTCCCTCATTACTGGAGCGTGCTGACCGGAAACGTGTTCGAGCTGTACGGACGGATCACGAAGGATCCGGCCTGGCTGAAGCGGGCGGAGGATTCCAGAAGGGGAGTCCTGGGACTGATCTTCCCGGATGGAAGAGCCTCCTGCGCCTGTGTGTTCCCTCATACGGTCAACGGAGTGAGAGGGGAATTTTTTGACGAATACGCCAACGATCAGGACTGGGGACTGTACTATTATCTGAGAGACGGGGAACGGATCGGGGACGGAACGTTTTTGGAAAAAAGGAAGGAGAACTGACAGATGGCGATGGAAAAACAGCAAAACCGGCCGAATGTGCTGTTCCTGTTTTCGGACCAGCAGCGCTATGATACGGTAAGTTGTTATGGGGAAGAGCCTGGGGCGCGGCTGAAGCTTACGCCAAATCTGGACAGGCTTGCCGCCGAAGGAACCCGGTTTAACCATGCGTATACCTGCCAGCCGGTGTGCGGGCCGGCAAGAGCCTGCATTCAGACGGGATTATATCCGGATGCGCTGGGCTGCCACGTGAATGACCGGATGCTGCCCGAAGGGACCAAAACGATTGCGGAATATTTTAATGAAGCGGGATATGAGACGGCTTATGTGGGAAAATGGCATCTGGCGTCCCAGTATTCCTTCGGAAATGATCCGCGGAAAATAGACAACAAAACGAAGGCCATACCGGAAAAATACAGAGGCGGATATAAGGACTTCTGGATTGCGTCGGATGTTCTGGAGTTTACTTCCCATGGGTATGGCGGATATATGTATGATGCCGAAGGGAAGAAACGGGAGTTTACCGGCTACCGTGTGGATGCCACCACGGATTTTGCACTGGAATATCTGCAGAAGCCGAAGGATAAGCCCTTTTTCCTGTTTGTATCCTACATAGAGCCCCATTATCAGAATGACCATATGCATCACGAGGGGCCGGAGGGCTCCCGGGAGAAATACAGGGATTTTCCCGTGCCGGGAGACCTGGAAGGGACGAAGGGGGACTGGAGAGAGGAAATGCCGGATTATCTGGGCTGCTGCCGCAGTCTGGATGAAAATGTGGGGCGCCTGGTCGATTACCTGAAAAAGGCCGGCTTATATGAAAATACGATTATTTTCTACACCTCCGACCATGGCTCCCATTTCCGGACCAGAAATCAGGAATATAAGCGTTCCTGCCATGACAGCAGCATTCATATACCGCTTCTCGCAAAGGGCGGCTGCTTCGACGGGGGCCATGTGGTCGATGAACTGGTGAGTGTGGTGGATTATGCCCCCACGCTGCTGAACGCGGCCGGAATAGAAGCTGCGGGAATGAAGGGGCGTCCCATTCAGGAGCTTCTGAAGCCGGGAGCGGAGCCGATCCATGAGGAAGTCTTTATTCAGATTAGCGAATCCTGTGTGGGCAGGGCGCTTAGGACCAGGGACTATACCTATGCGGTTCAGGCGGAGGAGGGCTTCGATCTGGAGCTTCCTGCGGCGGATGTTTATCAGGAGGCCTATTTATATGACATGAGAAAAGATCCGTATCAGAAGAAAAATCTGGCGGCGGACGCCTCCTATGCGGAAGTCAGAAAACAGCTGAGAGAGAAGCTGATTCAAAAGATCAGGGAGGAAGAGGGAAGGACGGCACGGATTGTGAAGGCGGGGCCGTAGACGGCGGACAGCTCCCGGTTCAGCAGGAGAAACATGGCGCACAGCGGAGAAATCAGCGTTCTCAGAAGGCCCTCGTCCAAAAGCGGGGGCCTTGTATTTTTCAGAAAGCCATATGACGCTTGTGCATCAGCACAATACGCTTTAACACAAGAGGCTTCGGCAAGGAGGGAAGGATGAAAGAAAACAATGTGATGGAACCGCAGAGAGAGACGCCGGTATACGACACGGTGGACGTACTGGTTCTGGGAGCAGGCCCCGCCGGCTGGGGAGCCGCCGTCAGCGCTGCGCGGGAAGGGGCGAAAACCCTTCTGGTGGAAGGAAGCTCGGATGTCGGCGGCGTGGCGACGACAGGGCTGATGAGCCACTGGACGGGAAACACCACCGGCGGGATTTATGAAGAGATCATAAGCCGCACCCATAACGTTTACGGGAAGAATCCAAAGCTGAATGATCAGGAAATGCGGAAATACATCGATCATGAGACGATGAAGACCAGAGCGCTCCAGATGATGCGGGAAGCGGGCGTCAAGCTGCTTTTGAATACGATGGCGTGCGAACCTTATATGGAAGGAAAGCGGCTGGCAGGAGTGTTCGTGGAAAATAAGAGCGGAAGAAGCCTGATCCGCGCGAAGGTGTCCATCGACTGCACCGGGGACGGGGATATCGCGGCCAGAGCGGGAGCGCCTTATTTTAAGGGAAGAGAAAGCGACGGAGCCATGCAGCCCATGACCCTGATGGTACAGGTGGGAGGCGTGGACGTGGAACGTATGGAATATGTATACGCGTTTGAGGACAGCTATGAGGTGCCGGAGGGGGATATCCAGAAGCTGGCGAGAGCGTGCATTCCTGCGCCTGCGGGGCATGTGCTGGTCTATCCTTCCGTTTTCCCGGGCGTGGTCACGCTGAACATGACAAATGTGACCGGAATGGACGGCACCAACGCGGACGATCTGACGGAAGCCTATATCCGGTGCCGGGAGCAGCTTCCGGAAATCATGGAATTTCTGCAGAAGCATGTGCCGGGCTTTGAGAACAGCTTTGTGCTGAAATCCGCGTCCCAGATCGGCGTGCGGGAGACCAGGCATTTCATCGGGATGAAGACCATTACGGAGCAGGATATCCTGTCGGCTCGCGTTTTCCCGGACTGGGCGGTGGCGAACGCGCACTTTAATTTTGACGTGCATAACATCACGGGAGCGGGGCTGGACGAGACGGGCTGCCAGAAAAAATTCAGCCAGAAAAAGGGGTATACGATTCCCTACGGCTGTCTGGTGCCGCAGAAGGTGGACGGCCTGCTTCTGGCAGGGCGGTGCATTTCCGGCACTCATCTGGCCCATTCCAATTACCGCGTCATGCCCATTTGCGCCAATATGGGCCAGGCGGCGGGAATCGCCGCGGCGCTCTGCGCTTCCGGCGGAATCCAGCCCAGGGAGCTTCCGGCAGAGCGCCTGCAGGAACGACTGACGGCGCTGGGGGTGAGGCCGGAATAAAGAAAGACTGCTTCTGCCGGGGAAGGGGGAAAATGCGGGAGCCGGACGCCGCCCCGTTCAGCTCCTGCGCGCGTAGGCCCGCGGCGTGATCCCCATGTATTTCCGGAAGGTCTTCACGAAATAGCTGCTGTCATTGAAGCCGCAGCGGTAGGCGGCCTCCGTCACCGGAAGCTCTGTCGTGGTGAGGATGCGGCAGGCCTGCTCGATCCGGTAATAGTTCAGGTAGTCCATGGGCGTGCGGTGCAGGGCGGCCTTGAAAAAACGGCAGAAATACTTGGGGCTCATCCCGGCCAGGCGGGAGAGGTCGGCCAGGCTGATGGGGGAGGCATAGTGGGTATCGATGTATTCCAGCACCGGCTTGAGCACATCCATTTTCCGGCGCAGGCTGACCGATTCCACAGGCGATTCGACGTAGCATTCCCCTTCAAAAAGACGGCCGAAGAATTCATACAGGGCGCCCAGAGTGAGCAGCTCGCTTCCCGCATGGGGATACGCAATGGCCGGAAAAAGCCTTTCCGCCGCGGCAAGCAGCGGGGCAAAACGGGGCTCGTCCGCCTGAAAATAGTGATATAACTGGATCTGATGCCGGGCCATCAGGCGGACATAGCGCTTGCAGGCGTCCGTGTGCGCAAGCAGACCGGCATCGAAGACCGCGCACTCATAGACGCAGTGCTCCGGCGTGCCGCCGTGGATGACCCCTTCCTCGATCAGGATCAGATCCCCGGCATGGGCGGTGAGAAAAACAGAATCCAGCGAAATGGTAATGGAGCCTTCCAGAATACGGATGAGCTCCATTTCCTTATGCCAGTGAAACGGCATGTTGTAGCGCGGATGACGTTCGTCCACATGATAAAACGCCATGGGAAAATCCGGCGTGCCGTGGTTGATTTTTTCGTTGTAGTCAAGATAATGCATGGAAAAATCCTCAAATGTATAACCGTAGCTTTCAAGTCCGGAAA
>CALWGL010000216.1 GCA_944380025.1 uncultured Lachnospiraceae bacterium
CTGGATACCACGGCGATCATCCCGTGGCTGAAGGAAAATTTTGATTATGAAGTGATCTGCGTCTGCATCGACTGCGGACAGGGCGAAGAGCTGGACGGCCTGGAGGAGCGGGCGAAGTTCTGCGGCGCTTCCAAGCTGTACATCCTGGATGTGGTGGATGAATTCTGCGACGAATATGTGATGCCCTGCGTGAAGGCGCACGCCGTTTATGAGAACAAATATCTGCTGGGCACGTCCATGGCAAGGCCGCTGATCGCCAAGAAGCTGGTGGAGATCGCCAGGAAGGAAGGCGCTGTCGCCATCTGCCACGGCGCCACCGGAAAGGGCAACGACCAGATCCGTTTCGAGCTTGGCATCAAGGCCCTGGCTCCCGATATCCAGATCATCGCAGCCTGGAGAAGCGACAAGTGGACGCTGGATTCCCGCGAATCCGAGATCGAATACTGCAGAGCCCACGGCATCGACCTGCCCTTCTCCGCAGATTCCAGCTACAGCCGGGACCGCAACCTCTGGCACATCAGCCACGAAGGGCTGGAGCTTGAGGATCCCGCCAACGAGCCCAATTACGACCATCTTCTGGTCCTCGGAACCACGCCTGAGAAGGCTCCTGACGAACCCGAATATGTGACCATGACCTTTGAAAAGGGCACCCCCACCTCCATCAACGGTGAAAAGATGAAGGTTTCCGATATCATCCGCAAACTCAACGAGCTGGGCGGAAAGCACGGCATCGGCATCGTGGATATCGTGGAAAACCGCGTGGTCGGCATGAAGTCCCGCGGCGTCTATGAGACTCCCGGCGGAACCATCCTCTACGAGGCGCATCAGCAGCTGGAAGAGCTGATCCTGGACCGCGAGACCACCACCATGAAGCTGGACATGGGCAACAAATTCGCTCAGATCGTATACGAAGGAAAATGGTTCACCCCTCCGCGCGAGGCGGTGCAGGCCTTCATTGAGAAGACCCAGGAATATGTGACCGGCGAAGTGAAGTTCAAGCTGTACAAGGGCAACATCATCAAGGCCGGAACCACTTCTCCCTATTCCCTGTACAACGAGTCCATCGCTTCCTTCACCACCGGCGACCTGTACGACCATCACGATGCGGAAGGCTTCATCAATCTGTTCGGCCTTTCCTCCAAGGTACGCGCCATGAAGCACCAGGAGCTGGAAAAGGCGGAAAAATAAGCATCGTCGGACAAAAAGATTTTCAGAGGGCGGCGCGTTCATGCGCCGTCCTCTTTCTATAAGGAGAAATTTCACAATGAATGTTATTTTCATTCTGATCCTTTATGTTATAATAGTAAATATCGTTGGATTTGCCGAAATGGGCGCTGACAAGCGCCGCGCAAGGAAAGGCGCTTACCGGATCCCGGAAGCCAACCTTTTTCTCACGGCCGTCATCGGCGGAAGCATCGGCTGCATCATCGGCATGTATGTTTTCCGGCATAAGACCAGACATATGAGCTTTGTTTTCGGCATGCCCGCGATCCTGATCGCGCAGCTGGCAGTTCTGGGATACCTGCTCTTTGCCGCGCCGATCCGTTTTACCTTTATGTAAAATCAGAATCTGCTAAGGAGACTCCGTGCAGCGGCATGCCTGGCCGCTGACGCTCCGGAATGGAGGTTTTTATGCATCTTGCGGTATGCGACGACAACATCGCGGACAGAAAACAGCTGGAACGGCTCCTGGGCCGTGAATCCGACCGGCGGCTGAACACCACCGGCGTGCTGTATGTGGATTCCTTCGGGAACAGGGACGCCATTCTGACGACGCCCATGATCTACGACGGACTTTTCATCGATATGACGGAGGACGGGAATGACGCGGTGGAGATCGCGGGAAAGCTCCGGGAAGCAGGGAGCGTCCTTCCCATCGTGTTCTGCTGCTCCAGGACCGATTACCGGAAGTCGCCGTCCCTTCCGGACAACTGCTTTTTCCTGGACAAGCCCATTCATCCCGCCGAGCTTGCCGCCATGTGCGACCGGCTCCTCGCCATCAAAAAAAGCCAGGTAAAACGGTACGAATTCCGTTCCCTGACAGAAACCTTTTATCTGGAAGAAAAGGACATCATGTATGCCTGGCCGGTGGACGACCAGACGGTCCGCATCCGCCTGACGGACGGCTCGGAAAAAATATCCGTATCCACTCTCCTGAACTTCTGCGCCAATCTGGGCTTCGATGTGGACAGCTCCAACCGGGGCATCGTCAAAGCGGATATCGGCTACATCCGCATCAGCCCGTCCGGGCTTCTGGCCATGATCGGCTGCTCCTGCGCCGTAAGCCTGAAGCACGTGGCAAAGATCGGATTTTTCGACCTGACCATGACGGACGGACATAAGTTCCGCATCGCGCCCTCCAGCCGCCGGACGCTGCAGGACGCAAAAAATGCGGCAAAGGAATAGAATCTACCCGCGAAGCAGCTCTTCCAGCGCTTCATATGCGGTTACGAACGCCGCCTCCGTGTCGCTGCGCCCGCGGAGGGCGGCGTTTTTCTCCAGGCCGGACAGTCCCGCGAAATCAGCCAGATGGGGTTCCAGGCTCAAAAAGCCGGAAAATCCAGCCGCGTCAAGACGGGTAAGGATCTCCTTCACCCTTCCGTCCCCCTGTCCCGCGGGAACCACGCGGCCTCCGTCAAAGAGGGCGTCCTTCACATGCACATAGGCGATGTGCTCCTTCAGCATCTCATAGGCCTCCAGGGTGTCCTGGCCGCACTGGACGAAATTGGCGAAATCAAAGGTCGCCTTCAGATTCGCTCCGCCGAAATTCTCCATCAGCTCCAGACAGCGGGGCGCAAGATCCCCATAGATCTCCTTTTCGTTTTCATGGAGCAGGATCAGGTTTTCCCTGGCCGCAAGCTCCACCATCCGGTCCATTCTCCGGAACACCTCGTCCCGGAAGCTCTCCGGCTTCTCTCCCTCTGGAATAAAAAAGCTGAAGGAACGGATATAGGGCGTATCCCATATCTTCGCCAGCCTCATCACATGGGCAAGCTTCTCAAAATGCGGTTCAAAGTCATCGCCGATGCCGATCTTTCCGATGGGCGAACCCACAGCGGATACCCGGATCTTCTTTTCTTCCAGGCGGCGCATCAGCCTCTCCGCCTCCTCTTCCGTATAGTCGGCGACGCCCTTGCCGTCTCCGCTGCGAAACTCCACCCAGCCGATGCCGAGTTCCTCCATCAGGGCCGTCTGTCTGTCCACGGACGGATCGATCTCATCCGCGAAGCAGCTGACGGGACAGTTTTTCAATATCGTTCTGTTATCGTTCATTTTTTCCTCCATGCTGAAGCGTCATAAAACGTAACAGTTCAGCCTTCGGCAGAACTGTTACCATAAAACGCAGTTTTCCCGTATTGGGGCTCGCGTGTTGGGGCTCGCGCGCGGAACCTCCGTTCAAAACCGCGCAGTTACAGCGTTTCTCTGTTTCCTCCCTTTGCCGCGGACCGGTACGCGGCAAGCATCAGGCGGATGGTATCCCTGACGCCGTCCAGATCCTGGGCGAAGCGTTCCCCTGTCCGCAGACAGCGGTAAAAGTCCGCGATGCAGTCCAGATGTCCGCTTCCCCAGTAGCTTTTTCCAAGCGCCTGCTTCCGGACGGTCTCCGGATGCTCCCTGCGCCCATCTGGCCAGATAACGGTCACCTCCGGGTCCTCCATGCGGACGATCCCCTTTTCACAGGAAAGCTCAATGAGGGGCGGCGCGTCCTCAGTGTAGGCCGTGGTGGCATAAAAGCAGGCCGCCGCGTCCGCATACCGGATGTAGGCCTCCATCATATCCTCCACCTCGATCACGCCCGGAAGGTGATGATTGGCCGTCTGCGCCTCCACGGATACGGGCTTTCCCAGAAATACGCCCAGCAGATCCATGGTGTGGATGGACTGGTTGATGAGCGCGCCTCCGCCCTCCGTCTCCAGCCGTCCCCTCCAGCCGCTCTGCGTGTAATAGGCCTCCCCCCGGTTCCAGGTGACGATCCCTCTCGCGCCCTTGATCTTCCCGAGCCTTCCGGAAGCGAGCAGCTCCCGGATGAAAAGGATGCCGGGATTATACCGGTTCTGGAAGCAGAAGCCCGCGCGTCCCGGGCCTTCCGCTGCCGCCCGCGTAAGCGCATCCAGCTGCCCTTCGGAAATGACGGGCGGCTTTTCAGAAAATACGTGGATCCCTCTTTTCAGCGCGTATGCTGTCATCGGGACATGCAGGTAATGGGGCGTGCAGATGTGAAGCACATCCGGCCGCTCCTTCTCCAGCATCTCCTCCAGGGACGCGTAGGCCCTGCATCCGTATTTTTCCGCATACGACGCGGCCCGTTCCGGACGGATATCCGCGGCGGCGCAGAGGCTCACTCCCTCCAGCCGCCGGATGCTTTCCGCGTGTACGGCTCCGATATTGCCGCAGCCGACGATCACAGCCTTCATTTTCCCTCTGAACCTCCGCTTCCGTAGGAGCCTTCGGTCAGGAAGGTGACCTCCTGCACATTTTCCTTCACCCGGGATGTCCTGCGAAGCTCATTCAGCTTCTCCAGGAACAGATCCTCATCGATGGGAAGGGTCACGGGACGGCCCAGCCAGCTGGACAGATGCATGGCGTTGGAAAGCATCAGCCCCCGGATCCCCTCCTTTCCGTCCGCCACCAGCGGCTCGCCGCGCAGGATCCTTCCCGCAAAGGCGCGCAGCACGCCGGCATGCTGGGGATTCTGCCCGTCGGTGACGAGCTCCTGCACATGTCCGGAGGGCTTCGCGAACCCTTCCGTCGCGGTAAAGCAGTATTCCCTCTCGCTCACATCCAGCACATAAAAATAGAGCTTATCATTTTCGCACACCAGCTTTGCCTTCTCCAGGGTGATCTCGAAGCGGTTGGTCCCGGGAGCGTCCGCCGTGGTGGTCACAAACACGCCCGTCGCCCCGTTTTCAAACTCCAGATAGGCGGTCACGTCGTCCTCCACCTCGATATCGTGCCATTTTCCATTGTGGCAGAAGGCCTGTACCTTAACGGGAAGGCCGCAGATCCACTGGAGCAGGTCCAGGTTGTGCGGGCACTGGTTTAACAGAACGCCGCCGCCCTCTCCGTCCCAGGTGGCACGCCATCCGCCGGAGTTATAATAGGCCTGGGTGCGGTACCAGTCCGTAATGATCCAGTTCACCCGCTTGATCTGCCCGTACTCGCCGCTGTGCACGATCTCGTGCATTTTCCGGTACACGCAGTTGGTGCGCTGGTTGAACATCATGGCGAACACCTTATCCGATTTTTCCGCCGCCTCGTTCATTTCCCTCACCTGCTTCGTGTATACCCCCGCAGGCTTTTCGCACAGGGCGTGCAGACCGTGCTGCAGCGCCGAGATCACAAGGCGCGGATGATCGTAATGAGGAACGGCGATCAGAACGGCGTCGCAGACGCCGGATTCGATCAGCGCATCCCCGTCCTCAAAAATGCGCACCTCCTCCGGAAGGTTCTCCCTTGCCCACTGCCTTCTGCTCTCACGAAGATCCGCCACAGCCGTGATGCGGATATCCGGGACCTGTCCCTCCAGGATCGTCCGGCAGTGCCCGCTTCCCATATTTCCGATTCCGATGATTCCAAGCCTTACCTGTTCCATTTTCTCTTCCTTTCTCAGCGGTATCCTGCCGCGGCCAGATTGTCGTAGCTCGTCTTCAGGCAGTCGAAGGGGCTGCCCTGACAGATATCCTGCTCCACCAGCAGATATTCGCAGTCCGTTTT
>CALWGL010000217.1 GCA_944380025.1 uncultured Lachnospiraceae bacterium
GGTATAGCCGCAGCTTTCGTCGTGCTGCGGGTGGTGTTCGCATAGGGCGCTCCCTGCCTGCGGCGCGCCGCTGCCTGTCTCCCCCTCGGCAAAGGCCGTGGCCGGAAGCAGCGTAAACAGCAGGCACAGGCATAAAATTACCGCTGTCAATCGTTTTCGCATAGTCTTTCCTCCTTGTTCGCTTGAGTCTGGCCGCTCCTTGTGGAGCGTCGTAGCCCTCGTAGTCCTCCGTCTCTCTTTGGAGATCGTCGTCCCAGCACACGGGGACTTCGATCATTTCCCCCTCAAACTCATATTGGTTTACTTGATCCATTCCTTATCCCCCTCTCAAAGCACAGAAGGGGCGCGCCACATCCACGGAAAAACCGTGGACGCAGCGCGCCCCTTGATCTGGCGTTATAAAATTGTGCGCAGGGAAAAAGGACAGACTTATGCTGTCTGTCTAATTATGGGGGGCAGTCCCCGCTTGTCAAGACCAATTTTGTAAATTCCCATCTTTTTTTCACCCTGCATTTCTGCGGAAGATATAAAACCGCACTTTCATTATACAGAGAAAAAAGAGGGAAAACCATCACCCATTTCGACCCCCAGAATGGGTGACCCCAAGGGACAGTTCAGACCCCCTTTCGGGGGCCCTTTTTCTTATAAAAGCATATACTGTTTGAGGTCTTTTCGGTTCTGCACGTTCAGCTTCCGCATGGCCTCGGAGATGTGGCTTTTTGCCGTATTTGCTGATATTTTCAGGTGTTCCGCCATCTCTGCGGTCGTCCAGTCGCGGGCTGCGAGCATGGCGATCACAAACTCCGTGGTCGTCAGATCGTCGGCTACATCGTGGCCTGTTTTGGGGTTGTGAACTCTACGCCATCCGGAAGAGAAACGATAGGTGATGTCGATGATCCTTTTGAAATCTTCCGGCCATTTCGGTTTGATGACCGCTTCCAGCATGGCCCCCAAAAGTCCGTGGTGTTCCCCAAAGCCCTCGATCAGATCATCGGGGCGGGCGATCTCCCAGGCGTCGAGAAGATGGGCTTCCGCCCGGTCGGTCTGCTTCATGCTCATGTAGTCCATCACCGCCACAAGGTGCAGGTAGATAGCGGGGATGGGATAGGCGGACGCGCCCATGGCAAGGGTGGCCTCCACGATACCGGCACTGTGGTCGTACTCCTGTTTCAGATAGAGATAGTGGGCCTGGACATACAGGGCAAAGGCCCGCAGGCCCGGCGGCAGTAAGGGCAGGAAGCTCCCGGCCTGGGGCATTTCCTCCGGCACCTGCTCTCCCGCGCTCGCAAGGGAAGCGTTCAGTTCCCCCAGGGCAAACTCGGCCCGCTGCGTCCGTTTCAGAGAGAGGTTTGCATAGGCGTAGATCAGGCAGGCGGACAGCCGTGCCCCCATGTCGGGGCTTGTGAGGTAGGCTTCCGCCTCCTTTGCCGCCGCTTCTGCCTGTCCGCTGAAATAGTGGCATTCTGCTGTGGCGATGTCCCGCCGGGGGCCGGGAACCATGGCCTCCACCGTTTCCCGGCATTTCCCCGGCGCAAAGGCCGTGTTCATCAGGGGCATAAGGTTCGTCTGGTCGATCAGCCCGCCGGAAGCGGTCTTTGCCGGGGCGGCTTTTCCTTGCCTGCGCGTCCTTCGCGGGTCGCCGGGCTTCTGTGCGTCGGCAGGGACAGCCCAGGCTTTTCCCACCCGCTGCGCGCCGGGTATGCGCCCCTCGGTACAGTATTGGTTGATCCTCCGTTCGGACACGCCCCATTTTTCCGCCGTTTCCCGGAGTGAAAGGTAACTTTTCATGCTGCCACCGCCTTTATCTTTACGGCTGTTTTCCGTTGGTTTTTTTGTCTCCTATTATAGAGGAACTCCGGCATCTTATCAAGTCGTCGTTCACGCTTTACCCCGCCATGCCAGCTCGATGACGCTCCGCGTCCTCTCGCTGCGGCTGGTCGCCGTATGTGAAAAAGCACAGGGAATCCTCTGCAAGCAAGCTTGCGCCGGGCGGGGGTGTCGTACACGCTTTACTCCGCCATGCCAGCTCGATGACGCTTCGCGTCCTCTCGCTGCGGCTGGTCGCCGTATGCAGGAAAAGCCACAGACTCCTCTGCGAGCTAGCTCGCGCCGGAGTCCATGGCTTTTCCTGCGCATGGCTCATCAGGTTTTCATATGATAATACACACCATTCCGCCGTTGCAGTCGTTGACGATCTTCTGCATGGTTTCCTGGAGTTTGACCTGGCATTCGTCGCCGATCATGGAGATCTTGCTGGTGATGCCGTCGTTGACGAGCTGTTCCACGGTTTTTCCGAAGATGTTGGTCTCCCAGATGCCGTCGCTGTCGTCTCCGGCGTCGGAGATGTATCCGATCAGGTCCTCGGCCTGCTGCTGGGTGCCCACGATAGGGGCGATCTCGGTGATCACGTTGGCCTTGATCATGTGGATGGAGGGGCTCTCCGCCCTGATCTTCACGCCGAACTTGCTGCCGTGACGGATGAGCTCCGGCTTTTCCAGGGTGATCTCGCCCCGTTCGGGCATGACCACGCCATAGCCCTTCAGGCGGACGGACTCCATGGCATGGAGCACGCGGGTGTATTCGCGGCGCATGGCGGCCATTTCCTTCAGCACGGAAATGAGCTGGTATTCGCCGCCGATGGCCTCTCCCACCAGGTCGCTTAGCATTTCATAGTAGTATTTGTCATCCACGTCCAGCACCACGCGGATGCTGCCGTCGGCCATGCTGATATTTTCCACGATGCAGCGTTTGATATAGATGCTGTCGATGGAGATCTGCTTTTCGATCACGTCGCGGATGGTGTCGATGCCGTTCATCATGGCGCGGATCTTTTCGATCAGATCCGCTTTCAGCTTATGGGTGCCCGGAAGCATCTCCACCCATTTGGGCATATAGAACTCGATCATGGTGACGGGAAATTCATAGAGTACGCTCTCCAGGATCCGGTTGATGTCATCCTTTTTCAGCTGCTCGCAGTTGACCGGAAGCGCCGTCACATGGTACTTTTCACTGATCCAGGCGGCCGTCCTTGCCGCCTCGTCGCCGTGGGGACGTGCGGAGTTGACCAGCACCAGAAAGGGCTTATGCAGCTTCTTTAATTCCTGGATGGTCTTTTCCTCCGGAGGGATATAAGCCTCCCGCTTCAGCTCGCCGATGCTTCCGTCCGTGGTTACCACGATCCCGATGGTGGAATGATCGCTGATCACCTTCTTGGTGCCGATTTCCGCCGCCTGGGTAAACGGGATCTCCACGTCCGACCATGGTGTCTTCACCAGCCGTTCCGCATCGTCTTCCATGTGGCCCGCCGCTCCTTCCGCCATGAAGCCCACGCAGTCCACCAGACGGACGTTCACGTTCACTTCGCCGCCGAGGGTGATCTGCGCCGCCTCCTGCGGGATAAATTTGGGCTCCGTGGTGGTGATCGTTTTTCCGCCGGAGCTCTGGGGCAGCTCATCCTGCGCCCGCATGCGCTCCGCATCGTCCGTCATGTAGGGAAGCACCAGAAGATCCATAAACCGCTTGATAAAAGTGGATTTTCCCGTCCGCACCGGGCCTACCACGCCGATGTAGATTTCTCCTCCGGTCCTTTTCTGAATGTCTCTGTATAGATTCTGAGTATGCATAGTATCCATGATCCGTCCCCTTCCGCTTGCCTGGTGATACCAGTATATGCGGGCGGGAATGGGGGATATGATGGAAAAAGAGCAATTTCCTGCTGTTCTTTTCTAACAAAGCGGTACTTTTATTTTCCTTTTGGAAGCACTTGATATCCGTATAGAGATTTCATATAGTATGATTAGTCAATCTAGCTAAGATAATGTATCCGGATATCAATAAAGGCGGTGTCCATATGACTCAGGTAAATATGCTGGAAGCCAAAACAGACCTTTCTAAACTGGTAAAAATGCCTGAAACCGGACAGGAGGAAGTAATCTATCTGGCAAGGAATGGAAAGGCAGTTGTCCAAATGACCCTGATTCCAAAGACGCCGGCGAGCAAACGAATCGGAGCGGCAGAAGGAAAATTCAAAGTTCCCGGCGGCTTTGATGCATGGGATAAAGAAATCGAGGAAATGTTTGGAGGTGACCTGTGAAAATTTTGTTGGATACACACATCCTGCTCTGGGCTGTTTCCAATGATGTGCGGCTTCCTGCGAAAGCGCGAAAGTTAATCGAAAACGAGGAAAACGAAATATATTATAGCCTCGTCTCCCTTTGGGAAGTGGAAATCATGCATCTGGCGCACCCGGACGCAATGACCGTTTCTGCGGAAGAGCTTGCAGAATACTGTGAACAGTCAGGCTTTCAGCGGATACTGGTAAGAGAAAAATATGGGCGGGAAGTCCGGTGCAGGCTCCCGCCCATATTTTCTCTCAGGAGATTTTCTGAAATTGCATTCTCCTGCCTCCGCATCTGCCATTCTGCTGCGGCAGGGAAATCAAGACTGCGATTTCTCCGCCGCGGTATCGATCCGTCTTACTCCACAATCACTCTCTTAAAATTCTTCTTCCCGCGCTTCAAAACCCTTCCTTCTCCGTGGAAGTCCTCGCCGGCAAAGGCCGCACGGAAGTCCGTGACCTTCTCTCCGTCCATGGACACGCCGCCCTGTTCCACCGCGCGGCGGCCTTCGGAACGGGAGCTTACCAGACCGGATTTCACCAGCAGGTCGAGGATGTCGATATTGCCGTCCTTCAGGTCGGCCTCCGTCAGCTTCGCGGTAGGCATTTCCGCGGCGGTTCCGCTTCCAAACAGCGCTCTGGCGCTCTCCTGCGCCTTCTGCGCCTCCGCCTCGTCATGCACCAGCTTGGTCAGCTCAAAGGCCAGGATCTCCTTTGCCGTATTCAGCTGGCTGCCTTCCCATTTGTCCATCTCGTCGATCTGCTCGATGGGAAGGAAGGTGAGCATCCGCAGACACTTGAGCACGTCCGCGTCCGCGATGTTTCTCCAGTACTGGTAGAACTCAAAGGGAGAGGTCTTGTTGGGGTCAAGCCACACCGCGCCCTTCTGGGTCTTGCCCATCTTCTTGCCTTCGGAATTTAAAAGCAGGGTGATGGTCATCGCGTAGGCGTTCTTCCCCAGCTTCCTTCGGATCAGCTCCGTGCCGCCCAGCATGTTGCTCCACTGGTCGTCCCCGCCGAACTGCATGTTGCAGCCGTATTTCTGGTAAAGCATCAGGAAATCGTAGCTCTGCATGATCATGTAGTTGAATTCCAGGAAGCTCAGTCCCTTTTCCATTCTCTGCTTGTAGCACTCCGCGCGGAGCATGTTGTTGACGGAAAAGCACGCTCCCACGTCGCGCAGCAGCTCGATGTAATTCAGATTCAGGAGCCAGTCCGCGTTGTTCGCCAGAATGGCCTTTCCATCTGAAAAATCAATGAATTTGCTCATCTGCTTCTTAAAGCAGTCGCAGTTGTGGTCGATGGTCTCCTTCGTCATCATGGTGCGCATGTCGCTTCTGCCGGAGGGATCCCCGATCATGCCCGTGCCGCCGCCCAGCAGCGCGATGGGCTTATTTCCCGCCATCTGCAGCCGCTTCATCAGGCACAGCGCCATGAAATGTCCCACATGAAGGCTGTCCGCCGTGGGGTCAAAGCCGATGTAAAACGTAGCCTTTCCCGCGTTCACCATCTCCCGGATCTCTTCCTCATCCGTCAGCTGCGCCAGCAGCCCTCTCGCTCTCAGTTCCTCAAATACCTGCAT
>CALWGL010000218.1 GCA_944380025.1 uncultured Lachnospiraceae bacterium
TTTCCGCCTGCCATCCGTTTGTTGTAGTAGACCAGCATCTTCCGTCTGGCATCGTCAAACGCCCTGGTCCTGCGCACATATTCCGCCGCCGCGGCGTATTTTCCCTGCCGGCAGGCCAGGGTGCTCCTGTCCCCGTAATAGTACGCGAGGTTGGTAAAATATGCCGCATGGATCCGCATCAGCACCAGCTCAAAGAAAGCGTCCCTCTCCTTTTCGGGAAGTCCCTCATAGATGGCGTTTCCTTTTTCAAACAGCTCCTCATATTTATGGATGCGCACGGCGGCCTCATCCCCATAGGCCGTCTGGGAGAAAGCATCGTCGTCCATGTTTTCCAGCTTCCGCACATTGGTGAGCTGGGAAAAATCATTGAGCAGCCGCGACACCTGTTCTCCGATGCCGCCGGAACAGTTCCCGGAACCTCTGGCGCCAAAAGTTTCGGAACCTTTGGCACCAAAGTTTCCGAAACTTTGGCCTCCAAAGTTTCGTGTGATCCAGTCCGCCACATAGGCGTCCACGTCCCGGCTCAGAGGCTTTTCCCTCCTGCCGGAAAGCGCTCCGAAGCGGGGCGCGCTTTCCTTTCCGGCCTCCCAGGCATAGCGCAGGAAAAATTCGATCTCCTGCTCCAGAGGCTTCATGGCACCAACGTTCACCACCCACAGCTTCCGGATCTCCTCCCTCCATGCCTTTTCAAGCTCGTAGGCGGTATGCGCCAGCGGAATGGAGCAGAGGAACACGTAGGACATGCTGGGCGGCGCCCAGTAGGAATTATGGTAATAAAGGCCGTTCCCGCCGCTGCGCTTTTTCTCCGCCTCGGAAGGATAACGGCGGACATAGCCGTAGTTGTCATTGGCCCACACCAGCGTCATGTCCTCCGGCACCTGCAGCCCGGCATCGTACAGATCCAGGACCTCCTTATAGGGAATGAAGGTCATCATGGTCTCCTTTCCCAGAACGTCCTTCAGGATCCTCCTCTGGTCATGGATGACCGTTTCCAGCAGCTTCACCTTGGCCGCCTGCCGCTCCTCCTCCGGAAGCTGCAGGATGGCCTCCGTCTCAAAGCCGGAATCGTGGATGCCGCGCATGCCGAGCGTATAGCAGACCTCGAAATCCCGGTTCTGCTCCACACTCTCCCTCCAGTATTCCTGCAGGATCTCCCGGTTCCTTCCGGGGATGGAATAATCGTACACCGCGTCGGTATAGCCCTTTTTCGCGATCCAGGGTTTCCACTCCCGGTTATTGGAGCGCATCAGCATGTCGCAGTGGGAGGTTCCGACCACGATCCCCATCCGGTCCGCCAGCGCACCGTTTTCCTTTTTCACGTTAAAGGAATTGACGTGCATGGCAGGCCAGATATAATTGGCCTTCAGCCGAAGCAGCAGCTCAAATATCTTTTCGTAGGTCTTCACCCCGATGGTATCCTCGCCCATGTGCTTTTTCACCCAGCGGTCCAGCTCCTCCTCATCGTTGATGAAAATGCCGCGGTACTCCACGGAGGGCCAGTCCGCCTTCTCAAAATCCTCCGGCAGGAAAAATTCCTCCTTCTCCCGCACCGGCACGTCCGCCCAGAAATACCAGGGAGAAACGCCAAGCATGCCGCTCAGCTCATAGATGCCGTAGATGGTCCCTCTCCGGTCCGTTCCCGCAATGATAAGCCGCCCCTCCCTCACATACATCAGGTAGCCTTCTTTGCGAAGCTTTCCGTTCTCCCCATACAGACCGCAGGCGGCGATCCGCTCCGGCTCCGTCAGCGCGTCAAAGTCCGCGGACACTCCCAGCGTTCCCGCCAGGATGGATGGAACGCTCCTGCTTCCCGCTTCATCCGCTCTGCCGCCTTCCGCTTCGGCGGCAGGATCTCTCCTGCTTCCCGCTTCATCCGCCCTGCCGAATACCTTTTCCAGATCCGAACGCAGACTGTCCGCCGCGATCTTCACCGCGTCCGTCTCTCCTTCCTGCACCAGGACCGGACAGGCCAGTCCCCTTTTCAGATAAAAATCCATGGTTTCCTCCGTTTTCCGCCGCTTCGCGGCTCTGATCGTTCCGGGATCCGGATCCCGAGACCCGCTTTCCCTTTTTCCTTTTATTTTAAGCGACAATCAGGCAGTTTTCTTCTGTTTTCCTGGCAGAAACATTACGTATCTTGACTTTTGTATGAGATATTATAGAATAAAACAAAGAAGAAAGGGCAGAAGATTATCACAGCGCCGGGCTGGAGGTCCGGCGCGCGTGCCTCACAAACGCTTCGGCATGGAGAGAAAAAATGGTCGATCAGTATATCACGGCTTTTTACGGAAGGGAATCCGAAGAGGAATACGCCGGTTATGAATTCGTTTACTCCGTCAACAATGCGCCGCATAATGACAGCGAATTCTGCCTTCATAACCATAACGATCTGTATGAAATCTATCTCTTTCTGGAAGGGGACGTGGAATTTCATATAGAAGGAAATATTTACCGCGCCCATCCCAATGATATTTTCATCGCCCGCCCCTTTGAAATGCATCACAACCATTTTCTGTCCTCCGGCCGTTACCGGCGGATCGTGATCTTTATTCCCACCTGCTTCTTCCGGAAAAATCAGTGCCCGGAGCTGGAACGTTTTTTCCTGAACCGGACCTTCGGCACAGGCTGCCAGATCCCGGCCGCCGCGGCAGAGCCGGAGCTCGCTCCTCTCCTTCTGAAGATCAGCCGCTATCTGCAGGAGGGCGCGTATCGGATCGCCCAGGGCGTGCTTCTGGAATTTTTGTATCTGCTGAATCAGACAGAGGAGCCTCCGGCCGAGCCTGCCGTAGAAGACCCGCGGATCCGGGATATCCTGCTTTGGCTGAACAGCCATCTGGCGCAGCGGATCACTCTGGATGGGCTCGCAGAAACCTTTTTCATCAATAAATATCATCTATGCCGGATCTTCCGCTCCGTCACCGGCATGTCCATCAATCAGTACCTCAATTACAAGCGGCTGCTGCTTGCCCGCTCTCTGCGCCGGGAAGGGCAGACCCTGCTGGAAGCCAGCGTCAACGCCGGCTTCAACAGCTACGCTCATTTTTACCGAATGCATAAAAAGGTGTTCGGTACAGGCCCAAGGGAGGAGACCTCCGTCAGCGATGCAGAAGCACCGTCACATCGTTGACGTTGGTTCCCGTGGCTCCGGTCAGGAGCAGTCCGTCCGCCGCCCGCAGCGCATGATAGGCGTCGTTTCTTCGCAGGACATCTTCCATGTCGATGCCAAGGGCGCGCAGTCTCTCTGCCGTTCGGCCGTCCACGATGCCGCCCGCCGCGTCTGTCGGTCCGTCCGTACCGTCAGAACCCAGAGAAAACAGAAGCACATCTTCTTTCCCGTCCAGGATTCCGGCGGCGCTTAATGCGAGCTCCTGGTTTCTTCCGCCAAGGCCGTCTCCCGTCACCTTCACCACCGTTTCCCCGCCCGCGATCAGAGCAAAGGGCCGCTCATAGTCCGGGCTGTCCGCCAGGGAAGCGATCCGCTTTCCTTCCTCCCTTGCCTCCCCCTGCATGGAATCGGTCAGAAGGTAAGCGTGATAGCCAAGCTCCCGCGCGTGTGAGACAGCGGCAAGACACAGCTGCCGGACGCTTCCCACCACATGATTCTCCACCCGGACGGGATTTTTCTGCGGCGGAAAAGTCTCCGGCGGAAAAGTCTCCGGCGGAATCGGATCCTCCTGCGGCGGCAGCTCCGTCCGCATTCCTCCCCGAAGCAGGATCCGCTCCACCCGTTCCGGAAGCCGCAGATCATATTTTTCCAGAAGCCGCAGCACTTCCTGCGGATCGCTTCTGTCCGGATAGGTGAGTCCGGAGGCGATCATATCCTCGCTCCCTCCCACCACATCCGACAGGATCACAGAATACGCCTTCCCGCTCCTCAGGCATCCGGCCAGCTTTCCTCCCTTGACCGACGACAGCCTCTTGCGGATCAGATTGATCTCCGTGATATCCGCCCCGCACCGCAGCAGCTTCTGCGTCGTCTCCTGAATGTCCGAAAGGGACAGTCCCTCCTCCGGAAGCTCCAGCAGGGCGGAGCCGCCTCCGGAGATCAGAAACAATACGGTATCTCCCTCTCCCGCTTCCCGTACGAAACGCACCGCAGCCTCACCTGCCCGGACGGAATTCTCATCAGGAACAGGATGTCCGGCTTCCATGACAAGAAAGCCGGGCAGCGCTCCTTTCGCATGGCCGTACTTTGTCACCACAAGCCCTTTTTCTATCCGCGCTCCCAGCACGTCCGCCGCGGCCTCTGCCATCACCCGGGCCGCCTTCCCCACCGCAAGGACAAAAACGCGCCCCTGCAGCTCCAGTCCTTCCAGAGCGTTTCGTACCGCCCTGTCCGGAAGAACGTCTTCAATGGTTTTTTGGATGATCGCTTCCGCATGTTCATAAAGAGTATTTTTTTCAGCCATCTTCCTTTTCTCCGTTTCTGAGCTTCTGACAGAAAATGCCGCGAAACGGCCGGGTTCCGCCCGCTTCACAGCATCCCTCATTCAGATCTTCTAATTCAGATTTTTTTCCTTCATTTCCCGGACTCCCGTCAGCGCCGCGATATCCTCAAAATGCCAGTCCGGACATTCCTCATAAAACAGCTCGGTTTTCCGCTTTTTAAAGATCCGGATCGGCTTATCGCCGGAATTATCATAGATATGGCAGATATCGCATACCTTTACCACTTCCTTTATCAGCGCCAGCGTCTTGCCGTATCTGGAAATGATCTTTTCCTCCGGCACGTCATGACCGCCTGCCGCGACCCTCGCCTTCACGCGCAGAACGTTGATCATGGGATCGATCGTCAGGATATAATAGCATCGTACAAAATATCCCTTCTCCTTTGCTTTCTGCAGCAGCTTCAGATTCCGGTCCGTAGACAGAACGGTTTCAAAACAGAAATCCTCCAGCCCCGCCACATGCGCTTCTCTCTGCTGTTCCGCCCCTTTCTCAGCCGCTCCCCTATCTCGACTCTGGTGCCGTCGCTGTTCTTCTGATAAATCTTCTGCGTCTCCGGGTCATATACGATCGCCGGTATATCCATGTTCCTTTTCTTTTCCAGTTCGATCTGGACTGCGGCTTTTGCCCTTTTTACAACCGCTTCATCAGAGATAAAATATTCTTCCTGCTCCATCCCAAACCTCCAATATATGCCGGTATGTCATCGGTATCCCTATGATGCATAGTATAGCACAGCCTATCCCCTTTGACCAGCCAGATGCAGATATCGATGATGCTGCCCGTTACAATTCTGCCGGAGGCTGAACTGTCAGAGCAGCGAAACCAGGTCGGATTTCTTCGGTTCCGTATTCTTCCCCAGCCACTGCCGCACGGTTTCCACGCTCTCCTCGATGATCTCCGCGATCACCTCCGCCGCCGCCCCTCTTTCCGCCATATTCCGGGCCGCTTTTTTCGCTGTCTCTGTCTTCCCAAGGAGTATCCCTTCTTCTCGGCCCTCTTCCCGGCCTTCTTCTCTGCCCTCTTCCCGACCTTCTTCTCGGCCCTCTTCCCGGCCTTCTTCTCTTCCTTCTTTCCTTCCTTCGCTTTTCCCGATTTCATAGATTTCTTCTGTAATTTCACACATAACCTCTATCCCTTCTTTCTCGCATTTCAGGAAATGGACCCGTTCCGACAGAGCCCCCTGGCTTTTGTCCTCCGGATCTGATGTTTTAAAGTATCTCATCAGCGCGGCTGTCTC
>CALWGL010000219.1 GCA_944380025.1 uncultured Lachnospiraceae bacterium
TGCAGCTTCTTTCCCGGCGGCTGGGCGATGATGCGGATCCCCGCCTCCAGGATGTCCTCGTCCTCCATCAGCTCCAGGGTTCCCTTTCCGCCTCCGAACAGCTCCTTAAAGACCTTGTCAAATTCCCGGGCGATCAGGGAAAACCGTTCCCGGAACTGTCTGCGCATGGCCTCGTCCAGCTGCAGGATGATCCCCTGCAGCGTCTCCTCCGCCTGCACCAGATCATCGTGCTGGCTCTTGAGGAAGGTATAGCGCTCCATCAGATTCTTATAATCCTCAATGGCGTTCACGTTCACGTCGCCCAGCCTCCGGATCTCATCCTTCAGGGCGGCGATCTCCTTTTTCATGGCTGTCAGATCCTGCAGGGTCTCATCCCGCAGGGCTGCGGCGCTTCCCGGCGTCAGCTCATATTCCTCCCACATGTAATTGATCTGGTTCTCAATGGCTTCTTCCGTTTTTTCCCGCTGGGCGTTCAGGCGGTATACCTCTTTATCCAGCCCAGACAGGACAGAGGACAGGTTTTCCCGGTCTTCAAAGAAGCGCTTCTGTCTGGCGGAAAGCTCTTCCTTTCTCTCCTGCTCCGCCTGCAGCTTCAGCTGTCCCTCGCTTCCCGCGATCCCGGACGCGGACAGGCTTTCCGTCAGGGAACGGATCTGTTCCTCCTTTTCCCGCATCTGCCTTCCGTTTTCCTCGATCCCCTCAAGGACTTCCTTCTTTTCTTCCTCAAAACGGGCCAGCTCTCCGCTGACACGATCCAGATTTTCCTGCGCGAAGCCCAGGGTCTGCCGGATCTTTTCCATCTCCGTCTCAAAGGAGGAAACCTTTGCTGCCTGACCGCTCTGCTCTTCCCGGATCTTCTCCAGCTCTTCCTGAGCGGAAGCGATCTGCGCTTCCAGATCCTTCTCTCTCTGTGCGGAAGCAGCGAGTTCCCGTTCCGTCTGCCCCTTGTTTTCGTGAAGCTCAGAGAGCCGTCCCGTGATCTCCTCCTGCTCTTTTTTCAGGCTGTCGTATCCTGCCAGGGTCTGCTCTTTTTTCTCCCTCGCGGCTGCCACGTTCATGCGGGCCGTATTTTGGCGGATGAATTCCTGCTGCAGTTCTTCCTTTGTCAGATCCAGCTTTACCCGCAGCTGCGCCCGGTTCTTTCGAAGCTCCTCCGCCTCCTCCAGGAGGGCGTCCACCTGCTTCAGCGTCTGCCTGACCTGTTCCTGCAGCTGTTCGATCTCCCTGCGGCGTCCCAGGAGGTTGCTGCTGTTTTTAAACGCGCCGCCGCTGATGGCTCCGCCCGGCGTGAACAGCTCGCCCTCGAGCGTGACCATGCGCAGGCTGTAGCCCGTTTTTCTGGCAAGGCGGACCGCATTGTCCACATGGTCGATCACCAGGATCCTGCCCAGAAGAGAAGCCGCCACATCCCGGTATTTATCCTGTGTGGTCACCAGACTGTCTGCCAGTCCGATGACGCCGGGCTCCGAAAGGAGCTGTCTCTGCCGGAATTCCTGGCGGTTCTTCACGCTGGTCAGTGGCAGGAAAGTGGCTCTTCCGCCCTTTACCGCCTTCAGGAAGGCGATCATTTCCTTCGCGGTATCCTCGTTGTCCGTCACGATGTTCTGGATGCTGCCGCCCAGCGCCGTTTCGATGGCGGTCTCATATTTTTTCTCCACCTTCAGAAGATCCGCCACCACGCCGAGAATGCCGGGATGCTTCTCCCGCTGCTCCATGACCCGCTTCACGCTGCCGCCATATCCCTCATAGCGTTCCGTCAGATTGACCAGCGCGTCCAGCCTGGATTTTTCCTGATGATAGACCACCTGGGTGTCGCGCACCGCCTGATCCTTCTTTGCCAGCTCATCCCGCACGGCGTTCAGCCGCTCCTCCTGGGCGCTGATGGATGCGTTCAGGGAGCCGATCCTCTCATTGATCCGGTTAAACTCCTCTTCCAGCTCACGGATGCCGGTTTCCTGCTCCTCCTCTTCCGATCTGGCGCGCAGCAGTCTGGAGTTCAGTTCCGCCCGCCGGATCTGGATCTGTTCCAGCATGGTGTCAAAACGTTCCATGCGGGTCTTGATGACGGCGCGTTCGTTCAGCTCTTCAATGATCCGGTTTCTCCCGCCGTCGATCAGGGCCGAGGTCTCCTCCGCCTTCGCCTGAATGGCGGCAAGGACCTGGGCGGCCTGCGTCCGTTTTTCCTCTGCTGCAAAGAGACTCTGATCCGTCTCCGCCTTTCCTGCCGTCAGCTTTTCCCGTTCCTTCGTCCGTTCTTCGATCTGTTTCTCCAGCGTTTCCTTCCGGTTCTCCAGATGTCCGCCGTTGGACCGGGCGGAATTGATCTGTTCCTTTAAAACGTTGATTTCGCCCTCCAGACGGCTTCTGAGCATGGCTGCGTCCGAAAGCTCTGTCCGGGTCTGCTCGATGCTCTTATCCAGCGCGTCGATCTCTCCCTGAACGTTCTCGTATTCTTCCCGGATCCTGTCGTACTGCTGCGTGGTCTCCGCAAGCTCCCGGGAGGCGTTGTCATGCTTTTCATTCAACTCGGAAAGCTGTCCGGAAAGCCTGCTGTTCTCCAGAAGAAAAGCGTTCACATCCAGCCGCTTCTGCTCTTCCTTTTTTTTCAGATAGATCCTTGCCTTCTCCGACTGCCTCTCCAGAGGGCCGGTCTGCTTTTCCAGTTCGGAAAGGATGTCCCGCACGCGCAGGAGATTCTGTTTTTCATCCTCCAGCTTTTTCTGGGCCGCCGCCTTTCTGCGCTTGAACTTCACGATCCCCGCGGCCTCGTCAAACAGCTCCCTTCTCTCTTCCGGCTTTCCGGACAGGATCCGGTCGATCTGGCCCTGGCCGATGATGGAATAGCCTTCCTTGCCGATGCCCGTATCATAAAAAAGCTCGTTCACATCCTTCAGCCTGCAGGGCGTGCCGTTCATCAGATATTCGCTCTCGCCGGAACGATAGATCCTTCTTGCCACCGTGACCTCGTCATAGTCCACGGCAAGCTGATGATCCGAATTGTCCAGGGTGATCGCCACATAAGCGTAGCTCATGGGCTTCCTGACTTCCGTACCGGAAAAGATCACGTCCTGCATGGAAGCGCCGCGCAGCTGCTTCACCCGCTGCTCTCCCAGCACCCAGCGCACCGCGTCCGCCACGTTGCTCTTTCCGCTTCCGTTGGGGCCCACGATCCCTGTGATCCCGTTATGAAATTCAAATTTGATCTTGTTGGCAAAGGATTTGAATCCGTGAACCTCAATGCTCTTTAAATACATGTTCCTGTCCCGTCGTTTCCGTTTTCTTTCGCAGCATGAGGATGACCTGATAGGCCGCCTGCTGCTCCGCCGCCTTTTTGCTGCGGCCCCTGCCGCGCCCTTCCGTCTTTCCGTTCAGCCTGGCCTCCACCAGGAACTGCTTGTCATGCTCCGGCCCTTCCTCGCCCGTCAGCTCATAGGAAAGCTGCGTGCCCGGCATGGCCTGGACCATTTCCTGCAGGATCGATTTGCTGTCGTAGAACAGGATCTTGTTTTCCAGATCCGAAAGCACGAAGCGATGGATGAAGCGGTGCGCCGCCGGAAGGCCGCCGTCCAGATACAGGGCCCCGATCACGGCCTCCATCACGTCCGAGATGATGGAATCCCGCTTTCTTCCGCCGGTTCCTTCCTCTCCTCTTCCCAGCAGGATATAGGTCTCCAGCTCCAGATCCCTGGCGCAGTAGGCCAGCGCCGGTTCGCACACCATGGAGGAGCGCAGCCTGGTCAGCTTCCCCTCCGGCATGTCCGGATTCTCATGAAACAGGAAATCGCTGGAAACCAGCTCCAGCACGGCGTCTCCGAGAAATTCCAGCCGCTCATAATTTCCATACCGGTTGATCTTCTGCTCATTGGCGAAGGAGCTGTGGGTCAGCGCCTGCTTTAAGAGCATTTTATCCTGAAAAATATAGCCGATCTTCTTTTCCAGTTCTTCCAGATTATGCATCACGTTTTGGCTTCCTTTCCTGCGGCGTGAAAAAGGGTCCTTCTGCCGGACCGCTTTTCTCACCGCACGAAAAGCCCGCCGGGGCTGACGCTTCTTCTGCCGCCTGCTCCCCCCTGCGGGCTTTTCCTTTTTTCTGTCACTTACCGCTTCCTGCGCTTTCCCGGATGAGCTGCAGGGCTTCTCCCACTGTCGAGACCTTTTCCGCATCCTCCTGGGAGATCTCAATGGAAAATTCCTCTTCAATTCCCATCACGATCTGATACAGATCCAGGGAATCCGCACACAGATCGTCCACAAAGGAGGTTTCCTCCGTGATTTCCCTGGTGTCCACGCACAGGACCTCCGCGATGATCCTTCTCAGCTTGTCAAGCTCCATATCCTTCGTCCTTCCTTAACCGGCGGACCCCGAAATCGCTCTCTGGATCTTGCCGTTGATATCCTGCTCACGGAACGTCAGGCACTGCAGGATCGTGTTCCTGATCTCCACCGCCTTCGAGCTTCCGTGCGTCTTGACCACAAGCCCTTTCAGGCCGAGGAGCGGCGCGCCGCCGTACTGCTCCAGATCGAAGGCCTTCAGCGTCTCCTTCAGGGCGGGTTTGACGAGAAGCGCCCCGACCTTGCTCCTCGTGCTCGTCATCATCCCGGCCTTCACCATTTTGATCAGCGTTCCGCCCACGCCTTCATACAGCTTCAGGATCACATTTCCCACAAAGGCCTCGCAGACGATCACGTCCGCCGCGCCCGCGGGAATGTCCCTGGCCTCCACGCTTCCGATGAAATTGATATCCGGACATGCCTTTAAGAGAGGGAAGGTTTCCTTCACAAGGGCGTTTCCCTTCTCCTCTTCCGCGCCGTTGTTGACGATGCCGACTCTTGGATTTTTGATGCCGACCACATTCTCCATATAGATGGAGCCCATCCGCGCGAACTGCACCAGATTGGAGGGCTTCGCGTCCACGTTCGCCCCGCAGTCGATCAGGAGGGCGGCTCCCTTCTCCGTGGGAATCAGCGGCGCCAGCGGCGGCCTCTCCACGCCCTTTTCCCGTCCCACGATCACCTGTCCGCCCACCAGCACCGCTCCCGTGCTTCCGGCGGAAACGAAGGCGTCGCAGGCTCCTTCCCGCACCATATAAAGCCCCTTCACGATGGAGGAATCCTTCTTTCCCTTGATGGCCGCGACCGGCGGCTCCGCCATGGCGATCACCTCCGTGGCGTTCACCACCTCCACCTGATCCTTCGGATACTCATATTTTGCCAGCTCCGCTTCCACCTGATCCTGCTTTCCCACCAGGAAAACCTTGATCTTCTTTTCCGCCTGCACCGCTTCCACGGCGCCCTTCACGATCTCTCCCGGCGCGTTGTCTCCGCCCATGGCGTCCACCGCCACCTTCACATATTCTGCCATACTTTCTGCTTTCCTCGATTTCTGCGGCAGCCTGCCGCTTTTTTCCCGGTTCCGGCGGAGGGGCCGCGCCGCCGCCGGAACCCCGGCTTCCGCCGTTCCGGCGGCCCGCTCCTTCCGGCTTTCATCCCGAAGCGCCGCGGCTGTCTTCCGCCGCAGCGCCGTGGCCGCAGCGCCGGCTTCTCCGCTCGTACAAAAACGCCTGCGCGGACCGCGCAGGCGGTATAGTTCTACTATACTAAACATAAGAG
>CALWGL010000220.1 GCA_944380025.1 uncultured Lachnospiraceae bacterium
GGAGGTGGGAGATGAAGAAGTACGGGATTTTCAGTAACTACGCATATTTCCTTTCGCGCTGGTGGAAGGCGGACCGGAAGCTGTTTGCGCTGACGGGAGCGGATATCGGCCTGAACGTCCTGGCCGCGGCGGGGATCACCCTGCTTTCCGCCTGGGTGGTATCCCTGCTGGAGCGGCATCTGGCGCTGGAAAATGTGCTGCTTACGATAGGTATGGCGGTTGCGGGTTATGTCCTTATCCAAAGCGCCTGGGAGTTTTACAACGTGATGGCCTCTTTTCGTATCCGCAAGGCCATCGTACAGCACTTTTCCATGGATCTGGTACGGAAATCGCTGGAACTGAGCTATGAGAGGCTGGAGGAAAACGGGATACAGGAGGAGCGGAAGATGGCGCAGCTCGCGGCCCTGGACGGGCTGGAGGAATTCTGGTATTCCACTTCCCAGATCCTGGTCAACGCGCTGAAGCTGCTGGTATTCGGCGGGGTGGTGGCGTCCCTGAATCCGGTCCTGATCCTGATCCTTACCGGGATCTGTCTGATCCAGCTGACGGGATATAAGATCGCCGCGGATTATGAGCAGAAAACCAAGGAGAAACTGAAGGGGCTGAACGTGACGAAAGAATACATCCAGAATAAGGCGTTCGACGTTTCGGCGGCAAAGGATATCCGGCTCTATCAGATGCAGGACTGGCTGAAAGCGGTGTTCCGCAGGACAAACCGGCAGTATACCCGGATCCGTTCCAGGATCGGCGTGGGATATTTTCTGTACAATATCGTGGAACAGCTTCTGCAGCTCATCCGGGAAGCGGTGATCTATGGCTATCTCATCTATCAGATCAGCCAGGGCCTGAACGCTTCCCTTGCGGTGCTGTATCTGCGCTCCGCCACGGAATTTACGGACCGTTTTTACAGGCTCTCCATCTGTCTGCCGGAGATCATCCGGATCCAGAACTGGCTGGCGGATTACAGGAAGTATATGGAAGAGGAGAACCGCAGGCCGGAGAACGAGGGGGAACCGGTTCCGGAAAGGAAGGGATACGGAAGGCAGGAAGAGGCGGACGGGGCTCTGGAAATCGAATTCCGGGATGTTTCCTTTTCCTATCCGGGAAGCAGGGAGACGGTGCTTTCCCATCTCAGTTTTGTCATACGCGCGGGGGAGAAGCTGGCCCTGGTGGGGCTGAACGGAGCCGGAAAAACCACCATTGTGAAGCTGATCTGCGGCTTTTACTCCGGATATGAGGGAAGCATCCGGATCAATGGAAGGGATCTGAGAAGCCTGGATCTGGAAGCCTACCGGGAAAAGCTGGCCGCGGTGTTCCAGAAGACCCGGCTGCTGTCCGCTTCTGTCAGTGAAAATATCCTGTGCCGGGAGGACGACGGGACGGAGGGGGAGGAATGTGAGAGGCTTCTGAAAAGCGTGGAGCTGTGGGACAGGGTTCGCACCTTCCCGGAAGGCATTCATACCATCCTGGAAAAAGATGTGAAGGAGGGCGGCGTCCTGCTGTCGGGAGGAGAAGAACAGAAGCTGCTCCTGGCCCGTCTGCTTCACAAACGGGCCGGGCTGTGCCTGCTGGATGAGCCTACGGCGGCTCTGGACGCGCTGGCTGAAAACCGGGTCTACGAGCAGTACAGGAAGCTGACGGAGGGAAGGACCGTACTTTTTATTTCTCACCGGCTGGCCTCCACGCAGTTCTGTGACAGGATCCTGTTCCTGGAAGACGGCAGGGTGCGGGAGGAAGGGACCCATGAGGAGCTTCTCGCCCTGGGCGGAGGATACAGCAGGCTGTTTGAGGTGCAGAGAAAATATTATGCCGCACAGGAACGGCAGGAGGGAGGAAGCCCGGATGAATTTCTGTGATTTTCTGAAAAAGGTGTTTCGGTTCCTGAATATGGCGCAGGTGGAGCACAGGAAGATTTATCTCATTTTTCTATTCGGCCCTGCCGCATCCTGTGCCGTGCCCGTAGTCCATATGGTCTGCTACGCGGGAATCCTTGACGGAATGCTGACCGGGAGGCTGGAATATGCCGTCCGGCAGCTGCTCTGGCTGCTGGGGCTGACCTTCGTCTGCGGTCTGACCACAAAGGGCTGCTGGCACGCGCTGGAAGTGGTATCGGAAAGCTGCAGGGATACGGTGTGGCAGCGGACGGCGGACAAAGCGTTCCGGATGGACTATGAAGAATATGAGAAGAAGGAAACGCTGGACAGGATCCGGCGCGTCAGGCAGTCCCAACGGGCGGACATCCGCAGATATTTCCTTCATATTTACCACCTTATAGAAATGGGCCTGTATACGCTGAGCGCCCTGATCCTTCTCCTTTTCATGTTCGCGGGCGTGGATCATGACAACCGGAACTTTTTTACCTCCTGGCAGGGGATCCCCTTTCTGATCCTGGCTTCTGCGATCATGATGATCGCGGGAAGGCGGGTCGGCGCGAGGTCCGGAAAGCTGACGGAGCAGATGATGAAAAAATCGGAAGAAGCGGAAGGGCTTCGCGTGTACTACACGGGCTTTGTCCATGCGCTGGAATCGGCCATGGATATCCGCATTTTCCATATGCAGAAGCTGCTGTGGAAAAAATGCACGGATACCGGAAGGATCGAGGATGAACTGTGGGAGGATGGAAAAAAGATCAGCCTGCTGCAGGGCCTTTTCCATCTGATCAGCGGTATCGGAACCCTCTGCGCCTATGTGCTGATCGTGGGAAAGGCATGGTACGGCGTGATCAGCGTGGGGGATGTGCTTCTGTATATCGGGGCCATTGACATGTTTTTCAGTTCCCTTTCCCGGATGCTGTATACCTACAGCTCCATGAGCGGAAGCCTGTCCTATGTGCTGACCTTTGCCGATTTCATCGGCAGCGGCTACATGCACTACGACGGCACCCTTCCCATCGAGAAGCGGGACGACGGGGAGTATGAGCTGGAACTGGAGCATGTGAGCTTTTCCTATCCGGACACGGACCGGGAAGTCCTGCACGATATCAGCCTGAAATTCCGTGTGGGGGAGAAGCTGGCTCTGGTGGGACAAAACGGCGCGGGGAAGACCACGCTGATCAAGCTGCTCTGCCGTCTTTATGAGCCGACGCAGGGAAGGATCCTGCTAAACGGCGTGGATATCAGCCTGTATGATTACGCGGAATATACTTCGATCTTTTCCGTGGTATTTCAGGATTTCGGCCTGCTGGCCTTCTCCATAAAGGACAATGTGGCTGCGGGAGAGGACGGAGAGGAAGAACGGGTCTGGGAGGCGCTTGAAAAGGTGGAGCTTGCCGAACGCGTCCGCCGGCTTCCGGGGCAGCTTGACAGCAGGCTGTTTCACGAGAACGGGGACGGGATCTCCCTGTCCGGCGGAGAGGCGCAGAAGCTGGCCATCGCCAGGGCGCTCTATAAAAACGCGCCCTTCGTCATCCTGGATGAGCCCGCCTCCGCCCTGGATCCGATCGCCGAAGCGCAGGTCTATGAAAATTTTGACCGCCTGGTAAACGGAAAGACCGCCATTTACATCTCCCACCGCATGAGCAGCTGTCAGTTCTGCGACCGGATCCTGGTGCTGGACGCAGGACGGATCGCCCAGCAGGGAACCCACGCGGAGCTGATGGCGCAGGGCGGCGTATACGCCAGGCTTTATCAGGCACAGGCGAAGCATTATGGGTACTGAAAGAGGGCAGATCTCCTGCCGCCTGTCCATGACCCATGCATTCCGGCTCCTGTTTACAGGTCTGAAATATATGGTCGCATATGTACGAGAAAAAGTAAAGAAGGAAAATGAAATGTATAGGGAAAAAAGCCTCTTGGGAAAAATCAACCAGTTATGCAGAATACGCGGAGGATATCTCTTTCTCATCTTGATGCTTCTGTCGAGTTCCCTTGTGAGCATATGCCTGATTGGGATTTCCCTTGAGATTCAGGAGTTTGTCAACATAGCCACGAGGGATTCGGACGGACGTATCGGCCGGGGCTTCCTTTTCGCCGGGCTGACGGTATTCCTGTATGCGGCGGCCATGGTCGCCGGTACGGTACTGGAAGCGGCATACCTGAACCGGACGGAAAAGAAGCTCCGCCTGCTGCTCGTCGGACATATGTTGGATACAAAGCAGGAAGCGGTTGATTCCTGGCATTCCTCTGATGTCATGACAAGGCTGACTGTGGATGTGGAACGGATCACCAGGCTCCTGCCGCAGATATTCGGCCAGATGGCATGTGAAGCCATACCGGCCGTTCTTGCGCTGATTGTTATGCTTCGTATGAACTGGAAAATGGCCCTGATCATGCTGGCAGTGGTACCCTGTGTCGTTCTGATCATATCCCTGATTTCTCCGTTCCAGCAGAAGGCAGCGGAGAAGGATATGCAGAACGAAGAGGGAAACCGTTCTTATATGTCGGAGATCCTGACGCACCTGAGCCTTTTCCGGGTTTATCGGATGAAGGAAACCGCGATGGAGGAAACCCGGGAGCTTTATGGCAGAAAAGCGAAGAGCAGGCAGAGTTTAAGCATTCTTCAGGGAATCACCGGCTTTCTGAACAATTTCATCGGGTTTGCCCTGATGTTCATAACAATGGGGATCGGCGCGGCGTTTGCGGTCAGAGGGGAAGTGACGGTAGGAACGCTGATCGCCATGGTTCAGCTGACCAATTATGTCCTTCTTCCCATCAATGCGATGTCGGGGTGGATGCGGACGTTTAATGAAGTAAAAGCCAGCCTGGTCCGGATAGAAGAGATCCTGGAACTTCCGGTATATGAAAAAGAAGGATCGGAACGTCCGGAGAGTACAGAAAATATGCTCCGCTCCCTGGTGGTTGAAAATCTGGCCTTCCAGTACAGCGCAAAGGAAAGTCCCAGGAAGGTGCTCCATGGCGCAAATGCCGTTTTCCGGCGTGGGATAACCGGGATCATCGGAGAAAGCGGAAGCGGAAAAAGTACGCTGCTGAAACTCCTTCTTGGGCTCTATGAACCGGAATGTGGGAGAATATGCGGAGAAGGAACGGAAGGTTCCATTCCGGAAAGGAATGCGGAGAGGCTTGCGGCCTATGTCCCGGGTGACAGATTCCTTTTCCGCGGCACGGTCAGGGAAAATATCCTGATGGGCCAAAAAGAAGAGAAAGAGACGCTGGAACAGGTATTGAAACAGGCTAACCTGATCTCTGTGCTGGAACAGATGGAAGGAGGACTGGATCATGAAGTCAGCGAATCCGGCGGCAATCTTTCCATGGGGCAGCAGCAGAGGATAGCGCTTGCCAGGGCACTGTATTCCCGGAAGCCCGTTCTGATTCTGGACGAGCCGACCGCGAACCTGGATCCCGATGCGGTAGGGCTGTTCTGGAATACGCTCCGGGCTGTTTCCGCAGATAAGATCATCATTATAGTTACACACAATATGGAGATCGCGTCCAAATGCGACCGTGTCTATTTTCTCCAGAATGGAATGCTGAAAGAAAAAGCGATGGGATGATATCTGTGAATGGATAAATAAATTACCGCGACAGCTCCTGATATGCTACCCGATACGGTTCAAAATGAAAATCTGGATTATATAACCGTACAAAAAGTCTTAAAAGATGGAAGGAGCCCGTGGAAGACC
>CALWGL010000221.1 GCA_944380025.1 uncultured Lachnospiraceae bacterium
CGACGGAGGAAGTCATGAAACGATTGTTATCCTACGCAAAACCCTACCGGGCGGCGACCATCCTTGCGGTGGTCTGCATCGTGACGGAAGCCTTTCTGGAGCTGATCATCCCGATGATCATGGCCGATATGGTGGATATCGGCGTGGCGAACGGGGATAAGCCCTATATTTTCATGAAGGGGCTGCAGATGGCGGGCTGCGCGGTGGCGGCGATGCTCCTGGGAACCGGAAGCGCGAGGTTCGCCGCGGTCTGCGGGCAGGGGATCGGAGCCCAGATCCGGAAGGAGGAATACCGGAAGCTCCAGCAGTTTTCCTTTTCCAACACGGACCGGTTCCGCACCTCGTCTCTGGTCACCCGGCTGACCGGAGATGTGACCAACATCCAGAATTCCATCGCGAACGGGCTGCGGCCCGCCTGCCGCGCGCCGGTGATGATGCTGACCGCCATCACGGTATCCTTTCAGATCAACAGTGAGCTTGCGGTGGTGTTTCTGATCGCGGCCCCGGTGCTGGGCATCCTTTTGTTTCTTATCGTTTCCCATGTCCGGCCCCTGTACGGGCGGATGCAGAAGGCGGTGGACCTGGTCAACCGGATCATTCAGGAAAATCTGACGGCGATCCGCGTGGTGAAGTCCTACGTCCGGGGCGATCATGAGATGGAAAAATTCGGTGACGTCAACACGGAGCTTCTTACCACCTCGGAAAAAGCCTTCCGCGTGGCTTCCTTAAACATGCCCGCCATGCAGTTCGTGATGTACGCTACGATCCTGTGCATCCTCTGGTTCGGAGGCAGCCTGATCCAGGTGGGCGAGATGCAGGTGGGAGAGCTGACCGGCTTTTTAAGCTACGTGCTCCAGGTCTTAAACTCCCTGATGATGATTTCCAACGTATTCATGATGTTCACCCGTTCCCTGACCTCCTGGCGCAGAATTGAAGAGGTGATGCAGGAAGAACCCGACATCACGGAGGAGGAAGCAAAGGATATCCGGGTGGAAAAGGGCGACATCGTGTTCGACCATGTTTTCTTCAAATACAGTAAAAACGCGCAGGAGTACGTGCTTTCCGATATCAGCCTGCACATTGAGGCGGGGCAGACCGTGGGCATCATCGGTCAGACCGGCTCCGCCAAGTCCACGCTGGTGCAGCTCATTCCGAGGCTGTACGACGCCACGGAGGGCGAGGTGAGGATCGACGGGCACCGGGTGCAGGAATACCCCTTAAAGCCCCTGCGGGATTCCATCGCCATGGTGCTGCAGAAAAACACGCTTTTCTCCGGTACGGTGATCGACAACCTTCGCTGGGGAAAGGAGGACGCGACAAAAGAAGAGATCGGGGAGGCCTGCCGGATCGCCTGCGTGGATGAATTTATCGACCGGTTGGAAAACGGTTATGAGACGGATCTGGGCCAGGGCGGCGTGAACGTGTCCGGCGGCCAGAAGCAGAGGCTGTGCATCGCCAGGGCGATTTTAAAGAAGCCGAAGGTGCTGATCCTGGACGATTCCACCAGCGCGGTGGACACGGCTACGGAAGGAAGAATCCGGGAGGGGCTTGCCAAAAGCCTTCCGGGAACCACCAAGATCATCATCGCCCAGAGGATCACCTCCGTCATGCACGCGGATCAGATCATCATTCTGGACGACGGCAGGGTGCACGCTGTGGGCACCCATGAGGAGCTTCTGAAAAACGACTCCGTTTATCAGGAGATCTATTATTCCCAGCAGGAAGGAGCGGGACTGTAATGGCGAGATACAACGGATATGCCAGACCGAAGGACAGCGCGAAGACGATGAAGCGGCTGCTGCATTATATGGGAATCTACCGATGGTCCGTCCTGCTCGTTGCCGTTCTGGTCTGCATCAGCAGCATGGCGAACCTTCTCGGCACCTATATGTTAAAGCCTGTGATCAATACCTACATCCTGCCCGGCGACATTCCGGGCCTCGTACGGACCATCCTCCTGATGGCGCTCATGTATGGAGCCGGCGCGTTCGCCACGCTGGGCTACAACCAGCTCATGGTGATCACCTGCCAGAAAATCGTGGGAAGGATCCGGAAGGATCTGTTCGAACACACCCAGAAGCTGCCCCTTTCCTATTTTGACGCTCACACCCACGGGGAGCTGATGAGCCGTTTTACCAACGACGTGGACACCCTCACGGAGGCGCTGAACAACAGCTTTACCCTGTTAGTGCAGAGCTTCATCGTGGTGAGCGGCACCATCATCATGCTGGTGGTGCTGAACGTAAGACTGTCCCTCATCGTCATCGCTTTTTTGCTTCTCATGTTCCTGTTTATCCAGTATAATGGAAAGCGAAGCCGGAAATATTTCATCGAGCAGCAGAAATACCTGGGAAGCATCAACGGTTTCGTGGAGGAAATGGTGGCCGGGGCGAAGGTGGAGAAGATCTTCAACCACGAGGAAAAGGACTTTGAAGAATTTTGCAGAAGAAACGAGGCGCTGCGCCGGTCCGCCACCAAGGCCATGTCCTATTCCGGCATGATGGTGCCCACCATCGTCAGCCTTTCCTATTTTAATTACGCGGTATCGGCCTGCGTGGGCGGCATGTTCGTCCTTTCCGGCCTGATGGATCTGGGAAGCCTGGCTTCCTATCTGGTCTATGTGCGTCAGAGCGCCATGCCCATGAACCAGTTCACCCAGCAGATCAATTTCCTGCTGGCCGCCCTTTCCGGCGCGGAGCGCATTTTCGAGATGATGGACGAGGAGCCGGAGCCGGATGAGGGAGATGTGACCCTGACGGAAGCGGCGGACGGGACGCTTTCCTGGAAGGTGCCGGAGAACGGAAGCTTTTCGCTTGTTCCCCTGAAGGGAGACGTGCGCTTTTACGATGTGGTATTCGGCTATACGCCGGAGAAAAAGATCTTAAACGGCATCAGTCTGTACGCGAAGCCGGGGCAGAAGATCGCCTTTGTGGGCTCCACGGGAGCGGGGAAAACCACCATCATCAACCTGATCAACCGGTTTTACGAGATTCAGTCCGGAACCATCACCTATGACGGCCTGGACATCCGCAGAATCAAAAAGGACGACCTGCGCCGTTCCCTTTCCATGGTCATTCAGGATACCCACCTGTTCACGGGAACCATCGCGGACAACATCCGCTACGGCAGACTGGATGCCACGGACGCGGAGGTGAGGGAGGCCGCGCGCATCGCCAACGCGGATTCCTTCATCCGCCGCCTGCCTGACGGATACCGAACCCTGCTTCACAGCGACGGCGCGAATCTCTCCCAGGGACAGAGACAGCTTCTTGCCATCGCGAGGGCGGCCATTTCCCGTCCCCCGGTGCTGATCCTGGACGAGGCCACCAGCTCCATCGACACCCGCACCGAGCGCCTGATCGAGAAGGGCATGGATCAGCTGATGGAGGGCCGTACCGTGTTCGTGATCGCCCACCGCCTTTCCACGGTCCGCAATTCCAAGGCCATCATGGTGCTGGAAAAGGGCGAGGTGATCGAACGGGGAGACCATGAGGAGCTCCTTCGGCAGAAGGGCCGCTATTACAGGCTGTACACCGGGCAGTTTGAGCTGGAATGACAGCAGTCTGAGCCGGGATAAGGGCCGGAAAGGAAGGCGCAGTATGGAAAGAAAAGCAGGCATGGAAAAGAAAGAGATCAGAGAGGCCATGGTCCGGATGGAAGCGGCCAGGAAAAGGATCCTTCATCCCTATTTTCAGAAGGTCGGCCTGACGCCGGGCCAGCCGCGGATCCTGAACAAGCTGTTTGAAGCGGATCACGTGAGCCAGCGGGAGCTGGCCGACCGCTGCAACATGGATGTGGCCACGCTGTCCAGAAGCCTGGATAAGCTGGAAGAGGCGGGATACGTGAGCAGGCAGAAGCATCCCGACTGCCGCCGGTCCTTTCTCATCGTTCTCACAGAGGAAGGAAGAAGGAAGGCGGCGCAGGTCCACGAAAACTTTTCCCGCATGGACGACCAGATCTGGAAGGACATCAGCGAAGCGGAAATGGAGGGATTTCTTGCCTGCGCGGAAAAAATCATCCGGAATCTGGAAGATGTTTGAGCCTGTGAAATACAGTTTTTATGCGGAGGGAGAGAGTGATGAAAAGGATGATGAAACGGATATGGATACTGGCTGCGGCAGCTGTATTGCTGCTTGGCCTTGCAGCCTGCGGCAAAAGCACGGAGGAAAAGTGGCAGGAGCAGTATGACCTGGGTATGAAATATGTATCCGAGGGAAATTATGAGGAAGCGGTTGTCGCATTTGCGGCGGCGATCGAGATCGATCCGAAGAATGTGAACGCGTATATGGGACGTGCGGACGCCTACCTTGCCTGGGCGGACACGGAAAGATCCGGCGGCGAAATCACGGAGGAAATCATGCAATGGTATCAGCTGGCTGAGGCAGACTACCTCTCTGTGCTGGAAACGGAGCCTGAGAATGCGGAAATTTATAAAAAGCTGTTTGAACTGTACAGAAATACCGGGGATACGGATAAGGCTGCAGATATTCTGCAGGATGGGATCGATGCCTGCGGGCCTGATGAGGAACTGCTGAGGCTGGCGGAAGAGATGGGCTATGAACTGGATGAGAACGGCCGTCTGGTGTCAGAGGAAGAGAAACTGGCGGCAATGACTCCCTCAGAACAGGTGAAATATTATCTGGATCAGGAAGCGGGCGAACAGCCCCTTTTCCCGGGAAACATCACGCTGTTTGACCAGGATATTCATGAAATAACACTGGATGATGTGCTTTCCATAGCCGGGGCGAACGGCTGGGACAATCCAAATTATCTGACATCAGATTCCTTTACGGATTTCGCCGGACGTCTGCGGTATATGGTTCGCTATAACATGATGGCTCCATCCGGCTGGTCGAATGTATCTGCGTTTCAGACGGAAGATTTTTTAAATGCCGGATACATCTGTTTTGAGCAGCTCAGCTTTGGTGCTCCTCTTACTTATTATGGTGACAATGATGAGGTGAGAGAAAAGCTTACAACCGGGATTCCGATAGGAATGTTCGATCTGTGTACGGGAGATTCTCTGGAAACGGCCCTTGAGAAAATGGGATTTGAAAATGCGGCGCAGATCGCTGCTGCGGCGCTGCAGATGGATGGGGAAAGCGACACGGTTCTTTTCAGGCGGGGATATTCCGGAGAAGAACTGGAAGCTCTGTCTGTCGGAACGAAATGCTATGATTTTATGGCTTTGCAAATGCAGACACAAAGCGGTTCGGAAGAACAGTTTCTGACAGTGGAAATTACGCCTTATTACAAGAACGAGGATGGAGGAGTAGAGGAAGGAAACAGCAGTATGCAGCTGTCGTTTAATGCTCCGGATTTTGGCCTGTGGGGGCTTCATATGATAAATAAGTAACAGGCGGATGCTTCCTCCCTGTGCGTTTGTTACTTTTCACGGGACAGGGGACCAGACGAAATGTTTCATGAATTTTTGCGGGAAAGCATTCCGCAGAGTCTTCCATGGAACTTTTTCGCTCATATACGGTTGAAAAATGAAGAAATAGCTTTGTAACCGTACAAAAATTCATTTTTTACGGAT
>CALWGL010000222.1 GCA_944380025.1 uncultured Lachnospiraceae bacterium
GAGAAAGGGGAATACGATATGTATGAGGAAATGGGAAGCTTTTTCATGGACGGAGTAGAAGAAGGGATGGAAAAAGGGATCCGGGCGATGATCCTGGACAATCTGGAAAACGGAAGCAGCCGGGAGCAGATCCGGGAAAAACTGGAAAAGTACTTTGGAATGTCGGAAAAAAAGGCGTCAGAATATCTGGAGCATTTTTTACAGGAAGCAGGGTGTCTGTCTGCAGTTTAGACTTTCCCGGACCCGCTCCGGTTCCCGGCCTGCGGCGGCCGGGAAGCCTTTCGGTTCATTTCAGTGCCGCCTGCGGCGGCTGGAAGGAGAGGAACAAAAAGTGTCACTGCGATTTTACATCGGCGCGTCAGGCGCGGGAAAGAGCACGGCGCTGTACCGTGAGATCATAGAGCGTTCCATGGAGCATCCGGAGCAGAACTTTTTTCTGATCGTTCCGGATCAGTTCAGCATGCAGACCCAGGCGGAGCTGGTTCGGCTGCATCCCAGGAAGGGGATCATGAATATCGACGCGCTTTCCTTTTCGCGTCTGGCCCATCGGGTTTTTGAAGAGGTGGGGGAGGATGCCAGGACGGTCCTGGACGACACGGGAAAGAGCCTGGTGATCCGTAAAATCGCGGGAAACCTGAAGGAGAAAACCACGGTGATCGGGCCGAGCCTGAACAAGACGGGCTATGTCCATGAGGTGAAGTCCGTGCTGTCGGAGTTCATGCAGTACGGGATCGGGCCGAAGGAGCTTGAGACGCTGACGGAGTACGCGAACGGAAGAGGCGGGCTGTAGCACAAGCTGCAGGATCTTGGTGTCATTTATGAGGGCTTTCGGGAATATATGGAAAAGGGCTATGTGACCGCGGAGGAAACGCTGGGGCTCCTTGCGGAGCGCCTTTTTCAGTCCCGGCTGGTGCGGGGAGCGGTCGTGGCGGTGGACGGCTTCGTGGATTTCACGCCGGTGCAGAAGCGGGTGCTGCGGGCGCTGATGGAGCGGGCGCAGGAGGTCATCGTGACCGTTCCGGCGGACGGGAGAGAGAGCCTTGAGGATGCGGGTGGGGAGGAGGAGCTGTTTCATCTGAGTAAAAAAACGGTGGCAGCTCTGACGAAGATCGCCGCAGAGGCGGGCGTGGAGCGGGGAAGGGACGTGATCTTCTCCGAAAGTCCGGTGGCGAGACTGAAGGAGAATGCGCCGCTTTCCTGGCTGGAGCAGCATCTGCTTCGGTATCCTTTGCGCCCCTATCCGGGAGCGGATGCGGCAGAATCCGTCACGCTTTTTGAGGCATCCAGCCAGAGGGAGGAGGTGCGTCAGGTCTGCATCGCCATCCGGGAGTACCTGCGGCGTACCGGGGACTGCTACCGGGACGTGGCGGTGATCGCGGGGGATCTGTCCGCCTATGCAAACGATCTGGAAGCCTTCGCCGCCCTGTATGACATTCCGCTGTATCTGGACCGGACCCGGGGGATCGTGCTGAATCCTTTTCTGGAATACATCAAAAGCGCCCTGCAGATCATCGCGCAGAATTTCAGCTATGAGACGGTGTTTCATTATCTGAGGAGCGGACTGGCCGATTTTTCCAGAGAGGAAGTGGATGAACTGGAAAATTATGTCCTGGCGGCGGGCATCCGGGGCAGAAAAAAGTGGAGCGATATTTTTACCATAAGAACGCAGGAAATGGCGCAGAAAGATGCGGTGGATCAGCTGGAGCGGCTGAACGGCCTCAGACAGCGGCTGCTGGAACAGCTTTCTCCGCTGATGGAGCGGCCCTCCCGGACAGAGGAGCTGGTGCGCGCGCTGTATGCCTTTATTGAGAAAAACGGGGTGCAGCGGAAACTGAAGGAATATGAGAACCGGTTTCATCAGGCGCAGGACGAGGTGCGCGCCATGGAATATGCCCAGGTCTACCGGCTGGTGATGGATCTTCTGGATCAGATGGTGGAGCTGCTGGGAGATGAACCCGTGAAGATGGAGGAATTTTACCGGATCCTGGAGGCCGGGCTTTCGGAGATCCAGGTGGGAACCGTGCCCCGGAACGTGGACCGGGTGGTGGCCGGAGATGTGGAACGGACGAGACTGACCGGAGTGAAGGCCCTGTTTTTCATCGGGGCGAACGACGGCTATATCCCCAAAGCGGCCAAAAGCGGAGGACTGCTTTCCGATGTGGACCGGGAGTTCCTTCTGGGAAGCGGGTTGGAGCTCGCGCCCACGCCCAGGCAGCAGATGTACATGCAGAGGCTTTATTTGTATATGAACATGACGAAGCCCTCCTGCCATCTGTTCCTTTCCTGGTCGCGGATGAACGGGGAGGGAAAGGCCCTGCGTCCGTCTTATCTGGCGGGCATGGTGAGGAGGCTTTTTCCCGCGCTTTGTGTCCTGCATCCGGAGGAAAAGCCGGAGATCGATCAGGTGCAGTCTTTAAAGGACGGCAGGGCCTGGCTGGTGCAGGGGCTTCGCCATTATGCGGACGGAAGGCTTTCGGAAGAAAAAGGGGAGCAGGCGCGGTTTGCCGGACTGTATCAGGTCTACGCGGTGTCGGCGGAAACGGCGGAGTGGACCGGGCGCATGGTGAGCGCCGCCTTCCGGACGTACCGGGAGCAGCCTCTTGGAAAAGCGGCGGCCCTGGCCCTGTTCGGAAGTACTCTTCTGGGAAGCGTCAGCCGGCTGGAGCAGTACGCTTCCTGCGCTTACGCGCATTTTCTGCAGTACGGCCTGTATCTGAAGGAGCGGGAGGACTACAGCTTCGAGGCTGTGGATATGGGAAATCTGTTCCACGGCGTTCTGGAGATCTTCGGAGAAAAGCTGAAGGAAAAGGGCTATACCTGGTTCGACTTTCCGAAGGAGGAAGGAGAAGCGCTGGTGGAAGAAGCGGTGGAGGCCTTCGCGGCTTCCTACGGCAGCGCGGTCCTGTTTGACAGCGCCAGAAACCGGCATCTCATCACCCGGATGAAGCGGATCCTGAAGCGCACCGTTTCCACCCTCCAGTACCAGCTGAAAAAGGGCGCCTTTTCTCCGGAGCATTTTGAAGTGTCCTTTTCCGTGCTGGAGGACCTGGACGCGGTGAACATCGCCCTGTCCGGGGAGGAAAAGCTGCGTCTGCGGGGCAGGATCGACCGGGTGGACACCTGGCGGCAGCCGGCGCAGGAGAGCCCTTCCGGCAGGGACCGGGTGTATGTGAAGGTCATCGATTACAAATCGGGCAGCCGGGATTTCAGTCTGGCAGCCCTGTACTATGGCCTGCAGCTGCAGCTGGTGGTCTATCTGAACGCGGCCATGGAGCTGGAGCAGAAGGAGCATCCGAAGGATGAGGTGCTTCCCGCGGCCATGCTGTATTACCGGGTGCATGACCCGATCGTAGAGGTAAAGGAAGATCCGGAGACGGACGGGGAAGACGAGGAGGCCCTTGCGGCCAGAGTGCAGAAGGAGATTCTGGGAAAGCTCCGCATGACGGGCGTGGTCAGCTCGGAGGAAAAGGTGATCGACGGGCTGGACGCTCATTTTACCGGGAGGTCCGACGTGATCCCCGTGGAGAGAAAAAGAGACGGTCAGCCGGGAGCCCGTTCCAGCCTGCTGTCAGGCGGGGAATTTAAGGTCATTTCCGACTATGTGAATCTGAAGATCCGCCAGATCGGAACAGAGATCCTGGAGGGCAGGATCCCTTTAAATCCTTACCGTCAGGCGGGAGGAGGACAGGGGGCCTGCACCTACTGTCCCTACAGCCGGGTCTGCGGCTTCGACCGGAGGATCCCGGGCTATGAGGACCGGACGCTGGAGAAGCTGGAGGAGAAGGAAGCGCTGAGACGGATGGAACAGGCACTGAAGGAGACACAGGAAGCGCCGGAACGGACAGGGAGGTGAAGCGGGATGGCAGTGACATTTACAAAGGAGCAGCAGGAGACCATCGACGCGCGGGGAGAGAGCGTGCTGGTCTCCGCCGCCGCGGGCAGCGGCAAAACAGCCGTTCTGGTAGAGCGGATCATCCGGATGGTGGAGGATCCCGTTCATCCCGTGGATATCGACAGGCTTCTGGTGGTGACATTTACCAGCGCCGCCGCCGCGCAGATGCGGGAGCGGATCAGCATTGCCCTTTCCCGGGCAGTGGAGGAGCAGCCGGAGAACGCCCATCTGATCCGGCAGCTCACCCTTATCCACCATGCCCAGATCACCACCATCGACAGCTTCTGTCTGTATCTGGTCCGCAATCATTTCGACGAGATCGGACTGGATCCGGATTTCCGGGTGGCGGATGAGGGCGAGATCCGGCTGCTGAAGCGGGATGTGCTTTCCGACCTGCTGGAGGAACGCTTCGCGAAGGAAGAAACCGAATCGGAGGAAGCGAAGGAAGGGGAGGAGGCGAAGGACGGAAGCGGGACGGAGGGAGCGATAGCCGGAAGCTTTCAGGAGGTGGCGGAATATTTTTCTCCCCAGGGAAACGACAAAAGGCTGGAGGAACAGCTCCTTTCCCTGTACGAATTCGCCATGAGCTATCCCTGGCCGGAGGAATGGCTGGAAGAGCATAAAAAGGATTACGATGTGCCGGAGGACGGCCTGGATGCCTGCCCGTGGATGGAGGAGCTGAAAAGCCACGTGAAGCGGCAGCTTTTCGAAGCCGGACAGCTTCTGGAGCAGGCGCTCGCCCTCTGCCGGGAGCCGGACGGTCCGTATATGTATCAGGATACTCTTCTGGAGGATCTTGACCAGGTGGAGGAGCTGTCCTGCCGGGAAAGCTTTCAGGCGCTTTTCGACGGCTTTTCGGACCTTTCCTTCGGCCGGATCAGCTCCAGAAAGGACCCGGCCGTTTCTCCGGAAAAAAGAGAGCGGGCGAAGGAGCTTCGTGGCATGGTGAAAGACCTGCTTTCCGGGCTGAAGGAGAAATATTTTTATGCCTCCGCGCGGACCCAGGAGGAGCGGATGCGTGCCTGCGCGCCCTTTGTGCGCACGCTTCTCGGGCTGGCGCAGGAATTCTGCCGCCGGTTTGCGCAAAAAAAGCGGGAACGGGGCATCCTGGATTTTCACGATATGGAGCATCTGGCCCTTTCCATCCTGCTGGAAAGGGAGGGCGGAAAGCTTCGGCCCACCCGCACGGCTCTGCAGCTGCGGGAGATCTATGAGGAGATCATGATCGACGAGTATCAGGACAGCAACCTGGTGCAGGAGTATCTGCTTCTCAGCATTTCCGGCGAGGAGGACGGCCGCTACAACCGCTTCATGGTGGGGGATGTCAAGCAGAGCATTTACCGGTTCCGCCTGGCAAGGCCGGAGCTTTTTATGGAAAAATTCGACCGCTACCGGAAGCGGGAGGAAGGAGCGCCGGATCAGGAAGGAACGGCGGAAGGATGCCGGGTGAAGGAACGCCGGATCGATCTGAAAAAGAATTTCCGCAGCCGCAGGCAGGTGACGGAGAGCGTGAACGCCGTATTCTCCTGCCTGATGGGAAAGGACCTGGGCGGCGTGGCCTATGATGAGGACGCGGCCCTTTATCCGGGAGCGGTTTTTCCGGA
>CALWGL010000223.1 GCA_944380025.1 uncultured Lachnospiraceae bacterium
CAATAAGGAGGGCGGCCAGAAGCAGCCCTGTCCGTCTGATCTTTCCTTCTTTTCTCATTTTTCCGTTCATTCTCTTTCTTCTCCTTTACCCCCGTCCCGGAACATGCGCAGGAATTCCTTCGTGCGCGCTTCCTTCGGGTGTTCAAAAAAGTCGGCGGAGGACGCTTCCTCCACCACCGCGCCGTTTTCCATGAATATCACGCGGCTGGAAACGTTTCGGGCGAAGCCCATCTCATGGGTGACCACCAGCATGGTCCTTCCTTCTCTGGCCAGGCTCCGCATGACATCCAGCACCTCTCCGGTCAGCTCCGGATCCAGCGCCGATGTGGGTTCGTCAAAATAGATGATCTCCGGATCCGTCACCATGGCGCGGGCGATCGCCACGCGCTGCTGCTGGCCGCCGGACAGCTGGGAGGGATAATGATCATACCGGTCGGAAAGCCCCACCTTGTCCAGGGCCGCGCGTCCGGTGCGCTCCGCTTCCTCCTTCGGGATCTTCCGGGCCACGATCAGCCCTTCCGTGACGTTCTGCAGGGCCGTCTTATTGGCGAACAGGTTATAATTCTGAAACACGAAGCCCGTACGCCTGCGCAGCCCGGCGATCTGTTTTTTTCTCACATGGCCGAAGGTATAAAGCTCTCCGTCAAAGGTCATGGTTCCCGCGTCCGCCGTTTCCAGGAAATTCATGCACCGAAGCAGCGTGGTCTTTCCCGAGCCGCTGGGGCCCACGACAGCGATCACGTCTCCCCGGTTCACCGTCAGATCCACGCCCTTTAAGACCTCCGCTCCGTCGAAGGACTTCCGGATCCCCCGCACCTGGAGCATTCTGTCGTTTTCCATACCGTCACCTCCGTTTTCCGCCGTAGGACGCTAGCTTCTTCTCCCCGATCCTCTGCAGCTTCGTCAGGACCGTGCAGAACAGCAGGTAGACCAGGCCGACTTCTATGTAAAGGGCAAGGGATTCAAAGGTACGCGCCACGATCCTCTGGGTCGCCATGAACATTTCCACCACTGTGATATTGGCGGCCAGGGAGGTATCCTTCACCAGGCCGATGAGGGAATTGGACAGGGGCGGGAACGCGGTGCGCATGGCCTGGGGCAGGATGATCCTGCGGATGATCTGCAGGTAGCTCATGCCCACGCACTGTCCGGCCTCCATCTGTCCGGCGGGCACGGATTCCAGCGCAGCCCGGATGGTTTCCGAGCAGTACGCGCCCTGGTTGATGGAAAACACCAGAATGGCCGCCGGAAAGGGATCGATCAGGATGCCCACGTTCGGCAGACCGTAAAACACGACGAAAAGCTGCACCAGAAGGGGCGTTCCCCGGATCACCCACACATAAAAGCGCGCGAGCTGCTTCAGCCCGCCGATATCCGCAAACTGCACCAGCGCGGTGATCACCGCGATCACCAGCGCGAGCGCAAAGGAGATCGCCGTCAGAGGCAGGGTCATGGTCAGACCCGGCAGGAGGATCGTCCCGAAGGATTCCAGCATCAGATCCAGGATCCTGTTTCCTGTCATGGCTTATGTTCACTTCCTTCCGCTTTTTCTTTTTATTTCGTAATGTAGTATAAAACGGCTTTTGAAAAATAGCAAATACTTATCGCAAATGGAACGGCATTCTTTTTTCCTATGCAGGATCGGAAACGGCCCCGCCTCCGGAGCTTCCACTCCGGAAACAGGGCCGTTTCCTTTCTCATTATGATTCAGGGGGACTGCGCTGCGGCGTCAGGCCGCCACGCGGTAATCTCTCACAGCATTGAGCACATCCTCCCGCTCCTCTCTCGGATTCACGAAGATAAGCTCAAATTCCTTTCCGATCCCAAGGGCGAATACGCCGAGAATGGATTTGGCATCCACCGTAACGCTTCCCAGGGTCAGGTCATATTCTCCCTCAAACTGTCTCATGGTCTGAACAAAATTCTCCGCGTCCTCCGGAGTCTTCAGGTAGATCTTTACAGAATCCATTTGTACATTCCTCCGCTTTTCAAAATACCTTCTCTGTTCTCCTTACAAATCCTATCATACCGGAAAATATGCCTTCCGTAAGGGGGAATTTTTTAAGAAAAGTGGAATTTTTTGCACAAATCCGCGGTGCTTCGCTAAAGCGTTCAGGTTCCCATCTGCCGGTACTCGGCAGGGAGGACACCCACCTCCTCCTTAAACACCCTGCTCATGTATTTGGGATCCGAAAAACCGGTCATGGCGGCGATCCGGGTCAGGTTCAGCGTGGTGCCAAGAAGCAGGGTCTTCACCTTTTCCACCTTGACGCGCCGCAGATCCTCCGTGAAGGAAAGGCCGGTCTCCTTTTTATACTGGCGGCTCAGATATTCCGGCGAAACGGCAAGCTGTCTCGCGGCTTCCTCCAGCGTGATCTGGCTCGCGTAGTATTCTTCGATCAGGCGCTTCGCCTTCCGGACTAACGGGGACAGCGCTCCTTCCCCTTCCGTTTTCCGGTTTATCACAAGAAGGAACAGGGCCTGCAGGATCTGCTCTATTTTCTCCCAGGTAAAGGCGTTCATGACCTCGGAAAGCACGTTCTGAAGCTTCAGGCCGCTCTCCTCCAGCGCCATGTATTCCCGGGCCGTATTCACGATCGTCCACAGAAAGATCAGGATCGTTTCCTTGATCTGCCTGGGATCGTGGCAGCCGCTCCTGCAGGCGTCCGTCAGCTCCTTCATGCAGGCCAGGAAGTCCTCTTCGTTCCGCCTTATGACCGCGCGCTTCAGCCGCACGTTCATTTCCGACGGGTAGACCAGCGGAGCAGGATGGGACGAACGGACCGCGCGTTCCGAAACCAGCACGCCCGGCCCCAGCGTCAGCCTCCAGTCCAGAAGCCTATGAAGCCGTTTCCCGGCCTCCGCAAGGTCAAATATGCTGCCGCAGTCCGACCAGGCGCACAGCGCGCGGTTTCCCGTATTGGCTTCCAGCATGGGAACCACACGGGACGCGAAATAGGCCTCCCAGTCCTTTTCCGGCTGCATGTGATAAATGAGCATGGAAAAGTGAAAATATTCCCCGAAGCTCGTCACCACGCTGCGGAAGCCCTCCGCGTGCCCGGCCACCTCCTCCAGGATCCTCTCCGTGATCCCTTTGTTTTTTTCATAGCCCGATCCCAGCCAGACCACAAAAAGACCGAGCGGCTCCTTCTCTCCGATCTGGTAGCTTTTCTCCAGGGCCGCGACCGTTTCCTCCGAGCGGGTCAGGATCCCCGTCATCGCGCCGCGCACCACGCTCTCCCGGCTCAGAAGCACAGCGTCTTTTTCTTTCTGAAGCAGACTGTTTTCCGCCTGCTCCATCGCCCGCTTCAGCTCGTTCATCCGGACCGGCTTGAGCAGGTAGCTCTGCACCCCCAGCTCCAGCGCCTGTCTGGCATAGCTGAAATCCGAATAGGCGGTCAGGACCAGGGCAATGGCTCTGATCCCCTCCCTTTTCAGCTGCGCCAGCATGGTCAGGCCGTCCATATCCGGCATACGGATGTCTAAAAGGATCACATCCGGCTTCCGCTTCCTTGCCAGCTCCAGTCCTTTCATCCCTCCGGCCGCTTTCCCGACCACCTCATAGGACGGACTCAGTTTTTTCAGGATCCCCTCCAGGCCGTCCCGGATCGCGGCCTCGTCTTCCACGATGATGATCTTCAATGCTTCCCTTCCCCTTCCATAACCGGCAGCGTCAGTGTCACTCTGGTATACTTTCCCTTTTCGCTTTCAAAGGACAGGCCTGCCGTCTCCCCGTAATAAAGCGTCAGCCGCTTTCTCACATTTTCGATCCCGAAATGATTTTTTCTGTGATAGTTCCGGTCGTTCAGCGTCCGCACCAGCTCCGGCTCCATTCCCGCGCCGTTGTCGTCCACGGCGACACACAGCATGCCGTCCCGGATCTCTCCTGTGATCACCAGGATCGGCTGCCCCTCCTTTCCGGACAGTCCGTGGCGGATACTGTTTTCCACCAGCGGCTGCAGGAGCATTTTATGCATGCCCGCTCCCGCCGCCTCCCGGGACACCTCTCCGAAGATCTGCACCCGGCATCCCAGCTTTTCCTGCTGGAGCCGCACATATTTTTTCAGCCAGGCGATCTCCCTGCCAAGCGTGGTGATCCCGCCCGCATCCTTGATGGCGTAGCGGAGGATATCCGCAAGATCCCCCACCATCTCGCTGATCTCGTATTCCTCTCTGGCGACCGCCTTCCAGTTGATGACATCCAGCGTATTATACAGAAAATGCGGATCGATCTGGGCCTCCAGCGCGGAGATCTCCGCGCTCCTCTGCTCCTTCGCCGCCTGCCTCACCCGGGCGATCAGCTGCTCCGTCTGCCCCACCATGGCGTTGAAGCCGTCCGTGATCCGCTCCATTTCCAGAGACATCCCCCGGTGTTTTTTCAGCCGGACGGAATAATCCCCGTTTTCCACCTGCTTCATTCCGTTCAGGATCCCGTTCACGGACACCAGGAGAGGCCGGGTCACAAACAGGATGAAGCCCGCGCCGGACAGCACCACGATGCCGGCCATCAGCACAAACAGCAGCCTCTGCTGCATCAGCTCCGCCCGGTAGTCCGCCAGCGGATAGAGCTCGATCATGGTCCAGCCGGAGGCTGTGTTTCCAATGGCACAGGTTGCGCAGTCTCCATAGGGTTCCACATGAAACTCCCCATAGTCCAGCACGCTGGCCGACTGACGGGACGGCTTCCTGTCCTGCGCCACCGTCCGCCCGATGCGGGAGGCGTCCGGCGCGCTGAGGATCACGCCGTCCTTTTCCAGGTAAAACAGGGCGTCGCCGATCCCCTCCATCGTTTCCTGCAGCCGCCTCTCATCCACGCAGAGGCAGATCAAGGCGTCGTCCTCCCCTTCCTCCTGCGTCCGGACCGAAAAAGCCATTCCGGCGGAAAAGTAATACAGGGGTTCCTCCTTCGTTTCCCCGTCCCTCCATACGGCCATCGGGCCGTAATAGGTCTCCTCCTTCGTCAGATCGCTCACCCGCGGCACCATTTCCCGCAGATCCATGTCCGCATTTTCCGCTCCCTGCCTGGACACTTCCCTGGAAAGCAGCTCCGCCCGTCCGTACGGCCCGTCCTCCAGCCAGGGGCTTTCCTCCGCCGTATCATAGACAGCGTCATAATAGACCCAGCCTCCGTCCGGCATTCGGACGGAAATTCCCAGCAGGCCGTCCGTCCTTTCGCACATCTGCCGGAATCGTTCCTGCAAAACGGCACGGTCCTCTCCGCCGATCCCCTCCGCGCTTCTTTCCGCCAGCAGCAGGATATCCGGGTCGGTACAGAACGCGTAAAGCAGGACCGTATACTGCTCCAGCTCCTGGGACAGCAGCCTGTCCGATTTTTCCAGTCCCGTCTGCATCCTCGCCCAGAGGGTATTTTTCATGAAGGATACCATCCTCAGCTGAAAGATCACGGTAAAAAGGATGATCGGAACCAGCGTCAGGATCACCAGAAGCACGATCAGCCTCACCCGCAGCCCCCAAAGTCTTTTCATTCCCCCTG
>CALWGL010000224.1 GCA_944380025.1 uncultured Lachnospiraceae bacterium
TACAGAGCCATCGCGAACACCACCGTCACGATCCCGCAGATGCCGATGGCAAGCCCGCTCATGGCCCCTTCCGTCTCTCCGATCTCGATGGCCTTGGAGGTGCCCACCGCATGGCTGCACGCGCCGATGGCAAGGCCCGCCGTCATGGCGTCCTTCACCTGGAAGAGCCGGATCAGGAAGGGCGCGAGAATGCTTCCCATGATTCCGGTCAGGATGACCGCCGCCACCGTGATGGAGGAAATGCCTCCATGGCCTTCCGCGATCCCCACCGCGATGGGGGTGGCCACGGATGTGGGACGCACAGAGTACGTCATCGCCTCGCCCAGCCCGAACAGGCGGCAGAGAAAGAACACGCTTCCCATGGAGGTGAGAGAACCCGCCGCGCAGCCCGCCAGGATCGGCAGCCAGTTCTTCTTCAGAAGCTCCACCCGCGTATAAACCGATACCGCCAGGCAGCTGGTGGCGGGTGCCAGGAACATGTTGATGATGCTCCCGCCCTCGTTGTAGCTCTCATAAGGGATCTTAAACAGTAAGAGCACGCCCGATACCAGAACGATGGCGATGATCAGGGGATTGCAGATCACAAGCCCCGTCTTTTTCTGGATCCACACGCCGATGGAAAACGCCGCAACGCTGAGGGCGATCCCGAAAAACGGCGAGCTGACCAGCTCAGACAAAACCTGTTCAGACATATTCCTTCCTCCCTTCCTCTTCCGGCCTTTCCGCGGCCCGGATTTCCCGCGCTCCGCTTCTTTCGGCTCCCTCCTTCGCATTTCCGGCGCTTTCGGCCTGTTTCCGGTTCATCAGGAACAAAACGCCCCGCACCGTCCACGCGGTTACCGCAAAGGTGAGGATCGTGGTGAGAAAACAGATCAGAAGAAGCTTTCCCACGTTCCCAGCCAGCACGTCAAAATAGTTGATGATGCTCACGCCCGCCGGGATGAAGAAAAAGGCCATGTTGGAAAGCAGGAAATCTGACTTTTCCCGGATATGTTCCACCTTCAGCGCCCGCAGGGCGAGCAGGACGAATAGAAGGATCATTCCGATCACGCTTGCCGGAAAGGAAAAGGGCAGAAGGGCTTCCACGATCTCGCTCACCCAGCACAGCGTGAAGATGATCCCGATCTGACAGATGATCTTCATATTACACAATTTCTCCTCTCATACATTTCGTCCCCCTCCGGAAGCGGCAGTCTGCCCCCTTATTGCGTGATCCCGATCTGGCACATCTTCATCGTCAGAAGCGCCGCCTCATGGCTTTCCGGCGTCACGCCCGCGCAGCAGGAAGGGTCCACGCTGATCTTCGTCTCCGGCAGACGCGCCTTTAGCAGAAGGGCGTTTGACACCACGCAGATATCCGTGCACAGGCCCACCAGCTCGATCTCCAGCTCCTCCCGCTCGTTTTCCCGGCACAGAAGATCCGCCAGTTCCAGGGAGGCGAAGGAGGGCTTGTCCACGATCACCGCATGGGGCATGGCCTCCTGAATCTCCTTCCGGATCTGCCAGCCCTCGCTTTCCCGGATGCAGTGGGGGACGGGGAGGTTTTTTCCCTCGTTTGTTTCCAGATAATCCTCCTCATGAGTGTCCCTTGTGGCATAAACGCAGTCCTCCGGATAGCTCCGGATCTTTTCCGCCACCCTGCCGACGATTTCCTGCGCTTCCTTCGTTCCCAGCGCCCCGTCGATAAAATCGTTCTGCATGTCCACAACCACCAATACTTTTTTCATACACTCTCCTCCATCTTCAGAAGCTTTTCCATATCGGAAAGCAGCTCTTCCGTCCGTTCCAGAAGCTTCTGCGCGTCCTTTTCCGCCAGCTCCTCCTTCTTATAGCGCAGGAGAAAATAGGGCGTCCCCTTTGCCGAAAAGCTCAGAGCGGAGCCGTACAGGCGCAGAAGTCCGGGAATGTTTTCCACACGTAAAAGCGCGTCCGGGCGGAGCTGAAGCTTCAGCGCGCCCTCCAGTTTCTTCCCTTCGTCCCGGCTCTTCACTTCGGTGATATAAAGGGAGTGCGCCTTCACCCGGATCAGGGCGATCCGCAGCAGATTTTCCACGCAGACGGGCACCTGGCCGAACCGGTCGAGAAGCTCCTCCTTCATGTCCTCGCTCTCCGCCGGGGTCTCCACGCCCGCGATCCGTTTGTAGATATCCAGCTTCTGCTGCTCGTTGACGATGTAGGCGGGCGGAATGTAAGCGTCCACCTCCAGCTCCACGGTGGTGGCAAAGTCCGCCGTGCGGGTCTCGCCCTTCAGGGTTTTCACCGCGTCGTTTAACATCTTGCAGTACAGATCGTACCCCACCGCCTCCATATGGCCGGACTGCCTTTTTCCGAGCAGGTTGCCCGCGCCGCGGATCTCCAGATCCCGCATGGCGATCTTGAAGCCGCTTCCCAGCTCGGTAAATTCCCGGATGGCGGACAGGCGTTTTTCCGCGATCTCCTTTAACATCTTATCCCGCTTATACATCAGGAAGGCGTAGGCGGTGCGGCCGGAACGGCCCACCCGGCCCCGGAGCTGATAGAGCTGGGAAAGGCCCAGCTGATCCGAATCGTGGATGATCATGGTGTTCACGTTGGAAATGTCCAGCCCCGTCTCGATGATGGTGGTGGAAACCAGCACGTCGATCTCCCCGTTGATGAAATCGTACATGATCCGTTCCAGCTCATGCTCCTTCATCTGCCCGTGGGCAAAGGCCACGTTCGCCTCCGGCACCAGCTTCTGAATCGCCGCCGCCATGTCCGCGATGGTGTTCACCCGGTTATAGACATAGTACACCTGCCCGTCTCTGGCAAGCTCCCGGACGATGGCCTCCCGCACCATTTCCTCGTTGTACTCGCACACAAAGGTCTGGATGGGCTGGCGGTCCCCCGGCGCTTCCTCCAGCACGCTCATGTCCCGGATGCCGATCAGCGACATGTGCAGGGTGCGGGGGATGGGGGTGGCGGTCAGCGTCAGCACGTCCACATCCTCCTTCAGCTTCTTGATCTTTTCCTTGTGCGTCACGCCGAAGCGCTGCTCCTCGTCGATGATCAGAAGGCCCAGATCCTTAAACTGAATATCAGAGGATAAAATGCGGTGGGTGCCGATCAGGATATCCACCTGACCCTTGCGCAGGTCCGTCACCGTTTTTTTCTGCTCCGCAGGCGTCCGGAAACGGCTCATCAGATCGATGCGCACGGGAAAATCCTTCATCCTCTGCTGGAAGGTGTTATAGTGCTGCTGGGCCAGGATGGTGGTGGGCACCAGAAAGGCCACCTGCTTGCCGTCCTGCACCGCCTTGAAGGCCGCCCGGATGGCGATCTCGGTTTTTCCGTAGCCCACGTCCCCGCAGATCAGGCGGTCCATGATCTTTGTGCTTTCCATGTCCTCCTTGGTGGCGGCGATGGCGGAGAGCTGATCCTCCGTTTCCTCAAAGGGAAACATTTCCTCAAATTCCCTCTGCCAGACCGTGTCCTGGCCGAAGGCAAAGCCCTCCTTCTGCTGCCTTGCCGCATACAGCTCCACCAGGTCCTTCGCCACCTCGTCCACGGCGCTGCGCACCCTGGACTTGGTGCGGGTCCATTCCTGGGTGCCCAGCTTGTTCAGCTTAGGCGTCTTCGCGGCGTCCGCGGAGGCATACTTCTGGATCACGTCCAGGCCGGTGGCGAGCACGTACAGATTCCCGCCGTCCCGGTAGGAAATCTTGATATAGTCCTTGACGGTGCCGTTCATCTCCACCTTTTCAATGCCCTGATAGATCCCGAGCCCGTGGGTTTCATGCACCACATAGTCTCCCACCTTCAGCTCGGCAAAATCCTGGATCTTCTGGCCTTCAAACTGCCTGCGGCGCTTCTTCTTTTTCTTCTGCGCCCCGAAAATGTCACTCTCCGTGATGACCACGAATTTTAACAGGGGATATTCAAAGCCCCGGCTCACATGGCCGTAAAACAGCTCCACCTCCCCCGGCTGCACCTCTCGGTCCCCGTCCTCGCTGTAAAAGCTGGAAAGCCCCTCCGCCTGCAGATCCTCCGCGAGCCGCTTCGCCCGGGTCCGGGAGGGGGATAAAAGCAGCACCCGGCTGCCGTTTTTCTTATACCGCTTCAGGTCCGCCGTCAGCGCCTCAAAGCTGTTGTTGTAGGGCGACATGCTTTTTACGTTCATGTCGAACCGCTTCAGAGGCGTGACCAGGCTGTTCCTCGTATCCATCGCGGAAAGCAACACCGTGCGCAGGCCGTTCAGGAAGGACGCCGTCTGCTCGCAGCCGTACAGAAGGTCCGCCTGCCCCGGCAGGATATAGCCCTTCTCCAGCCGGTGGCTCATGCTCTCCCGAAACTCCAGCTCCACCGCCTCTCCCTGCTCCTTCAGCCTCCCCGGCTCATCCAGGAACACGCAGGTATACCGCTCCGGGAAAAAGCGCAGAAAAGATACCGTATCCTCATAAAAATAGCGGATATAGCTCTCCAGATTCGCCGCCGCGGAAAGCTCCCGCACCTGCTCCGAAAGCTCCTTAATCTGTCCGGTGATCCGGGCCGCCTCCTCGGTATGAAAGCCCTCCCGCAGCTTTGCCGCAAACGCCTTCGCCTCCGTCTCGATCCGTTTTAACCCGTCCAGCTTCTGCCGCCTGTCTAACACCATCTCCGTGGCCGGATAGATGTCGATCATGGACAGCTTCTCCACGCTCCGCTGGCTCCCCAGATCGAAGGAACGGATGGAATCCACCTCCTCGCCCCACAGCTCGATACGGTAAGGATTTTCCTCCGTCAGGTCGAAGATATCAACGATGCCGCCCCGGATGGAAAACTGGCCCGGCGCTTCCACCTGCCAGTTTTTCTCATACCCCATCCGCGAAAGCTGCTCCGAAAGCTCCGCCTCGTCCACCGTGCTGTCCGTATCGATGTGGATGACCGCGTCCGCGATCTCCTCCAGCGGCACCTGCGGGCTCATCAGCGCGGCAAAGGTGGTCACCACCGTCACCGGCCTTCCCTCGATCAGCTTTCTCAGCACCTTCATCCGGTCCGCGACCAGCTGATTGCCGTGGATGTCCGCCTGATAGAAGATCAGATCCTTGGCCGGATAGAGCACCGTGCTTTTGTCATAGAACTGATATTCCTCATAGATTTCTCTGGCCCGCAGGTCGCTGTAGGTAACGATGACCTTATAGAGAAAATCTTCGCTCAGCCCATTTGCCAGATGAAGCTTCTGCGCGTCCGTACAGCCCGTGTAGCCGATGCTGGATCTATCCTTTTTTAAAAGGGACTGCCCCTCCTCAAACTCCGCCAGCTCATAAAGCGGCGCCGTTAATGCCTTCATTCCAGTTTCCGCTCCTGTTTCTGTCCCTGCTTCTATTTCTGCTCCTGCTCCGTTTCCCTGCGCTTCTGTTCGTTTTCCCTTCGCTCCGGTTCTCTCTCCCTGCGCTCCGCTTCTGTTTCCCTGCGCTTCTGATTATACCGGTTCATCGCTTCGTCCGGCCCTTCCGTCAGCACTGCCGCCGCCGCTTCCGCGGCCAGCTT
>CALWGL010000225.1 GCA_944380025.1 uncultured Lachnospiraceae bacterium
AGAAGAGCTCGGAAACGGGACTCACCATTCTTGAGAATTTTCTTTCCATATAGAAAACGGCTGTCCGAAGGACGCCGGAAAAAAGAGGATGAAGCATGTATACAAAAAGAATCATTCCCTGCCTGGACGTGAACAACGGCCGGGTGGTGAAGGGCGTCAATTTTGTCAACCTGCAGGATGCGGGAGATCCCGTGGAGATCGCGGCGGCCTATGACCGGGAAGGCGCGGACGAGCTGGTATTTCTGGATATCACGGCCTCCTCGGACGGCCGAAGGACAGTGGTGGATATGGTGCGCCGGGTGGCGGAGCGGGTGTTCATTCCCTTTACCGTCGGCGGAGGCATCCGTACGGTGGAGGATTTCCGGGCCATCCTGCGGGAAGGGGCGGATAAGATCTCCGTCAATTCCGCCGCCATCGACCGGCCGGAGCTGATCCGGGAGGCGGCGGACAAGTTCGGGAGCCAGTGCGTGGTGGTCGCCATCGACGCGAAGCGCCGCCCGGACGGAAGCGGCTGGAATATCTACAAGCACGGAGGCAGGATCGATACGGGGATCGATGTGCTTCCCTGGACGGAAAAAATATATGCGCTGGGAGCGGGGGAGATCCTCTTAACCAGCATGGACTGCGACGGGACGAAGGCGGGGTATGATATCGAACTGACAAAACGGGTGTCCGGCCTGGTTCCCATCCCGGTGATCGCCTCCGGCGGAGCGGGAAGCCCGGAGCATTTTTATGACGCCCTCACGGAGGGCGGCGCGGAGGCGGCCCTGGCGGCGTCCCTGTTCCACTACAAAGAGCTTTCCATCCGGGAAGTGAAGGAGTATCTGAGAGGACGGGGCGTATCCGTGCGGCTGTAAAAGGATGGCCCATGCGCTGCGGGCGCGGTGATCCCGACGCGCACAGGCGGCCGCGGCGATATTTTTTGGCGGAAAGCCTTCTTCCCAATGCCGCCCGGAAACCAGGAAACATAAGAAAAAGGAATTCAGAAATATGGCAATGATACAGAACGACTGGCTTACGGAGATCAGCGGGGAGTTCCGCAAGCCCTATTATGCGCAGCTTTTTCACTTTATCAAGGAGGAATATTCCGCCCATGTGGTGTTTCCCCCGGCGGACGAGATCTTCAACGCCTTTCATTTCACTCCCTTAAGCCAGGTGAAGGTGGTGATCCTGGGGCAGGATCCCTATCACAATGTGAATCAGGCCCACGGACTGAGCTTTTCCGTAAAGCCCTCCCAGAAAAACATTCCTCCGTCCCTGCAGAACATCTATCAGGAGCTGCACGACGATCTGGGCTGCTACATCCCCAATAACGGCTACCTGAAAAAATGGGCGGATCAGGGTGTGCTTCTGTTAAACACCGTGCTCACCGTGCGCGCCCATCAGGCCAACTCCCATCAGGGGAAGGGCTGGGAGCAGTTTACGGACGCGGTGATCGCCGCTGTGAACCGGCAGGACCGCCCCATCGTCTATATGCTCTGGGGCCGGCCGGCGCAGAGCAAGGTTCCCATGCTCACCAACCCGAAGCATCTGATCCTCACCGCTCCCCATCCGAGCCCCTTTTCCGCCTCCCGCGGCTTCTTCGGCTGCCGGCATTTCAGCAAGGCGAACGATTTCCTCAAAGCCAACGGGGCGGAGCCCATCGACTGGCAGATCGAGAATATTTCGGAGTGAGAAAGGCAGGAAATGCGCGGACCTGGCTGATCGTAAGTGTGCCTGAAGAGCAGCGAAAGAGCTTTGAATTGACAAGCTATTGATAAAATGGTATGTTTATAGCCGGATTCCACATTCTGCGGGGATCCGGCTGATATTTTCGGAAAAAACGGCGGTCCGCAGGCCTGCTGCGGTCCGCCCTGAAATCAATCAAAAGGAAAGGTACGTGATACAATGCATTGGTCAGACAGAATCGCGCAGGAGATCATCCGGCGCAGACCGGACAAGGAAGAATATGTGTGCGCGGCGGGCATCAGCCCCTCCGGCTCCATCCACATCGGCAATTTCAGGGATATCGCCACCAGCCTGTTTGTGGCAAAGGCCCTGAGAAGACAGGGGAAGAAGGCGAAGCTGCTTTTTTCCTGGGATGAGTTCGACAGGCTCCGGAAGATCCCCGTCAACGTGGCGAAGGTACCGCGTCCGGAAGGGGAGAAGCCCTGGGAGGAGTACATTGGCTGCCCCTATGTGGACGTACCCAACCCCTTTGACGACGGCAGCGAAAGCTACGCGAAGTATTTTGAAAAGGAATTCGAGGAAGCCATGGAGCGCTTCGGCATCGAGATGGATTACCGCTATCAGGGCGACATGAACCGCTCCGGAAAGTACGCGGAGCATGTGATCCATGCCCTGAAGAAGAGAGGGGAGATCTTCGATATCCTGGACAGCTTCCGCACCCAGGCCGCACAGGAGGGAGAACGGGAGGCCTACTATCCCGTGAGCATTTACTGCCCGCACTGCGGCAGGGACACCACGAAGATCACCTCCCTGTCCGACGACTGCACCGTGGCGGAGTATGAGTGCGCCTGCGGCCATCACGGAACCTTTGACTTTACGAAGGATTTTAACTGCAAGCTGGCCTGGAAGATCGACTGGCCCATGCGCTGGATGTACGAGGGCGTGGACTTTGAGCCGGGCGGAAAGGATCATGCCAGCCCGGGCGGAAGCTACGATACCAGCAGGGTGATCGCGGAAAAGATCTACGGCTACGAAGCGCCCGTGTTCCAGGGCTATGAGTTCATCGGGATCAAGGGGGCGACAGGAAAAATGTCCGGCTCCAGCGGACTGAACCTGACGCCGGACACGCTGCTGAAGCTCTATCAGCCGGAGGTGATCCTGTGGCTGTATGCCAAAACGGAGCCCACCAGAGCCTTTGATTTCTGCTTCGACGACGGCATCCTGCGCCAGTATTTTGAATTTGACAAGCAGTACAATGAATATATGGAAGGAAAGGGAGACGATTTCCTGAACGTGGTCATGGAAAGCTGCCTGCGCAGAGAGGGAGAGGCGGACGGAAAACCGGTCTATCATAAGATCGAGACCGTTCCCATGAGCCTTCTGGTGCAGCTGGGCTCCGTGGTGGACTTCAACGTGCCCATGCTGGAGACCGTGTTTGAAAAGATCGGCCAGCCCTTCACCTACGAGCAGTTTAAGGATCGCCTGGACCGGGCGAAATACTGGCTGGAGCAGTGCTCTCCGGAGAACGTGAACCGGCTGCGCGTCACCCGCAACTGGGAGGTATATGATTCTCTGAATGAGGAGGAAAAGAAGGAGATCGCCCTTCTGCACGCCTTCCTCACAAAGGGCGGCTATGACCTGGAAGGACTGAACCAGGAGCTGTACGCCATCCCGAAGCAGGTGCTTGGAAACCTGGAGGATGCGAAGGAGCTGAAAAAGATCCAGGGGCAGTTCTTCAAGAATGTATATAAGCTTCTCATCGACAAGGAAAAGGGGCCCAGGCTCTATCTGTTCCTCTATGCCATCGATCCGGAGCGCTACGTGCATCTTCTGGATTTCTCCACTCCCATGACGGAAGAAGAAAAGCGTTATGAGGAGGAGAAGAAGGCGGAGGCGCAAAGGGCTGCGGAGCCTGAGAAAAAGCAGGTGGTCTTCGGCGATCCCGATCCGGTGGAGCCGGTGCGCGAAGAGATCTCCATGGAAGATTTCCAGCGCATGGACATGCGCGTATGTAAGATCCTCAAATGCCAGGAAATCCGCAAGTCACACAGCTGCTATAAGCTGACCCTGTTCGACGGCCTGAAGGAGCGTGTGATCGTTTCCAGCATCAAGAGCTACTATTCCCCTGAGGAAATGGTGGGAAAGAAGATCATCGTCCTTGCCAACCTCAAGCCCGCCAGATTTTCCGGCGTGACCAGCGAGGGCATGCTGCTCGCCGCCACCAACAACGCCTGCGGCTGCCAGGTGATCTTCGTGGACGACATCGTTCCGGAGGGAACCAAGATCTGCTGATCGGAAAAAAGAAAACAGAGAGGAAGGCTTTCGCGGAATACACGCCGCGGGCCTTCCTCTTTTGAAAAAGGGAGGAAATGAGCATGAGATATCCGGAGTTTTTAAGGGAAAACGGCGCCGTCGGCTTTGTCGCCCCTTCCTTCGGCGCGGCGACGGAGCCCTATCACAGCGCCTTCAACAACGCGCTAAAGAAGCTGAAGGCGATGGGCTTTGACACCGTTCTCGGGCCGAACTGCTACGCCTCGGACGGCGTGGGCATCAGCAGCGCGCCGGAAAGCTGCGGAAGGGAGATCAACGAGGCCATGGCCTCAAAGGACAGCGATGTGCTGATCTCCTGCGGGGGCGGCGAGCTGATGTGCGAGATCCTGGATCATGTGGATTTTGAACGGATCAGAAAGGAAAGCCCCAAGTGGTTCATGGGTTATTCCGACAACACCAACCTGACTTTCCTGCTTCCCACCCTCTGCGATACGGCGGCCGTTTACGGCCCCTGCGCGGGAACCTTCGGCATGGAGCCCTGGCATGAGAGCGTACGGGACGCGCTTGACCTGCTGCGGGGAAAGAAGCTTTCCATGCACAGCTATGACCGGTGGGAAAAGGAGGGCTTCAAAACGGAAGAGGATCCGCTGGTTCCCTACAATACCACGGAACCGGTGATCCTGAAGCCCTTCGGCGCGAAGGAGGACGAAAAGGGAGAGATCCGTTTTCAGGGCCGCCTCATCGGCGGCTGTACGGACTGCCTGGTGAACCTCACCGGCACCCGGTATGACCGGGCCGCGCAGTTCGCGGAAAGGTATGCCGAAGACGGCATCATCTGGTTCCTGGAATCCTGCGACCTGAACGTGTTCGCCATCCGCAGGGCCATGTGGCAGATGAAGCATGCGGGCTGGTTTTCTCATGTGAAGGGCTTCCTGATCGGAAGACCCGCCTGCTTCGGCCAGGAGATGATGGGACTTGACCAGTATGCCGCCGTCTGGGAGCCTCTGAAGGAATTCGGCGTTCCCGTCGTCATGGACGCGGATCTGGGCCATCTGCCGCCTCAGATGCCGCTGATCTCCGGCAGCCTGGCGGAAGTGGTCCTGAGACGGCAGGACGGAGGAAGCGTTCCGGAGCGGAAGTGGGAAATGGAAGTCGCGATGCGACTTGCATGAGCGGAAAGAAGCTCCTGAAAAGGAAAAAAAGAGGAGCCGGGCGGAAGGCGGAAAATCCCTTCCGACGGCTCCTTTCTGCAGTCTGATGATCATACGGTCCGGCCGGGCGGCCTTTCTCATTTCATGATCGGAATGCCGAAGCGGACCTTTCTGTAGATCTTCTGAACGATGACCACAGGCATGGCGACCAGAAGATAAAGCGTGGAAAGGATTCCGGCCAGTCCTCCGATGAGCGCGATAAGAAGTATTCCGATATTCACTGAAGATGCCCCCTTTATCTGAAATCTGTTGTAGGAAAGAGGCCTGCTTACGCCTCTTTTTTCACCGTTTCTGATTGTATCACAACGGGAAACAGAAAAAAGGCTTTGC
>CALWGL010000226.1 GCA_944380025.1 uncultured Lachnospiraceae bacterium
CCCCGCAGTCCGGACAGAATGTATACTCCTCCTCGTACCCCTGATTCATAATTCCCTCCGCGAGCATCCCGCTCTCATGCGTTGCTCCTGCCTGTCAGCCGAATACCTCCAGAATGCAGCTGCGCATCAGCGTCAGCGCCGCAGCCACGGAGGATTCCCGGATCTTCGCCCGGTTTCCCTTAAAGTGAAACCGCTCCACCCACACATTTCCGCAGACAAAACAGGCCATATATACCAGTCCCACCGGCTTCTCTTCACTGCCTCCGTCCGGCCCGGCGATCCCCGTTACGGAGACCGCGACGTCCGCGCCGGAAGCCTTCGCCGCTCCAAGCGCCATTTCTTTTGCCGTTTCCGGGCTTACCGCGCCGTATCTTTCCAGCGTTTCCTTTTTCACCCCGAGAAGCTTGCGCTTGGCCTTGTTGGAATAGGTGATGAACCCGGTCTTAAACACCTCGGAAACGCCCGGGACATTGACCAGCCGTCCCGCTGCCAGGCCGCCGGTGCAGGATTCCGCGGTCGAGACCGTCAGGCGATGCTTTTTCAGAAGCTTTGCCACCGCATCCTCCAGCGTCACTTCGTTTTTGGTGGTGTAGACCGAACGGCCGAACCGCCTTTCCAGCTCCTTCACCACCGGCTTCACCAGCTTTTTGGCTTCCTTTTCCTCCGCCGCGCGGGCGGTCACGCGAAGATGCACCTCGCCCGTTTTGGCATAGGGGGCCACCGTAGGGTTGGAAAGCGCTTCCAGATCCGTGATCATCGCCTCCACGCCGCTTTCTCCCAGGCCGCAGATCTTCACGGTCCGGGAATAAATGACGGAAGGGCCGTCCGGATCCAGGGAAAGAAGATAGGGAGCGATCTTTTTTTCAAACATGGGGATGAGCTCGTTCGGCGGCCCGGGAAGCAGGATGATCCGCTTTCCGTCCTTTTCCAGGATGAGGCCCGGCGCCGTTCCGTTGTCATTGTCCACCACGAGGGCGCCCTCCGGCACCAGCGCCTGCTTTCTGTTGTTGTCCGTCATCCTCAGCCCCCGCTCCCGGAAGTATTCCTCAATCCGGGAAAGGCTGCGCGCATCCTCCGTAAGTCTCTTTCCGCATACCTGCGCCGCGGTTTCCTTGGTCAGATCGTCCTGGGTGGGCCCAAGGCCGCCGGACAGGATCAGGATGTCCGAACGTTCCAGGCCGGTCTGCAGGATGCCGGCAAGGCGCTGCGCGTTGTCTCCCACCACCGTCTGGTAGTAGCAGGACAGGCCCAGCGCCGCGCACTGCTCCGCCAGCCAGGCCGCATTGGTATTCACGATATTCCCGAGCAGAAGCTCGGTTCCCACACAGATCAGTTCCACTGTCATAGCTGTCTCTCCCGGATCCCTGCTGTAAGCTCTTACGCGGGATCCTTCATCACGTCTTTGTTTTTCATCAGATAATCGATCAGCGATACCACCGTCAGGATCAGGGCGATCCACATGACGATCTGCGTCACGACGGAAAGCGCGGCGATGTCCGCGATCATCAGGATGATCATCACCATCTGGAAGGTGGTCTTGAACTTGCCCCACCAGCTGGCCGCGATGACCACGCCCTTATCGGAGGCCACCAGGCGGAAGCCGCTGATGATGAACTCCCGGCTGATGATGATGATGACGATCCACGCGGGGATCCGTCCCATCTGCACCAGGCAGATCATGGCGGAGCAGACCAGCAGCTTGTCGGCCAGAGGATCCATGAATTTTCCAAAGGTGGTCACCAGGTTGTACTTTCTTGCGATCTTGCCGTCCAGCAGGTCGGTCAGGCTGGCGGCCACAAACAGGACGAGGGCGATCCATTTTCCCGCCGCGCCGCCCACGGGAGCCAGCATGAACACCACGAAGGGCACGATCATGATCATTCTGAGTATGGTCAGCTTATTCGGTAAATTCATCTTCCAGTTCTCCTATCAAATCATATTCATAGGACCCGGTCACCCGGACCCTGACAAAATCTCCGGTCAGAAGCTGCTTCGACGTATTGATGAAAAGCAGGCCGTCCACGCCCGGAGCGTCCATATAGGTCCGCGCCACGTAAGCGTTCTCGTCCTCCACCTTTCCTTCGATCATGGCCAGAAGCGTCCGGCCTTTCTGCGCCTGCGCCTTTTCAAAGGCGATCTCCTGCTGCAGCTCCATCAGCTCATCCCGGCGGGACTCCCGGACCTCCTGCGGGATCTGATCCGGGAACTCCGCCGCCGGCGTCCCTTCCTCCTGAGAGTAGGGAAACACGCCCAGACGGTCGAATTCCATCTCGTCCGCAAAATTATACAGCTCCTCGAACTCCTCCTGGGTCTCTCCCGGGAAGCCGCTGATCAGCGTGGTTCTCAGGCAGATATCCGGGATCTCCTCCCGCAGCCTGCCGATCCGTTCCCGAAGCTCCTGCTGGTTCGTCCGCCTACCCATCCTCTTTAAGATCCGGTCGGAGGCGTGCTGGATCGGCATGTCCAGATAATGGCAGATCTTCGGTTCTTTTTTCATGCAGGCGATCAGCTCATCCGTGATCTCCTCCGGATAGCAGTACAGAAGGCGGATCCAGTACAGGCCGGGGATGCGGCAGAGCTTTTCCAGAAGCTCCGGAAGCGCCTTTTTTCCATACAGATCTTTCCCGTAAACGGTGGTCTCCTGCGCCACCAGGATCAGCTCCCGCACGCCCGCCTGCGCCAGGTCTTCCGCTTCCTTTATCAGCGCCTCCATGGGGACGCTCCGGTAGCTTCCCCGCACCTTCGGGATGATGCAGTAGGTGCAGCGCTTGTCGCAGCCCTCCGCGATCTTCAGATAGGCATAATGGCCGCCCGTGGTCACGCTGCGTTTTTTCCCGTAGACGATGGGCGCGTCCGGCTCCGTGATGTGATTTTCTCTGCGTCCGGCCTCCGCCTCGTCGATGGCGTCGGCGATGCTGTCAATGGCCATGGTCCCGAGGATCTCATCCACCTCCGGGATCTCCTGCCGGATCTCCTCCCGGTAGCGCTGGGCCAGACAGCCCGCCGCGATGAGCACCCGGATCCTTCCTTCCTTCTTCAGCTGCGCCATCTGCAGCAGGGTATTCACGCTCTCCTCCTTGGCGTCGCCGATGAAGCAGCAGGTGTTGACCACCACTGCCTCGGCCTCCTCCTCGCTGTCCGTAAAGGTATGTCCCCTTTCCGCCAGCATGCCAAGCATCATCTCCGTGTCCACCAGATTTTTGTCGCAGCCAAGGGATACAAACAATATTTTCATGCAGACTCCTCAATGGGTTTTTCGGATCTCAGAATTCGTCTGACGACGAACTTCCCTTCATTATGATAAAAAAGAGAAATGCCCGAAGCGATTTCTCTTTTCCCTTTCCGTCATTCTTCCGCGCCAAGCTCCGCGGCTGCTTCCTCATCGCTCAGGATGCGGATCTTTCCTTCGTTCAGCTCCTCCACGGCGGCCGACAGGGGCTTCATGCCCGTCTTCATGCTCACCATGGGCTCGTCGCCCGCGATGATCTGTCTGGCTCTTTTGGCCGTCGCCATCACGATGGAATAACGGCTGCTGACGATCTTATCCTCGCCCTCCTTCACGCCGCTGTTTACCACCTTCATAAGATCACTGTAAGAGGGATGTAACATGTTTTTATTCTCCTTTCACTATTGCTTCCAGTCCGGAACGCATATCGGCGATCAGACGCCGGTTTCTGGCCGGGTTCCTGCGCGCCGCGCCGATGATGTCATGCATCTCGCGCACGCATTCCTCCAGATCATCGTTTATGATCAGATACTCGTAATTTTCGATTCCTTCCGCTTCCTCGCAGGCGCGCTCCAGCCGCTTTCGGATCACCTCCGCGCTTTCCGTCCCCCGGCCCTCCAGCCGCCGCTTCAGCTCCTCCGCGTCAGGAGGCATGACGAATAAAAGCAGGGCCTCCGGAAACTTCTCCTTCACCTTCAGCGCTCCCTGGATCTCGATCTCCAGGATCACGTCCTTTCCCGCGTCCAGGCACTTTTCCACATACTCCCTGGGCGTTCCGTAATAGTTCCCGCAGTAGGAAGCATATTCGATCAGCCCGTCGGCCGCGATCGAACGTTCAAAGGTCTCCTTATCCACGAAAAAGTAGGATACTCCGTCCTTCTCGCCCTCCCTGGGCTCCCTGGTGGTCATGGAAACCGACAGGGCATAATTGTCATACCGTTTCAACAGCTCCTTCATGAGCGTGCCCTTGCCCGCTCCCGAAAAGCCCGATACCACGATCAGAATTCCCTTACGCTTCATCCAAATCCTCCCGTCCGGTCTGCGCCCTGTTCGCAATGGTTTCCGGCAGCAGCGCGGAAAGCACCAGCTGCCCGTTTTCCATCACCAGGACCGCCTTGGTCTTGCGCCCCTGGGTGGCGTCCACGGCCGTTCCCGTCTCCTTCGCCGTCTGCACCATCCGCTTCACCGGCGCCGAATCCGGGCTCACCACCGCGATCACCTTATCCGTATTGACGATATTTCCAAAGCCCACATGAATGAACTGATTCATAACTCCTCCGCTTCACACACCGGAAAAAGGCGGCCCTCCGGCCCTTCCTATTCGATGTTCTGGATCTGCTCCCGCACCTTCTCGATCTCGGTCTTCAGCTCGATCGCATGGTTGGAGGTCTCAAGATCCCCTGTCTTGGAGAGGATGGTATTGGCCTCCCGGTTCATCTCCTGCGCGATAAAATCAAGCTTTCGGCCCACGCTTCCGCCCTCCAGGAGCGTTTTCCTGGTGGTTTCGATGTGGCTCCTCAGGCGCACCAGCTCCTCGTCCACGCAGACTTTATCCGCGAAGATCGTGACCTCCATCACCAGCCGGTTCTCATCCACCTGAGCGTCCGCGAGAAGCTCCTTCACCTTCGCCTCCAGGTTCTGCCGGTATTCCGTCACGATCTGAGGCGCGCGCGCCTCGATGAAGGACACGTGCTCCAGCATGCCGTCAAGCTTCGCGATCAGGTCGTTCTTCAGAACCTCTCCCTCGCTGATCCGGGTCCGCATCAGAGCTTCCGCCGCCCCTCTCAGCGCCTTTTCCAGCGTTTTCCAGATGCCCTCCTCGTCCAGATCCGCCTCCTCCATGGAGAAGACCTCCGGGAACCGGGCAAGGGCCGACACGCTCACATCATTTTTCAGGGAAAAATCCTCTTCCATCCGCTTCAGATACTTCAGGTACTCCGCGGCGATCTCCCGGTTGTACCTGACCGTCCCGCCGCTCTCCGTGAAATCCTCATAGGATATGAAAAGATCCACCTTTCCCCTCTGAATGTATTCCTTCAGAAGGCCGCGGATGGAAGCCTCGAAAAAATTCAGCTTCTTTGGCATCTTCATGCTTACGTCCAGATAACGGTGATTGACGGATTTCATCTCCACGGTGATCTTTCGTTCTGTCTCGGCGACCTCACAGCGCCCGAATCCTGTCATGCTTTTTATCATCTGCGTTCCTCCGGATCT
>CALWGL010000227.1 GCA_944380025.1 uncultured Lachnospiraceae bacterium
CAGCATGATCCCCAGGCCCGGGATAACCGTTACATGCCATGCATCGCGGATATACACGCGGGCATTGGACAGCATGGCGCCCCACTCCGGCGTGGGCGGCTGAATGCCCAGGCCCAGGAAGGACAATCCGGCGATGGAAAGGATGGCTCCCGCAAGGCCGAGGGTCGCCTGTACGATGATAGGCGCCATGGCGTTGGGGATGATGTACTTGAAGATGATCTCCCGGTCATTACAGCCGATGGAGCGGGCTGCCTCGATATAGTCCTGATCCTTAACTGTCAGGACGGAAGCACGCACAGTCCGGGCGAATGTGGGGATATAAGCGATACCGATAGCGATCAGAACATTGACCAGGCTGGTACCCAGTGCAGCCACGATAGCGGTAGCCAGCAGCATGGAGGGGATTGCCAGCAGGATGTCCATAAAGCGCATGATAATGGAGTCGGTCAGCTTTCCATAGAATCCGGATATCGCGCCCAAAACACCGCCGATGCACAGAGAGAAGATAATAGCCAGGCTGCCCATGAACAGGGAGTAGCGGGTACCCCAGAGCATACGCAGAAGCATGTCTCTTCCGAATTCATCCTGTCCGAAGGGATGCTCCAGGCTGAGCCCTTTCAGGCGGTTGACCAGATCCTGGTTGATGACATAGTTGTTGTAAATCTCGTTCTGGGTGACAAGGTCAATCACCATCGTGCCGACGGCAATGATGACCAGGATGGACAGGAACACAAGGCCAACCATTGCCATACGGTTCTTACGGAACCGTCTCCACGCTTCCTGCCAAAGCGAACGCTGCTTCTTGTTGGCAACAACAGCTTTTCCTTCCAAGTTTCTCACCGACCCTTCTTGTAAAGAGATTTGATTCTGGGATCAACAAAGGCGTAAACAATATCCACCAGCAGGTTCACAATGGTAAACATGGTCGCCATAAAGATCACGCAGCCAAGGACCATGGGGATATCCTTTGACTTGATGGATTCCACCATCAGACGGCCCAGACCAGGCCAGGAGAACACGGTCTCCGCCAGCATGGCGCCGCCCAGCAGGTTTCCGAACTGGAGGCCCACAGCAGTAATGATGGGGATGAGGGCATTGCGCAGCATGTGCTGGAAGGTGACCACCCGTTCACTGACGCCCTTAGCCCGGGCGGTGGATATGTAATCCTGCCGGATGACCTCCAGCATAGAGGAGCGGGTCATACGGGCCACCATGGCGGCAGAGTTGATACCCAGCGTCAGCGACGGAAGGACCAGACTCTTCAGCATGGGGATAAAGCCCGTTCCCATGCCTTGGGAGGGGAGAATTCCCAGCGTCAGGGAGAAAAGCATAACCAGCAGAAGGCCGGACCAGAAGTTCGGCATGGACACGCCGATCAGCGCCAGCACCATGCTGATATTGTCCAGCAGCGAATACTGTTTCTTTGCCGAGATGATACCGATGGGGATACCAATGATCAGTGCCACCAAAATACCGGCCACTGCCAGGATCGCCGTATTCGGGAATCGATCGATCACCTGATCCCATACCGGGATGCTGTTCTTATAGGACACACCCAGATCGCCCTGGAGCAGTCCGCCCATATAGCGCACATAGCGCACCAGAATGGGATCATTCAGTCCCAGTTCTTCCCGCTTCATGGCCAGAGCCTCTTCTGTGGCCTGGTCACCCAGAATGATTGCTGCGGGATCACCGGGCGACAGATTCAGGATGAAAAACACGATAAATGTTACACCCACAATGACCGGGATCAGCATCAGCAACCGCTTTAAGATGTACTTGTACATGTGGATTACCCCCGTTCCTCCTTGGTAAATATTTGCCGTGGATCGTCATCGCGCAGAGCTCTTTTTCTTGGAACGTAAAAATTATAATATGCAACGCATTAAATTGTCAACAATTTTTAAACAATCTAAATAATATAAAAACTATCTGAAATTTTGTTTACATTGCACTATAGCATTATACATATATTTTGTATTGACCTACATATTGCTATTATGTATAATAGATATCAAGATTGTTAAGGAGGTAATGCTTTATGAGCGTCATTGGCGGTATGTTTCCTTTTGAAACTGCACTTTCTGTAGATAATGGATATTTTCAGCAGATATGTCCTTCTGACGGCGACATTTCCTTTATGATGTCAGGCAGATGCGGTATTTTCCGCTGTCTCCAGGATATCTGTCAACACGATAACCGGAAAGTCGCTTATGTCCCGATCTATACTTGCGAAACCGTCTTGGCCCCTTTTGAAAAAGCAGGATATCAGCTGAAATTTTACGAGCTGGATGAAAACCTCCACAGCATTTTTGACGAGCGTGTCCTCGACGAGATCAGCGTTCTCTCCCTGTGTGGATACTATGGCTTCTGTTCCTATGACCACGACTTTGTCCGTGCGTGCAAAGACCGGGGGATCGTCATCTTTGAAGATGTGACCCACTCTCTCCTCTCCTCCGACGGGATCGATCCGCTGTGCGACTACGCAGCAGGAAGTTTCCGCAAGTGGATGGGTGTATCCTGCGGCGGCTTTGCCATGAAGCGGAAAGGAAAGTTCACGGCACCACTGCTCCCTGTGGACGCCCACCATCTGGAACTGCGGGATAAGGCTATCTCTCAGTCCAGCGGCGATGTATTCTGGGAGGGAGAACTGCTGCTGCGGAAAATGTTTGACAGTTTCGGCAGCGATGACCGGTCGGAGTTCATTCTCCGGCATGCCGACCTGAAAACCATCTGTTCCCGGCGGCGGGAGAACTTTGCCGCTATTCTTCAGGGGCTTCCTGACAATCTGTCCGGCTTCCGGCCGGTGTTTCCCGTGCTAACCCCGGAGGCTGTTCCCAGTCACTTCACATTGTACGCAGATGACCGGGACGGCTTCCGTCAGTACCTGGACGAGAGAGGTGTACACTCCACTGTGTACTGGCCCGTAGGTCCGCTGGTGGATCTGACCGGCCACGACACAGCCAAGTACATCTACGACCACATTGTCGCTCTCCCCTGTGACCAGCGATACACTGCCAGCGACATGGCCCGTATCGCGGAGGTGCTGACAGACTATTCCGAACATAGGAGGAATGTATGAAAAAAGATTCAGCCGTTACCCGAAACAGTTACTCTGAAAAAGCGCTTTTATATTTAAGAGAGCAGATCATCAATGGGAACCTGCATCCACAGGAAAAGCTCATCGAAAGTGATATTGCCCAAGCTTTGGGCATAAGCCGCGGTCCTGTCCGCGATGCACTGAAGCAGTTGGCTGTAGAGGGTCTGGTAGATTATCAGCCCAACAAAGGCTGTACCGTGGCGCTGATCTCTCCCCGGGACGCCTACGAGGTCTTTTTCCTCCGAGGCAATCTGGAAAAACTGGCCCTGGAAAAAAGCGGATGCCATATTGGTGATTATGGGATCTTTGTTATGGAAACGGCCCTGGATGAAATGCGGGCTGTCTCCGGAACAGAAAATACGATGGCGGAAGTCAATGCCGACGAGAAATTCCACCGCCAGATCGTCCTGGCCAGCCAGATGGACCGTCTCGTAAAGATGTGGGAGCTGCTCAGTCCTTTGAACGGCGCCATGTTCCTTTCCCTCAAAAACGCCAACAACTCTCCTCTTGCCAAGGTTTTGGATCCTACACGCCGCAGAGATCTGGTAACTTCTCATGAGATGATCCTCAATGCCATTAAAAAGGGTGATCTGGCAGAGGCTTACAGCCAGCTGGATACCCACTATACCAAAAACGGCGAACGGGTATACAGACTTTCTCTTATGAATGCCAGCAGCACTCTGGAAGACACGGCAGAGAACAGCCTGCACATGCCCCAGAGTAAAGCCCTTTTGGAGGGAACTGCTGAATGACCATTCGGGCCGCGGAATTTTCCCCAGTTCGTGCAGACACCTGAGACAATATGAAATCGCTTGACAGCACAGCGACACTTACGGTAAGTTATATATGGGGAGAGGCCGTAAAGCTGTCTTCCTTATACTTCGCAAGAAAAGGAACAGATTCCCATATTTTTTGTCAAGCTGAGCAGTGGAGAGCGCTACAACGTATATCCCGCTGCCATCTAGAAGGCTCTGGCATACCTTAAGAGCACGGATCTCATGGTTCTTCCTCTGGGATGCCCACCGCCCCGGCCTGATGCTGGGCGACGCGCCGGCCACCAGTAGGAAGTGCGTGGTCAAGATCAGCATGGAGCTGTTATGATAAAAAAGACTGCGGCGGATTCAGGCGGGGCCGCCGCAAAGGGGAGTGGTGGACCCGCGCTCCTTTGTGTCTGCGGAATATACGAAGGCGGGGAAACAGGGATGAATATTGAGCAAACTTTTTCACGACCCTTCGCTTTAACTTTCTCTATGTAGACTACTACGAATTCAAAAAAGCCTGGGTCTTGCCGAGGACGTTCTTGTAGATGGTTTTGCCGGTAGCTGGATCGTGCCCTGCTGTGTACCGCCTTTCCCAGCGACCATCCTTCCGTTTGCGGATACTGCCTTCACCATTGGCGCGTTTTCTTGCCATTAATAATCCCTCCTTTGCTCCACCGCTTCACGGGCACAGCGATCTTCCTCATGCAAGAAGGAATAGGGGGCTTCTTCGCTCAGTTCCCGAACGATACCCAAGGCCAGACGGAAGCCCGCCATGAAGTTGGCCAGGGCCACATCATCCCGCTCAGCTTCTTCCAGGTCGATCAGCATCAGCAGTTTGCGGCGGTCAGGTCGATTGAGCCTCTGCACTAAGTCGCGGTGGGTTTTGGAAATCTCCTGTCGGTGTGCTTCGCAGACTGACGTTTTTGAAAATTGTTCTTGCAGGCTCAGCATGTAATCATACATTATGTGCCACCTCCTTGTTAGCGACACACAATACCACGACCTGACCGGAATGGCTATGGCAAATTTTTGAAGTTATCAGAAAGTTAGCAATTGAGCGAAGGAATAGTTGAGAAGATCAGGGCGTAGATCGTATTGGAGGTACTGGCAGAGTCCGGTCTAGTGGAAGCCTTAGGAAATGGCCGGAGGAGGAACTATATGTTCATTTCTAAAGTCTATGGGGCATACAACACGGTGCCTATGTCTGTCGAACTTCTTGGGGAAGATCTGTAATCAATCACTGCATATAGCTTCTTAAACCACCGATTATCTATTTTACGTTGAGGACAAAATCTTTCTAACATTTTTTCTAACAGAAATCCCGAAAGCGGTTGTCTCTTAACCTTCGAAAACAGGGTAATTGAGAATTGTTACGGAAAATTGCGAAGAAAAAGTATAAAAAGCACTCCTATCTCAATGAAATTTGAGCACTTTAGGAACAAAAATAATTTAAAATCGCCCTCATAACCCGGAGGTCGCAGGTTCAAGTCCTGCCGCCGCAACCAGAAAAAGCCGCCCTTTCCGAAAGGATTGGGCGGTTTTTATAACTTTTTCGA
>CALWGL010000228.1 GCA_944380025.1 uncultured Lachnospiraceae bacterium
TCTGTTCTGTCCTGTGGGTGATTACCCAGGTGGTGAACCCCTCGTAAACCCATTTCCCGGCAGACAGTTCCGTGGTGACCTGATGATACGTGTTCCAGCCCATGAGCACCGTGTCCACCGTTTTGATAAAGTTCTCATAGGAATCTCCGGTTTCCTCCGTTTCATTCTGTCCGGTCATCCAGCCCACGCTGCCGCAGGCATCCGCGATGTAGCCGTCCAGGCTCATGCCGATGTATAAAACTGCTTTTCTCATTTTTATATCCATTCCTTTCGCTTCGCTCAGGCACAAAACGTTATGAAAATGGTTTCGATACTGAGCATTTTGTGTTATAGTAAATTTGATAATTAGGCATCCCGGTATCAATGGCTGATGCACCCACCCGTTAAGTATTGATATGCAGGTGGCCTCTTTCCAAAGGTGGGAATATCGTAAATTAGGTTCACTATGTGAGCCTTTTTCTTGTATCTTATTACCAGTTTTGGCTTAATTTACTATTTTTCAATCTTTCCTCCATGTTGAAGCGTTTTCTTTGAAAGCGCCAGAAAAATATCAGTATATTTGTCAGTTAAAAGGTTGATTTTTTATCTTCTTCTGCATATACTGGAAACAGAGAGGTGATGTATATGAATCTTATCAGAGGCGCTATTGAAAATACAATCCCCATTTCCCTTTTTAACCGCGGGCTGGCCGGGAAAATTTTTGAAGAAGTGAAGCGTCACGGTGCAAAGGTTGTTATGAAAAATAATACGCCGGAATGTGTTCTTCTTTCGCCGGAGGAATATATCCGCCTTCTTGATGAAGTCAATGATGCCCGGCTTTTAAACACCGCCGTCCGGCGTATGGCACATTTTGATCCTGCCTCTGTCATTTCCCAGGAACAGGTGGATCAGGAATTCGGATTTTCTCCGTCCGATTATGAAAATACGGACGATATCGACTTTGAATGAACTGGAGTGTCAACTATCTTCCGGAAGCGTTGGATGATTTTCGTCGATTGGATGGAAGTCAGAAAATTCTTGTCCGGAAGGCCATTCGGAAGGTCTGTCAGAATCCTCTTCCTGAAACGGAAGGCGGATATGGAAAACTCCTGGGGAATAAAAATGGCAGCAGCCTTTCCGGGTTCCTCAAAGTCAAGCTTCGTGGCGCCGGCCTTCGTATTGTCTATCAGCTGGTCCGCCAGGAGAACAATATGCTGGTCATAATCATCGGGATGCGTGAGGACAGCGAAGTCTATGATGCGGCGCAGAAACGAATCCGGAAACATGGACTGTAAACTTCCGTTTTTCCTCAGATACTTCCTGTCCGCAGCCCGTTCTCCGACTTCATTATAACTTCACTGTTCTTTTCCCATTCTTTCTCAGCCCTCTCCCATGCCGTCTCCCACGGTCTTACCTCCACGCAGGCGATTCCATACCTGCGGCAGAGCTCCATAAGCCGTTCTCCATAGGAAACGCTGATCTGCGCGCGGTACTCCTGCGGCTCTCCGCCCTCCCGCTCCAGATAGTTTCTCACGATCTGCGCCTGATCCGGCTCCCGGATGTATATGGCCCGGATTTCCGGTCCCAGAATTGCAGAGATCCGTTCCGGACTCAGGAAATCCCCTTCTATGATGACCGGAAGCCTGTCCTCTATATGCCGAAAGGCAATTTCCCGAAGCGCCGGGAACAGTTCCTTCCCCACTTCCAGCAGCCAGTCCACATTTTCCTCCAGAGAAACCTTCTTCCAGTCCCTTCCATGATCCCAGTAAGACAGCGCGGGAAACTGCGTTTCGTCCGCCGCCGCTTTGACTGCGAGGTAAATATCGTCTGCTTCCAGAACCTGCGCGCCATGGCGCAGGGCAATTTTGCGGGCAAGGGTTGATTTTCCCGTGCCCGAAGGGCCGCCCAGGAAAAGGACGGTCCAGGGGATGGGGTGATTATTATTCATAAGGAATGGCTCCTTAACATTATTTTTATCCATTCCAGATCCTCCATCGTATACTTTTTAGCCGGAAGAACCACCGCCCTGTCCTTCAGAATCTCCCGAATCAGCCTCAGTTCCAGCTCCTGTCTGCGCTTCAGGCAGGAAAGCAGATCCTCAAATGTGCTGCAGCCATACTTTTTTCCGTAGGGCGAAGCCGCCAGATACTGCATCATAAGAGGATACCAGAGAGGATTTCCCTCGATGTCCGCCCGTTCTCTGCAGATCTGCCGGAGGTGGGGTTCCGGGTCGGGATCATACAGATAGTAAAGAAGAAACTGTTTTCCAGAGACAAACCGGAACAGTTTCTGATAGAAGGAAACAATCTCATCCTCCGGCTTCAGCTGCCACAGGGTAAATTCCGAAATGATGTTCTGAAAAAAGGCGCATTCGTACAGATATCCCCCGTCTCCCTCCGGCAGATTTTGATACCGCCGCAGGATGATATCTGAAAATTTCTCCGCGTTTTTTCTTCCATTGTAGATTTCAAACCGCTCCATATCCCTGTGAAAGCCTGGAACATCCGTGAGAATCCGGGTATACTCCATAATATACCGGTCTCCTTCCCGATATGTCCGGCGCATCATCTCTTCCTTCAGCATGGGATAAGCAGACAGGGCTTCCTCATACTCCCCCTGCGTCATGTAAGTGCACCAGGCCAGCTCCACCGGGCAGTAGTCTCCCTCATGATAAATATGATATTCCGGATATTTCCGGGACAGCTTCTGCAGCAGGGTGGATTTTCCCATTCCCTGCAGTCCTTCCACAAAAATGTTCATGCTTCCCTCTCCCTCCAGCTACAACATCAATGGTTCATGATTATTTTGCAGATTTTATCCTGTTTTTTATACGCAGACCCGCTTCTATGTGCATGATCCAATGCCTTGAAAATGGCATCTGTATAAGCCCCCGAATATCTTTCCCACACCAGTAATCAATCAGCCAGGCCGCATTTTCATCCTCGCTCACAACGTGCAGGGATTTTAAGCATTCTTTTCTTTCTTCTGATATTTTCTTTCTCAGTTCCTCAAAGGATAAGCGCCTGATGATCTTCTCGGTACTGTCCTTTACCTCAAAAATATAGGAATACAGTTCTTCCAGATTCAGCTGTTTTGAAAAATCCGCGATCTGTTCTTTTACCAGTTCATTTCCGGTTGTGATGATGGGGGAATGGATCCGCTCCTGATAACTTCCTGAAAAAAACACCTGCTCGTCTTCCCTGATCAATGTATGCGCGACGATATCTTCAATACGGAAAATATGCCAGATGGAATAGGCAATCGTTTTGCTGTGATAACCGTCCGCATTGATAGATTCCGCAGGTCAAATAACGTGTCAATGCCCGCTTCCCAGGTGTCTTTCCTTTTGAGCTGCGCCTGCATTGTTTTATTTTGTTCGGACCATAGTTTATTCATCAGAAGCCCCTTTTTCTATAGCAGATGATCCTTGGCTCCGTGCCGCCGCACTTATAGTCGCAGACCAGAAGATACTGTTCGTCCGCAACCAGCCCATAGCATCTGTCGCTTCCGGGAATTTCGATCTGGTTCCCCCAGTAAACATTGTTGTCCTCCAGCAGCTTTACGGACTGTCCGTTTGCAAGAGGATATTCCAGATTCACAAAAAAGCCGTTCAGCAGGTTCAGATCATCCACCTGCAGGCCGGGAATCCCCAGCGCGTTGAATTCTGAAATCAATGTATTTTTTAAATGCCAGAAGGCGTCCATCCCTCCCTGCCGGATGCTCTCGGCAGCGATACAGGTTCCCCCAAAGGGATGGCCGTCCGTTTTGCGGCAGCCGCCGCATTCCTCTTTTCTGCCGCACTCGCTGCAGCAGTCCACTCCGCAGATAGATTCTGTCATTCTGTCTTTCCTTTTCTTCCTGTTATATTCCGGCGGAAACCGGCCATTCAGGTCATGACCGGTCGGCCAGCCGTGCTCAGCCGTCCAGAAGAAATTGCAGCATTTCTTCATATGTGACAAGCGTCACATTTCCCATCCGGGCGGCAGTTTCCGCACACCCTTCCGTAAATCCGCTTTTTGCGAACAGATACAACTGCGTCCTCCGGTAATGAAACATCCGGCTTCTGCCTGCCAGTGTATCCAGGACGCCGGTATCCACCTTCCCGTTTGTCCATTTGCATTCCCCAAACAGCGCCGTGTCCTTATCCTGCTCGCCCATAATGTCGATCTCCGCCTGACTGCGGGTGGCCGAATCCGTTCCCCACCATCGGCCAAGCATTCGAAATTCCACGGGCGATTTTCCTTTCAGCAAAAGCTTCCAGAGGTACTGTCTGCATATTTCTTCAAAAACCTTTCCCATATAATCCGACAGACAGGGCTCAATCCTCCTGTAAGCCAGTTCCGCTGCTCCCCGCCCAATCAGAGAGCTGTTTTCCGGCACAAACCGATACCAGAAACGGAACATATTGTCAGCAATGTGATAAACCGCTCTCCGGGACTTTTTTTCACCATAAGGATTTTCTTTTTCAATCAGCCCCAGCGCGGTCAGATTTTTCAGATAAGAAGCGCATACGCTGGTTTCAGCGCCGACCTTCCCGGCGATTTCGGACATCCGGGAAGCGCCCGCCGCTATGGCCGTGATGATCGCATTGTAAAGCGCCGGTTCCCTCACCTCCTGCTTCAGCAGATTTTCCGGTTCCTCAAAAAGGAAGGAAACGGGATTCAGGAATGTCCGCATGATGTTTTCCGCAATGCTCAGCCGGTCATCCATCTGGAGAAGATACTGGGGCGTCCCTCCCGCAATGCCATAGACCAGCGCCTTGTCCTCAGGAGAAAAGCGGGGAAAGCACCGCGCGGTATCCTCAAAATCAAAGGGAAGAAGCTTGATCTGCGCTGTCCTCCTGCCATAAAGCGGCGCCTTGTAAGCCAATACCTGATCCTCCATATAGGACATGGAAGAACCGCAGAGGATCAGCATCAGTTTCGACGTTTTTCCATATTGATCGATCAGAAGCTGCAGCGTGGAAGCGAGGCTTCCGGAGGAGCGGGCCACATAGGGATACTCGTCGATAGCCAGGATCAGCCGTTCTTCCTTCGCCAGGCGGAATACATACTCCAGAGCGGACTGAAAAGAAGAAAAAGACGCTTCCGTCAGAATTCCCGTGCTGTATTCCATGATATTTCTGCTGAGATTTTCCAGATTCTGCCCGGCGCTGCTTTCCACTCCCATGAAATAGATCGCCTTTTTTTCTTTTATAAACTGGCTGATCAGCGCAGTTTTTCCCACACGGCGGCGGCCATAGATCACCGCAAACTCAAATTTTCCCGACGCATACAGCTGCTCCAGGGAAGCCAGCTCCTTTTCTCTTCCTATGAACATTTTCTGTGCCTCCGATCTGTATTTGTCTCACTATAGCATTCGCCCTCAAATTAGTCAATTTTATTTTACTAAGTTATACTTTAGTAAATTATAATCCACTAAATTTGCA
>CALWGL010000229.1 GCA_944380025.1 uncultured Lachnospiraceae bacterium
TACGGTTCAGAATAGTATTTTCCGGAATTGAATCCGTAAAAAATGAATTTTTGTACGGTTACAAAGCTATTTCTTCAATCTTCAACCGTATATGAGCGAAAAAAGTTCTGTGGAAGACTCTGCGGAATGTTTTTTCCGAAAAAATTTGTGGAATATTTCGTCTGGTCCCCTGCCCCGTGAAAAGCAACCCAGAAAGGTAACAGTTCAGTCAGGTCTGCGCATTTACTGCGCAGACCGTACGAAAACGTATCGGCAGAAAGCATCCGGCCCATCGCGAAGCGATTGGAATGGCCGGATGCCGTAACAGTTCTGCCGAAGGCTGAACTGTTACCCAGAAAGGGCAGGGGAATATTTTAATTAAATTTGACGCTTGACAGCCCTCTATTCCTGTGATAATCTGTTACAAATTTAATACACCAAACCGTTGAAGCGGAGATAACGGCAATGATGCCTTTACAGAGAGCCTGCGGCGCTGAGAGTCAGGCGAGAAACAAGTTGTCAAATGGACCGCTGAGGGTGCAGTCAAATGTGAGCCAATGATCCGGCAGTGACCGGATGATCTGCCGTTCACAGAGTATTCTGCAACGTGAGGGCATACGTCAGTTGCCGGGGATATGATGGTATCCCGTCAAGCGCGCAGGATATTCCTGTGAATCCAGGGTGGCACCGCGGATTTTATACTTTTGTATGATTCGTCCCTGACAGATGGTATTTTATCTATCTGTCAGGGACTTTCTGTTTTGTTTGAAAGCCCTGGCAGGCAGCGGGGCGGTGGGCATGCCTGCATGCACAGCCGCATCGACATCGGCCAGGCAGGACACATGAGCAGGAAGGGCAAAGCCCGGACTGCGAATGTGTCTGCGATTGCAGAGTGCTGGGGCACGCTGCAATCGGCTTTCAAACAAACGTAGTGGTTGCCAAAACGCAGGCAGGCGGTCTGTTTCAAAACGGAGGAAGGATATGGCGATGAATTTTTTACCGGAAATGAGTGAGATTAGAAAGGTAGCTGCGGAAGGAAAGTACCGGGTGCTGCCGGTTTCCTGCGAAATCCTGTCGGATATCTGCACGCCCATCGAGGCGCTGGATATTCTGAAAAATGTGTCTTCCCACTGCTATCTGCTGGAGTCGGCGAAGCAGGATGAGACCTGGGGGCGCTATACCTTCCTGGGCTTTGACCCGAAGCTTGAGATCACCTGCAGGGACGGTGAAATGAAGGTGGGAAGCGTCCGTTTTCACACGGAAAACCCCTCCGACGCGATCCGGCAGGTGCTTGCGGATTACAGAAGTCCCCGGTTTTCCTATCTTCCGCCCTTTGCCGGGGGCCTTGTGGGATATTTTTCCTATGATTATCTGGGCTACAGCGAACCGGCGGTGAGGACGGAAGCGGAGGACACGGAACGTTTTCAGGACGCGGATCTGATGCTGTTTGATCAGGTGATCGCCTTTGACAATTTCCGCCAGAAGATCATCCTGATCGCGAACATGAGACTGGAGGATGCGGAGACAGGTTACAACAGGGCGGTGATGGAGCTTACGCAGCTTGCGAAACTGCTTCGGACCGGCAAAAAGAAGCGGGAGGCGGGAGGCCATCTAGTGGGAGAGGTAAGACCTTTGTTTGAAAAAAAGGAGTTCTGCCGGATGGTGGAGGAGGCGAAAGGCCATATCCGGGAAGGAGATATTTTTCAGATCGTCCTTTCCAACCGGCTGGAAGCGCCGTTTGAGGGCAGTCTGTTCAATACCTACCGGATCCTGCGCACCATGAATCCGTCGCCGTATATGTTTTATTTTTCGGGAATGGATGTGGAGGTGGCGGGTGCTTCGCCGGAAACGCTGGTGAAGCTTAAGGACGGCGTGCTCCATACCTTCCCCCTGGCGGGGACCAGGCCGAGGGGAGCGACGCCGCAGGAGGATGAGAGGCTGGAAGCGGAGCTTCTTTCCGATGAAAAGGAGCTTGCGGAGCACAACATGCTGGTGGATCTGGGCAGAAATGATCTGGGAAAGGTGAGCGCGTTCGGAAGCGTGCAGGTGGAGAAGCTTCACAGCGTGGAACGGTTTTCCCATGTGATGCACATCGGCTCCACGGTGCGCGGAAGGCTCAGGAAGGGATGCGACGCGCTGGATGCGCTGGAGGCGGTGCTTCCCGCGGGAACCCTGTCCGGTGCGCCGAAGATCCGGGCCTGCCAGCTGATCGGGGAGCTGGAGAATAACAGGCGGGGCATTTACGGAGGAGCCATCGGATATATTGATTTCACGGGAAACATGGATACCTGCATCGCGATCCGGATCGCCTGCAAAAAGGGCGGGAAGGTCTTTGTGAGAAGCGGGGCCGGGATCGTTGCGGATTCCGTTCCGGAGAAGGAATATGAGGAGTGCATCAACAAGGCGAAGGCGGTGGTAGACGCCATGAAGAGAGCAAAGGAGGCGGACCTGTGATCTTACTCATCGACAGCTATGACAGTTTTTCCTATAATCTCTATCAGCTCATCGGAGAGCTTGAGCCGGACATCCGGGTGATCCGCAACGACGAGTTCTCAGTGGAGGAGATTGAAAAAATGGACCCGGCGCGCATCGTTCTTTCGCCCGGCCCCGGAAGGCCGGAGGACGCGGGAATCCTGATGGAAACGGTACAAAGGCTGGGAGAAAGGATTCCCATTCTTGGCGTCTGCCTGGGGCATCAGGCCATCTGCGCGGCCTTCGGTGCGGCCGTGGGATACGCGAAGCGGCTGATGCACGGAAAGCAGTCGGCCGCCGTCCTGGACAGAAGCTGCCCCCTGTTTGCGGGCTGCCCTGAAAGAACACCGGTGGCGCGTTATCACTCCCTTGCGGTGGACGCGGCTGCTCTGCCCCAGGAGCTGAAGGTTACGGCCGTTACCGACGACGGAGAGGTGATGGCGGTGCAGCACAGGAAATATCCCGTTTACGGCGTACAGTTTCATCCGGAATCGATCCTGACGCCGGACGGGAAGCGGATGCTTGAAAATTTTATCGGAATGGACGGAACGGCTGAGAGCCGTTAGCCCGGAGTTAATTTGCCGCCTGACGGCGGCAGGGAGGAAGTGGAAATGATTAAGGAAGCAATCGTAAAGATCGTGAACAAAGGGGACCTGAGCTATGACGAGGCCTACGCGGTGATGAATGAGATCATGAGCGGGGAGACCACACAGACACAGAACGCAGCCTTTCTTGCGGCGCTTTCCACCAAGAGCGCCAGGGCGGAGACCACAGATGAGATCGCGGGGTGCGCGGCGGCCATGCGGGATCATGCCATCCGGGTGGACACGGGGATGGAGGTGTTTGAGATCGTGGGAACCGGCGGGGACAACGCTCACAGCTTTAACATTTCCACCACCTCCGCGCTGGTGGCTGCGGCGGGCGGCATGAAGGTGGCAAAGCACGGCAACCGGGCGGCCTCCTCCCAGTGCGGGACGGCGGACTGCCTGGAGGCGCTGGGCGTGAACATCCGGCAGAGCCCGGCGCGCTGCGTGGAGCTTCTGAAGGAAGCGGGCATGTGCTTTTTCTTCGCGCAGGAGTATCACACCTCCATGAAGTACGTGGGAGGGATCCGCAGGGAGCTGGGTTTTCGCACCGTATTCAACATTCTTGGGCCGCTGACCAATCCGGGAACGCCCGTCATGCAGCTTCTCGGCGTATATGATGAGTATCTGGCAGCGCCGCTGGCGCAGGTGCTCATCAACCTGGGCGTCCGCCGCGGCATGGTGGTTTACGGGCAGGAAAAGCTGGACGAAATCTCCGTGACCGCGCCCACCACCGTCTGTGAGATCCGCGACGGATGGTTCAGATCCTACGTGATCACGCCGGAGGAGTTCGGGATCAGGCGCTGCAGCCGGGCCGATCTTCAGGGAGGAACGCCGGAGGAAAACGCGAAGATCACCCTTGCCATTCTAAACGGAAGAATGGGGCCGAAGAGGGACGCGGTGCTGATGAACGCGGGCGCTTCCCTTTACATCGGAGGAAAGGCGGAGAGTCTCCGGGAGGGGATCGTGCTTGCCGGAGAGCTGATCGATTCCGGAAAAGCCCTTGCGGTCCTGCAGAAGCTGATCGAGATCAGCAACCGGAAGGAGGAACAGGCATGAGGAAAGGAGGAACCATCCTGGACCGGCTCGCGGAGCATGCACGGGAGCGTGTCCGCGCGGCACGGACACAGACGCCTCTGGAAGAGATCCGGAGACAGGCGCTGTCTCTTCCTGCCGGGGCCTTCCCTTTTGAAGAGGCGCTGAAAAAGCCCGGCCTTTCCTTCATCTGCGAATGCAAGAAAGCCTCTCCCTCAAAAGGGATCATCGCGGAAGACTTTCCTTATCTGCAGATCGCCCGGGAATACGAGGCGGCGGGAGCGGACTGCATTTCCGTGCTCACCGAGCCGAAATGGTTTCTGGGAAGCGACAGGTATCTGGAGGAAATCACGCAGGCGGTCGCCATTCCCTGCCTGCGCAAGGATTTTACCGTGGATGAATACATGATCTACGAAGCGAAAATTCTGGGGGCTTCCGCCGTGCTTCTGATCGGTTCCATCCTTTCGGAAAGCCAGCTTTCGGAATACCTTTCCCTGTGCGATGCGCTGGGGCTTTCCGCCCTGGCGGAGGCCCATGACGGGGCGGAGGCGGAGCTTGCCGTGAGGGCGGGGGCCAGGATCATCGGCGTCAACAACCGGAATCTGAAGGATTTTTCCGTGGATGCGGAAAACAGCCTCCGCCTGCGGGAGCGGATCCCGAAAGGCGTGCTGTTCGTTTCCGAAAGCGGCGTGCAGAGCGCGGAGGATGTGAGCAGGCTCCGGGAGGCCGGAGCGGACGCGGTGCTGGTGGGAGAAGCGCTGATGCGCGCGCCGGATAAGAAAAAGAAGCTGGCGGAGCTGAGAGGAACGATGCCGGACGGCGCATCGGGCGTGGGCATCTTGAACGGCTCCCTCGGGTAAGGAGAAGGGAAGAGCATGACAAAAATTAAATTCTGCGGTCTGTCCCGGCCCTGCGACATCGCGGCCGCCAATGCGTGCAGGCCCGCGTATGTGGGTTTTGTATTTGCCCCTGTCAGCAGGCGGTATGTGCCGCCGGAGCGGGCGGAGGAGCTGAGGGCGCTGCTGATGCCGGAGATCCGTGCGGTGGGCGTGTTTGTGAACGAAAAAACGGAGCGGATCGCCAAGATTGCAGACAGGGGGATCATCGATCTCATCCAGCTTCACGGGACGGAGGATGAGGCCGGCATCCGGCAGGTGCGTTCGCTTACGGGCCTTGCGGTCATCAAAGCCTTTTCCATCGCGGGAGAGCGGGATGTGGAAGCGGCCAATGACAGCGGCGCGGATTACGTACTCCTGGATGCGGGGAAGGGCGGAACGGGAACCCGGTTCGACTGGAGCCTGCTTTCCGGCATGCGGCGGCCCTATTTTCTGGC
>CALWGL010000230.1 GCA_944380025.1 uncultured Lachnospiraceae bacterium
AAATCCACGCCCATGGGCAGAGCGCCGATATAGATATTTTCATTCAGGCCGTGAATGCTCTCGTACTGCTGCTTATTGATGTACAGGGGCGCGAAACGGATGCAGTCGTCGCAGACATCCTTGTAATACTTGGCGTCGGTGCCGCCGGTCATCACGTAGGGGCTCACACCCACGCCGGGATAGATCTCTCCGATGGTCCGCTCCACCAGCCGGAAGGCGTCTCCTCTGTAATCCACCACCGGGCAGGGATAGTCCTTGTAAAGCACTTCGGTTTCCAGGTTGAATTTCTTCGCCATATCGGTGATGAGGGCGATGCTCTCATCCGTGGGCTGATGAGGGATGAAACGCAGGTTCGCCGTCACATAAGCCTCCTGGGGAAGCACGTTCAGGCCGTCCGCGCCCTTCGCCATGGTAAAGGCGACGGTGGTGTGCAGCATGGCCGCGCCGGGCGGGCTGATGAGGGGCATGAGCTTTATGAGCAGGGGCTTAAACAGCCAGAGGTTGGCAAATACCAGCTTCATGCCGAAAACCATGTTGGGAGTCAGGCGGCGGAACATTTCCAGCACCGCCGGGCTGAACCGGCTGGTAAAGGGAGATTTTTTCTCCACCGCCGCCATGAACTGTCCCAGCCGCACCAGAGGCGTGTTCCGGCCGGGCGCGGAGGCATGGCCTCCCTTGCCGCGGGCGGTAAATTTCAGGTCGCCGTAGCCCTTTTCCAGCACGCCCACCATGGCGTAGGTTCCCTTCACGCCGCCGATGGGCTCGTCCAGGATCATGCCGCCCTCGTCGATGAGGAACTTCAGATGGACGCCCTGCTCCTTCAGCCAGGCCGCCGTCAGAGGCGCGCCCTCTCCGCTGAACTCCTCCGTGCAGCCGCTGGCGATATACACGTCTCCCTCCGGCACGAAGCCTTCCCGCAGCTTTTCTTCCACCGCGGTGAGGATGCAGAACAGACTGGCCTTGGTATCCACGGTGCCGCGGCCCCACAGCCTTCCCTGTTCATCCAGCTCGCCGGAAAAGGGCGGATGCTCCCAGTCGCCGTTCGCCTCCACCACGTCGTGGTGGCTCATCAGAAGGATCGGCTCCGCCTTCCCCTTCCCGCCCCACTTGAAAAGAAGGCTTCCGTGAAACACATGCTTTTCGCAGGTCTGATGCACCAGCGGGAAAAGCTCCTCCAGAAGCTCATGAAATTCATAAAATTTACTCTTATCCGGATCAAAGCGGCTGGAGACGGTCTCTTTTCTGACCATCCGCGCAAGCCTCTCTCCGTACTCCCTCGCCCTGTCGTTATCCTGAAGCTCCACCTTTGCCGTTTTGGCCGGCGTGGGCTTTTGCATGCAGGTGCGGATGAGAAGCACCGCCGCAAGAAGCAGGATCAGGATTAAAATTCCAAACAGAATATAGCCTGCCATCACTTTCTCCTTTCCGCCCTTTACAGCTTTCCCTTCTTAAACAGCACGTAGCCGATCGCCAGAGCCAGCGCGCCGGAGGGAATGATCAGGATGCTGGTCTGCGAGATCATCGACGGCGCCAGCACGCACAGCAGGGTCATGAACAGCACGGGCACCGCCGCGATTTTGGGGCTTTTGGAAAAATATTTCAGTCCCAGCGCGCCGAACAGGGCGGGCACCACGTTGTCGAAGGCCGGCACCAGCACCGGATTTTCCAGCACCGGGCGCAGCGGGATCATCAGCACCACGCCAGCCACGATGACAAGGGTGGTGACGATGGCGCTGGTGGCCACGCTGAGGGTGGAAATGATCTCATTTTCCGGCGTTCCCACCTTCGTCTTCGCCAGATCCCTGGCGTTCATGGCACAGGGGATCTTCATATTGGTCACGTTTCCGGTGATAAAGGCCAGATAGCTTCCGCCCGCCCCAAGCATGGGGGTATAGACCAGAAATTCCACGATCCCCACGGGAATATAGATGATCCCCACCTTGGCAAAACCGCTTAAAAAGCCGCGCAGATCCGGCATTACGCCGTTTGCCGCGCCGATGATAAAGGGAGCGCCCACCAGAAGGATCACGCTGACGATCAGGGTGATCCGGCCCAGGCGGTGCAGTCCCGCGTTAAATTCCTCCAGAAATTCCTGCGCTTTCTTCTCGTCCATCTAAATACCTCTTTTCCGCCGTCCTCCGCAGCTCTGCCGCAGGCGGCTTATCCATCTAAAAGAAACCGGCAGCCCACATCCGGACAGACCGGACGTCCCCGCCGCCTCCTGTTACAGGCTCATCAGCACGGCGGCGACCATGCCCGCAAGCATGCTGACCGCAAGGCTGAAGTTATCCAGGACCGCCATGCCCTTTTTATTGGTAAAATACTCGAACACCGCCATGAAAATGGCCGAAACGGCCGCCACCGCGAGGGGCACGTAATTGCCGCTGCTGGTCAGCGTTCCCACGTAGGAGCCGATGTAAGCGCCGCACAGTCCCACGAACATGCAGGTGGTGGCGTGATCCCCGAAGCCCGGCTTTCCGCCCTCTTTTTTCGGCGCGCTCTGTACCTTTTTCAGATATTTTTTCAAAAGGAAGATGCAGCAGAACACCCCGCTCAGGATGCCGACCGTCATGACCAGAAAAATGGTGACGAAGGCCGTCATGTTCATCTCGGACAGGCGCAGGCCGGAAAGCCCCACGCTCTGGGCCGCGATCTCCGCCACGTTCAGTTCATACTGCAGCGCGCCGATGACGGACAGGCGCAGCCAGGAAAGCGGGACGCCAAGCGTGCCGCTTAAGGCGATGACGCCAAGCAGGATGCTGATGGAGGGAAGCAGGGTGAAGGTGGCGCTGGAGATGATGGCTTTTTTCAGCACCTTCCTGTCCATTCCGATGGCGATTCCCGCCCGGTAGCTTTTTACCAGAAACACAAAACACATGACCGTAATAAAAGCGAGCACCAGGGCTACCAGCAGGTAAAAAAACCCGGAATTGACGCTCGCAACGTATTCGCTGTTCATAAAATCAGGTATCCTTTCTTAAATCTGAGGCCCGTAATAAGGCCCGCGCAGGCGGGCCGGTGATCTCCCGTTTCCGGAGCCTTCCCGTCCCGGAGCCTTCCGGTTCCGGAGCCTTCCTGTTCCGGAGCCTTCCCATTCCGGGGATACCCGGATGAGGGCTCTTCTCAAAGGAAGGCTTCCCGACGAAACAAAAAACGCCGGAAAGCCTTTCTATCCTTCAGGATGCGGGGCGCGTACCGCGCCGCCATCCTGTACCGTTTATTGGTTCAGCAGGCGCACCGTCTCTCTGGCGATGGCAAGCTCCTCGTTGGTGGGAACCACCATGGTGACCACCTTCGCGCCCTCGTCGGAGAGGATCACTTCCTCGCCGCGCAGTTTGTTTTTCTCCGGATCGATATTGGTGCCGAGATAGCCGATGTACTGGCCGATCAGGACGCGCACCTCGGCGTTGTTCTCCCCAACGCCCGCGGTGAAGGCGATCACGTCCACGCCGTTCATGGCCGCCGTGTAGGCGCCGATGTATTTGCCCACCCGGTAGGCATAGGCCTCCAGAGCGTTCTTCGCCAGCGCGTTTCCGTCCTTCGCCGCGTCCACCAGATCCCGGAAGTCGCTGGAAGCGCCGCCGGAAAGGCCGAGCACGCCGGACTTTTTATTGCAGATGTCGATCACCTGCGCCGCATCCAGCCCCTCCTTCTGCGCCAGGAAGGAAACGATGGCGGGATCCATGTCGCCGCTTCTGGTTCCCATGATCAGGCCCTCCAGAGGGGTCAGGCCCATGCTGGTATCCACGCTCTTTCCATAGGCTACGGCGGAAACGGAAGCACCGTTGCCCAGATGGCAGACGATGATCCGCAGATCCTTTCTGTCCTTTCCAAGGATCTCGGCCGCCCGCTTCGACACAAAATCATGGCTGGTTCCATGGAAACCGTAGCGGCGGATCTTGTATTTCTGATAGTATTCATAGGGAAGGCCGTACAGATAGGCCTTTTCCGGCATGGTCTGATGGAACGCCGTATCGAACACCACCGCCATGGGCACGCCGGGCATGATCGCCTGGCAGGAGCGGATGCCGATCAGGTTGGCCGGATTGTGCAGCGGCGCAAGGTCGCTGCAGGCCTCGATCCCCTTAATCACCTCTTCGTCCACCAGAACGGAACCGGAGAAGCTCTCGCCGCCGTGCACCACCCGGTGTCCCACCGCGTCGATCTCGGAAAGGGAGCCGATCACGCCCACCTTAGGATCCGTGAGCTTTTCGATCACCAGCTTCACAGCCGCCGTGTGATCCGGCATATCCGCCATTTCCTTCACCTTTTCCCCGCCCGCAGGCTGATGGGCGATGTTGCTTCCGTCGATGCCGATCCTCTCGCACAGTCCCTTTGCCAGAACCGCCTCCGTATCGCTGTCGATGAGCTGATACTTTAAGGATGAGCTTCCGCAGTTGATTACCAGAATTTTCATGATTACCTCTTTTTCCGCGGCCGCAGGCCGCATTTCATTAAAGCGAGAAGAATGGCGTAAGCCATTCTTTGGCAGGAACCCATGGTTCCTGCCGCCTCCATATTTTTAATATGCCCTGCCCCAGTAAACCATTTTCTTCGCAGGTTTTCCGCAGCAGACACAGGTGTCGGAAAGGTGTTCCTGCCTGAAGGGCATGCAGCGGCTGGTTGCCGCGAATTTTTCCTTGATCTGATCCTCGCAGGCCTGATCGCCGCACCACATGGCCTTCACAAAGCCGGGTCTGTTGTTGAGGATATCCTCCAGCTCCGCCATATTTGTCGCCACGCTGGTGTGGGCATCTCTGTGGGCGCGGGCGCGCTCCAGCATATCCTTCTGCATCTGTTCCAGGATCTCGTCCGCTTTTTCCTCCAGCTCCTCCAGGCGCACCTCGATCTTTTCACGGGTATCCCTTCTGCAGATCACGCAGCGGCCTGCCTCGATATCCTTGGGGCCGATCTCCACGCGGATCGGGATGCCGCGCATCTCCTGCTCGGAGAATTTCCAGCCGGGGCTCTTGTCCGTATCGTCCACCTTCACTCGGAAGCCGCTGAGGCGGTCGCGCAGAGCATAAGCCATTTCCAGAACGCCCTCTTTTTTCTGCTGGATGGGGATGATCATGATCTGCACGGGCGCTACTCTGGGCGGAAGCACCAGGCCGGAGTTGTCGCCGTGCACCATGATGATCGCGCCGATCAGGCGGGTGGTCATGCCCCAGGAGGTCTGGTACACATATTTCAGCTTATTGTCCTTATCCGTGAACTGGATGCCGAAGGCTTTGGCAAAGCCGTCTCCGAAATTGTGGCTGGTGCCGGACTGCAGGGCCTTTCCGTCGTGCATCAGGGCCTCGATGGTATAGGTGGCCTCCGCTCCCGCGAATTTTTCCTTATCCGTCTTCTTTCCGCGGATGACAGGCATCGCAAGCACCTCTTCGCAGAA
>CALWGL010000231.1 GCA_944380025.1 uncultured Lachnospiraceae bacterium
GAGCCCGTCTCCAACTTCATCGGCGGCGCGGCCTGCTTCATTACCATGCTGGCTGTGGTCGGCAGAGAGCTTGGCAGTAGAGAAAAGGAGAAAAATAAAATTTCCTATTGACTTTTCCTCTGCAATCAGATAGAATACAATATGTTGTCGGGAACGACAGCTCTCATAAGGATGTGCGCATAGCTCAGCTGGATAGAGCGTCTGACTACGGATCAGAAGGTCGGGAGTTCGAATCTTCTTGCGCACGCTGAAAAAGACGGTACTTTCTGTACCGTCTTTTTTGTGTGTTTGTTTTTGCTGTCTCTCCTTTTACGGGCTTATAAGCTCTGCAGATAACACAGCGCTTTTTCATATTCTTCCAGGGAAGAAAGATGCTCCGCAAACACGGGCAGATCCCGGTCTATCTCGTCCGCCAGCTGCATAACCTGCTTAAAATCCACCTTTCCCGTTCCCGGAAGCGCTTCCCGGATACAGACAGTCGGTCTCTGTTCAAAAGCCACATCCTTTGCATGCACGCTTTTCACATACGGTCCAAGCTTATGGAAGCATTCTCTGATAAAAGCATCACAGTGATGATACCTGGAAAAGCTGGTGATCATATTGGCATAATCCATATGAACCGCAAAACGTTCCCTGTCGATATCCTTCAGCATTTTCAGGTAATCATCCGGGGAATCCGGATGCATCCAGTACATCGGCTCCAACGTAAAAAAGGTTCTCCGCGGCTTTACGGAATCTATGATATCCCGCGTCGTATCAATGATCTTTTCATAGGTTTCCTGAGAATAATTTTCCTCATAATAACCGTCCCATACTTCCCCCGCAGCGCCGGAAACATTGACGCAGCATCTTGCGCCGATCTCATCCGCGAAAGCGAGCTGCTCCTTCGCATAGGCAACGGCAGCCTTTCTTTCCGCTTCATCCGGGGCCATTACATTGTTCCAGATCCCTACCTCTCCTATGATGACATCCTCCTGTTCTGCCAGTCTGAGGTACTCTCTTTTCAAATCCTCCGGCGCATCCTTGGTCATCGGGGCCACCGCTGCCCTGACCCTGTATTTTCTGATCAGCGCGATCCATTCCTCCGGATTTTTATGGCCCAGATCATCATTGATTCCAAGTCTCATCTTTCTTCTCCTTTCCTATCTCGTCCCCAGAATCTCCATCAGCGCCTCCTTTGAAAGTGCCGCCGGCCCCATCTCCTCCCCGCCCAGGATCTGCTCCGCCAGCCTGCTCTTTTTTTCCTGCAACTGCACGATCTTTTCCTCAATAGTATCCTGCGCGATCAGCCGGTACACGGTCACCACGTTTTTCTGCCCGATCCGGTGCGCCCGGTCCGTGGCCTGATTCTGCACCGCCACATTCCACCAGGGATCGAAATGGATCACGATATCCGCCCCGGTCAGATTCAGCCCCGTGCCGCCCGCCTTCAGGGAAATGCAGAACACCTGCGTTTCATCCCGGTTGAAGGCATCCACCAGCTGCAGCCGCCTTGCCTTCGGCGTGGAGCCGTCCAGCGAGTAAAACCGGATCCCCTCCCTTGAAAGCGCCGCCTTCAGCCGTTCCAGCATGGTGGTGAACTGGGAGAACAGAAGAACCTTGTGCCCGCCCTCCGCCGCGTTCTGAATCAGCTCCAGGCACAGCCGCGTTTTGGCGCTCTCTCCCTCATAGCCCTCCAGAAGAAGCCCGGGATCACAGCAAAGCTGTCTGAGCTTCGTCAGCTCCGCCAGGATCTGGATCTTTGCCGTCTGAAATTCCTTCTCGCTCTGCCCGGAAAGCAGCATCACAAGCCGCTGCACATGGGCGTCATAAAGCTGCCTTTGCTCCCCTTCCATGGCTGCGTACATGTTCTTCTCGATCTTGTCCGGAAGGTCGGAAAGCACATCCTGCTTCAGCCGCCTTAACACGAAGGGCCGGATCATTTTCTGAAGCCTCTCCGCCGCGCCCTCATCCTCCCGGTTCACAATAGGGGACTCGAATTCCTCCCGGAACCTGGAATAGCCGAACAGATAGCCGGGCATCAGATAATCGAAAATGCTCCACAGCTCGCTCAGCCGGTTTTCCACCGGCGTTCCCGTCAGCGCCAGCCGGAAATCCGCCTGCACCGCCTTGACGGCGCGGGCCGCCTGGGTGGTATGATTCTTGATGAACTGAGCCTCGTCGATGATCTGGGCGGCAAACTCCATGCCTTCATACAATTCAATATCCCGCCGCAGAAGATCATAAGAGGTGACAAGCACGCCGCCTGCCTCCTCCGTTTCTCCGAGCGCCAGCTCCCGCTCCTGCCGGCTTCCCGCAGCCAGCCGCGCAGGCAGCCCGGGCGCGAACCGCTCCAGCTCGCTCTTCCAGTTGTACACCAGAGACGCCGGACAGACCACCAGATAACGCCGGGATGTTCCGTTCTGTGCAGCCGCTTCCAGCCTGGCTGTTTCCGGCCCATTCGTTTCCGGCCCGGCCGCCTCCGTCCCCTTTTCTCCCGCGCCTCCCTTTTCCTTCCAGTCCGCAAGCAGAAACGCGATGGCCTGCAGGGTTTTTCCCAGCCCCATATCATCCGCCAGGATCCCGCCGAAGCCGTTTGCCTGCAGCGTCCGGATCCAGCGGTATCCCGTCTTCTGATATCCCCGCAGGACTCCCGCAAGCCCCTCCGGGATCTCATAGTCGCTGTCCTCCACGGTCTTCATGCTCCGCACCAGCGCCCGGAAGCTCTTTCCCCTTTTCAGATTCAGAAAGCCGCTTTCCTCCAGGCTTCCGTCCAGATACAGGGCGCGGTATCCGGGAAGCTGCACGCTTCCCTTTTCCAGCTCCTTCTCTCCCAGTCTGAGGGAGCTTCCCAGCTCGGAAAGGGAGCGGACGCCCGCATCGGACAGATCCACAAAGCTTCCGTCCTTCAGGCGGAAATATTTCCGCTTTCTGTCATACCGGGACAGGATCTGGGCAAGCTCGGAAAGGGGCATCTCCTCACAGGAAAGCTCCAGCTCCAGAAGCCCTCCCGACAGGGAGATCCCCACGCTCACATGGGGAGAGGGCAGCACCCGCATCCCCTTCAGCACATCCGAAATATAGATTTCCGCGCCGAAGGCAGCCGCCAGCTCCTGCAGCCGGTACAGTCCCTCATGCAGGAACTCATACAGCCCGGCCTCCCCGGAAAGCACCATCTGATGCCTGTCCGGATCAAAGGCCGTAAAAAAGGACGACACCTGCCCGGAAAACTCCGTTTCCCGCCAGGTATCCCGCTGTCCGGAAAGCGAAGTATCCTCGAACAGATTGTACCGTTCCTGTTCATACACAGAAAACAAGGAGCAGGTGATCAGATCCCTCTGCGGCGCGTCCAGATACAGGGCAAAACCCGCCTGGGGAGGAAGAAAACGTTCCGGATCAAAATCCTTTGTTTTTACCCGGAAATGTCCGGAAAGCACCGGCAGCATGTCCCGCACGAAGGCGGGAAGCTCCGACGGCGCGATATACAGTCCGTTCTTCCCGTAACGGTCCATAAACAGAAGAAATTCCCGGATCTCCTCCCCCCGTTCCCGGCTGACGCAAAAGATCTTTCCGTCCGCCCAGAAATACATCCCCTGCCTCCCGGTCAGCATGGGCAGTTTTTTCAGCCGGACCAGCGCGCCGTTTCCTTCGGACGAGATCTCCAGCGTCCGTTCGGGTTCTCCGTCCTCCACTCTCCATTCCCGGTCCGTTCCCTCCTCCCGGAGAGGAATGCCGCGCACACTTTCCAGAAAGCCGTCCGCCAGCTCCGCGCTCACCATCAGCTCTTTTTTATAGATGGAGGACAGATAATTTCCCATATAGCTGCTGCCCTTCAGCAGCGTAAAGGTCAGGAAATTCACCAGCGGCCGGTATTCCGGCGCGAACGCCTCCGGATGATGATAAAAAGCGAGCTCCTTTCCGTAGCTCACCCATCCGCTTCCCGCCACCGCGTTCACGAAATCTCCCAGATTCTTCACCACATACAGCCGCCGGCTTCCGATCCGGAAGGTCACCTTCAGGCTTTCCCCATAAAAAGAAAAAGACGGTTCCAGACGCACCGTTCCCAAAATCTGCCGCTGCTTCAGATTCGCCCGATCCCGCTGTACGAACTGCTCCAGCAGCAGCTCAAACCCGAAGGTGGTGCTGCGGCTTTCCGCCCGCATGGCAGGAAAGGATCTGGAGGCAGAGGAGGCCGGGCCGGACGCTTCTCCCCGGCCGGACGCTTCTCCCCGGCCGGACGCCGGACCGGAATTTCCTGCTCGTCCGGCTGCGGAGGAATCCGTCGGGATCCCATACCAGACCAGGGGTTTTTTCGTTCTCCCGGCTTCGTCTCTTTTTTCCAGATAATCCAGCAGGACGGCCACACAATGCTTGCACATCCCGGCATAGGAATAAAAAGCCGGGCATTCGCACTCATACTCCAGGATCTCCCGGTAGTCCTCGTCGATCTTGATCTTTACCTCATACAGCTTCTCTCCGCTCCCGCTTACCGTAGCGTCCAGCTGCACCACGTCGAAGCCGTCTTCCTTCTTTTTCTCCCGGGCAAGCCGCCGGACCCCGCCCCTTTGCTGCAGCTCCTCTCCCCTCGCAAAGGTCACGCGGTGACATTCCCTGCGGATATCCGTTCTGTTTAACATCTCTCTGTTTCCTTCCTTTTGCGGCTGTCTGTCTTTTCCCGCAGTCTGTGTATCATGGCGGCCAGCCCGTTTCCCGCAAGCCGCCTTTCACGGCTGGCCTCCTCTTTTCGAAAAGCCGCCTCTCATGGCTGGCCTCCCGTTTCCCGCGGTCCGTCTCTCCCGATGAGCCGCCTCAGGCACAATGCCGCTGCCCCAAGAAACAGCGCGCACAGCGGCGCAGCGGCAGCCGGAGCCAGCCGGCTTCCCAGCCCTGCCGCATCGATCAGCAGATACACCGCCAGATTTCCCGCTCCGTGAAACAGCATCGCCGCGGACAGTCTGCCCGTTTTCTCATACACCAGACACAGGACCATGCCGGTCAGAAAACCGTAGATCCCCTGTACCGGATTCCCGTGATAGGCGCCGAACAGCAGGGAGGAAAACAGCGCGGCCGCTTTCCATCCGCCGAACAGCTCTCCCGCCTTCCGGTAAAAGATCCCCCGGAACAGAAGCTCCTCGGATACCGGCGCCGCGATCCCGTAAAGCAGGATCCCCGCTCCCAGGGGAATGGCCGCCTGCGCAGCCGCCGTTTCCTGAAACCCCGGAAAAAGTTCCGGAAGCCCGATCAGGGCCAGCAGCAGATTCAGCCCCAGCGCCCACGCTGCGGCGGCAGGAAGCAGAGCCGGCAGCCCCCCGCCATTTCCTGTGCTGCACTGCTTCTCCCTCTTCCCTTCCCTTTTCCAGATCAGATATGCCGGGATCCCTCCCCCAAGCTGCATGAATATGCTTTC
>CALWGL010000232.1 GCA_944380025.1 uncultured Lachnospiraceae bacterium
GGATCAAAAAGATATTTATGGGGGATGAAAAGCCTTCGGCGTGGCATGCGTTTCCGACAGATGAGGATGAGAGTGAGTAATACAGACCATTAAGAGGTGGCTGGTTACGTCCTCCAGGAAAGAGGTTCCTATTGACATCCGGACACCATATCCGGGGTGATAAAAAGCATGAGGTCAGCCCTGTAGCGGCGCCGGCCTTGTGCTTTTTTCATTTATAAGATCAGAAGTTATTTTTCCGGGGAGGGAAGGATTCCATGGAAGATCAATTAACCGCCGGTGGCCAGCCAGGATTTATCCATGCATTTGATGTATGAATATATATAAATAATAAGCATTAGACATTGAAAAGCGGAGCGTTATAATGAAATCAGAAACGGAAGCAAACAAATTGGAATCGGAATTAAAGCAATGGGCGGAGAGCCTTTGAAATTTAAGACCGGAAAGGAAGAAAAAACCATGAACAGAAAAGAAAGAACCGAACAGAAGATGCAGGAGCTGTTTCACAGCCACGCCGCCGGAGATGAGGGCAGCGACGGCGAATTCATGCAGATCCTGCAGGGATATATCTTTGGGGATGTGTGCTATACCGGCAGCCTGGACAACCGGATGCGGGAGCTGGTGACCGTCACCGTCCTCACCGTACTCAGCGCCCTGCCGCAGCTGAAGGCTCATGTGGGAGCCAGCCTGAACGCCGGATGTATGCCGGTGGAGGTCCGGGAGGCAGTTTACCAGTGCGCGCCTTTCATCGGCTTCCCTAAGACCCTGAACGCCATCGCCGCGATGAACGAGGTCTTTTCCGAACGGGAAATCGACCTGCCCCTGCCCGGACAGAGTACGCTGGCATCCCCCAACGAGCGCTTTGAAAAGGGACTGGCCATTCAGGCCCCGCTCTATGGGGATGAGATCAAAGACCGCTATACCTGGCTGCCCAAACCCTTTGACGAGGCCGTGCCCCGGTTCCTCACGGAGCTGTGCTTTGGAGATTTTGGCACCCGCACCGGCCTGGACGAAAGGACCCGGGAGCTGCTTACTGTGGTGCTGCTTGCGGCCATGGGCGGCGCTGAAGTGCAGGTGAAAAGTCATGCGGAAGGCGCGCTGAAGGCGGGCAATACCAAAGAGGAGATTGTCTGCGCCCTGGTGCATGCAGGCGGCTACATGGGAATCCCGCGGCTGTTCAATGCCCTCAATGCCTGCAAAGATCTGCTGACCGAAGAATAAAGAATTTTTTATGGAAGTGAAGTAAGGAGGACTTTGTCATGTCCGCCCAGCTGAAGACCATGGCGGACCGTTTCTGCGCTTTCAACAGCTCCATCCAGCGGAAACACATGAAGTCGGCGCTGCTTGCCGTGGCATGGAACAGCGACGGCTGGACCTTCGACGCCCTGGGGGCACACTATAAAACGCTGGTGCGGTACTTAAATCTTCAGGATATGGGGATGATCCTGGGCAGGGGCTGCGGCACGCCTGACATGACGCGCCATTCCGTCTGTACCCGGCGGGCTTATGAGCTGGGCAGCTGCCTGAAGTGACGGGAAGAGGTAAAACGGAACAGGGAGCAGATACCGGATGGGTGTGACAGAAGAACTGTTTCACCCATTTCCTATAAATTTAGAGAAGGAGAGACCGACATGAAAAAAATATTGTCACTGTTATTAGCCATGACACTGGCCTTTTCTCTTGCAGCCTGCGGAGGCCAGGAAGCGTCCTTAGGCGGAAACGGAATGACTGTCGAGGAAGCCGGCGCTTCTGAAGCCGCCTCGCAGCCCACCGGAACCGAAACATCTGCGGAAGAATCCGCCGGAGAGGGCGGAATGCTCGTTGCATACTTCTCCTGGTCCGGCAATACGGAGCAGATGGCGCAGATCATTGCGGAGCAGACGGGCGGCAGCCTGTTTGAGATTGAACCTGCCGCTCCTTATACGGATGACTATGACACCCTTCTGGATATCGCGCAGCAGGAGCAGTCGGATAACGCGCGTCCGGAGCTGGCCGCTCAGGTGGAAGAATGGGACAGCTATGATGTGGTCTTTGTGGGCTATCCAAACTGGTGGAGCGACGCGCCGATGGCAGTCTATACCTTCCTGGAGAGCTATGACTGGACGGGAAAGACTTTGATTCCCTTTAATACCAGTGCCAGCGGCGGTTTCGGAAGAAGCCTTTCCGGAATTGAGGAGAGCGCCGCTGGCGCGGAGATCCTGGATGGACTGGACCTGACGGAAAGCGAACTGTCCGACGCGCAGAGCCGCATCACCGAATGGCTGGACGGCCTTGGCCTGAATGGATGACAGGAGGAAGGCGCATGAAGCCGAAAGCAATTTTCAGGATCGGGATCGATGTGCTGATGACGCTGGAACTGCTTTTCCTGATGGGCTATCAGTTCTGGGGCGATGTGGCGCATGAGTGGGCCGGGGCTGCGATGTTCCTGCTGTTTATCCTTCATCACATCCTCAACGCAGGCTGGTATAAGAGCCTGTTTCACGGAAAAGCGACGCCCTTCCGTGTGTTTCAGACCATCATCGATCTGCTGGTGTTCCTTCCCATGATCGGGCTGATGGTCAGCGGGATCATGCTTTCCAACCATGTTTTTGCCTTTCTGAACATTCACGGAGGGATGTCCTTTGCAAGGCTTCTGCACATGGCCGCTTCCCACTGGGGTTTTGTGCTGACGTCCCTTCATCTGGGTCTTCACTGGAGTATGTTTGTGGGGATGGCAAAAAAGGCGCTGAAATTACAGCAGCCTTCCCGTGTACGCAGCGTCCTGCTTCCTGCTCTCGGGGCCGGGATCGCAGTTTATGGCCTAAACGTATTTATCCGGCGGGATCTGCTCACCTGTATGCTGGTGCAGACACAGTTTGTTTTTCTGGATTTTGGGGAATTTATCCCGTTTTTTTACCTGGATTACCTGGCCATGATGGGAACATTTATTTTCGCCGCCCATTACGTCTCCAGGCTGCTGCGGAAAGCATCAGGGAAAAAGCGTCCAAAGAAAGAAGGAGGTTATTCAAAATGAAAAAGAACATCGGAAACGCACTTGCACTGTACCCTACGCCCCTGGTTGTTGTGGGCGCAATGGTAAATGGAAAGCCCAACTGGCTGCTGGTCGGCCATCTTGGCATCATCGGCCACGACCATGTGATGGTGAGCCTGGCCAGCGCCCACTATACCAACCAGGGCATTAAGGAGAGCAGAAAACTTTCCATCAATATCGTAGATGAGGCGCTTTTGCCGAAGGCAGACCGTTCCGGCTGTGTCAGCGGCAGCAAAACGGATAAGTCGGAGCTGTTTGAATATATCCTGGACGGGGCAGGTGTGCCAATGATCACCCAGGCGCCGGTAACCATGGTGTGCAGCGTGGAGGACATCTATGAGACAAAGGGATTCGAAAGCTTTATCTGCACCATCGACGCCACCTATGCCGAAGAGACCGTACTGGATGAAACCGGAAAACTCAACTACCGCGCCCTGAAGCCGGTACTGTTTGAAATGCCCACCTACGAGTATCTGCGCACGGGAGATGTGATCGGCCGGTGCATGTCCTTTGGAAAGGAACGGCAGAAATGAACGTGGAACGGAACGTAAAAACGGAACCGGAGAAAAAAGACTGTCCGCTGATCGTCTCCTATTCCTATTCCGGCAACACTCACAGGATCGCACAGGGTCTGCAGAAGCTCACCGGCGGAGACTGGATTGAGATCCACCCCTGGCAGCCCTATCCGATGGCCTTTCCGGAGCTTCTGGAACAGGTGAAACGGGAGGTCCGGTCCGGATTTCATCCGGGGCTCCTTCCGGTTTGCTGTTCGCCGCGCCCCTATTCCGTCGTATTCGTGGGCTCCCCCAACTGGTGCGGTACGATCGCGCCGCCGATGGCTTCCTGGCTTTATAAAAACAACCTGGACGGAAAGATCATCCTCCCGTTCTATTCGCACTGCGGAGGGGTATCGGGAGACCTCCGGGGAGCTGTCTCCAGACTGTGCCCCAAAGCGGATGTGCGGGAGGAGCTTGGCGTGATTGGAGACGGCGGAGACGATCTGACGGAAATCTTACGGCAATGGCTTAAAAAAACGAAAAACGGAGGAAAATGCAATGAGAATCCATGATGAAAAGATGTTTGAAAAGGAAAACGTGTTCGGCCTCGGACAGCTCAACAGCGCCTACGCGCAGTATTTTATCGGAAACTCCTACCTGAATCCGCTGACGGAGATGGGGAAATGCCCGGTGTTTCTTGCGAACGTTACCTTTGAGCCGGGATGCCGGAACAACTGGCATATTCATCATGCGAAAAAAGGCGGCGGACAGCTGCTGATCTGCACGGCGGGAGAAGGCTGGTATCAGGAAGAGGGGAAAGAGGCGGTAAGCCTGACTCCCGGCACGGTGATCACGATTCCGGCCAACGTGAAGCACTGGCACGGAGCCAAAAAGGACAGCTGGTTTTCCCATATCGCGGTGGAAGTGCCGGGAGAGGAAACCGCGAACGAATGGCTGGAAGCGGTGAGCGACGAGGTTTACGGCGGACTGGGGTAAGAGAAACGGATCAGGAGGAACAAAAATGCAGTATACCAGACTTGGAAATTCCGAACTGGAGGTGTCCCGCATCTGTATGGGATGTATGGGATTCGGCGACGCGGGGAACGGACAGCACAGCTGGACCATCGACGAGGAGCATTCCCGGGAGATTATCCGGCGGGGACTGGAGCTTGGCGTGAACTTTTTCGATACGGCCATCGAGTACCAGAGCGGCACCAGCGAGCAGTATCTTGGCCGGGCGCTTAAAGATTTCGCGGAACGGGACAGCGTTGTGGTGGCCACCAAATTTTTGCCGCGCACGCCGGAGGAGATCGAAGCGGGCGTGACCGGACAGGTGCACATCGAGCAGATGATCAATACCAGCCTGAAAAATCTCGGCATGGACCATGTGGATCTCTATATTTATCACATGTGGGATTATGAGACCCCGCTGTACGATATTATGGACGGGCTGAACCGGGTGGTAAAGGCCGGAAAGGCCAGATATATCGGCATTTCCAACTGCTTTGCCTATCAGCTCGCGAAGGCAAACGCCCTGGCGGAAAAGGAAGGCTTCGCGAAATTTGTCTCCGTCCAGGGCCACTATAACCTGATCTTCCGGGAGGAGGAGCGGGAGATGGCAAAGCTCTGCGCGGAGGACCATATCGCCATGACGCCCTACAGTGCGCTGGCGAGCGGCCGCCTGTCCAGGCATCCGGGCGAAATCACAAAGCGGCAGGCGGAGGATGGCTACGCGAAATTCAAATACGACGCTACTGCGGAGCAGGATGGCATCATCATCAACCGGGTGGAGGAGCTTTCTGAGCGGCACGGCGTTTCCATGACGGAGGTTTCTCTTGCCTGGCTTCTGGG
>CALWGL010000233.1 GCA_944380025.1 uncultured Lachnospiraceae bacterium
GCCGCGCCCACGATCCCCGCATCGTTTCCAAACTCCGCCGGACGGATCCTGGTCTGCACCCTGGATGCCCTGGAATAGACCATCTTCGCAATACGCTCCTGCGTCTGCGGCAGGAACAGCTCCGCCGCTCCGCTGATGCCGCCTCCGATGATCAGCTCCTCCGGCTGAAGCAGATTGATCAGATTGGTCAGGCCCTCCGCCAGCAGCTGCGCATAACCGTCACGAACCGCAAGGGCCGTCTTGTCCTCTTCACGCACGGCCTGGAAAAACAGCCTGCCGTTCATCCGGGACACATTGCCCTCCACAAGCGCATACAGCCGGCTGTCCGGATGCTTCTGCGCCGCCTCTGCCGCCTGTCTCACCAGCGCGGAAGCGGAAGCATAGGCCTCAAAGCAGCCTTTTCTGCCGCAGTTGCAGTCGATCCCGTCATAACGCAGCGTCATGTGGCCGATCTCCCCTTCCGCGAAATTCACGCCCCGGTAAAGCTTTCCATCCAGCACTATGCCGCAGCCGATGCCCGTTCCCAGCGTCACCATGATAAAAGAAGAAGCGCTGCTTCTGCTCAGCAGATATTCTCCCCACGCCGCCAGATTCGCATCATTGTCGATCCTCACCTTTTTCTGAAGCTTCGCCTCCATCATGTCCCGGAACGGAACATCCGAAAAGCTCAGATTGTTCGCATACTCGATCATCCCCGTCTGCGCGTTGAAGCTTCCCGGCACGCCCATACCGATATTGGTGATCTCCTCAGGCTTCAGGCCGTTTTTTTCAAGCAGAACGGAAATATTCGCGGAAAGCTCTTCGATATAGTTCTCCGCCCCCTGCTCCGTATCCGTGGCAAACTCCACCCGGTCCTTCAGCGCAAGCCCTTCTACCAGACCCACCGCAGTGTGGGTTCCTCCCATGTCAATTCCGATTTCGTACATTTCTGCCCCTTTCCTGCCGCCGCAGGGCGGCATTTCATTTCATCCTTATTTTTTGATGCCGGCCAGCATCTTCTCCGCCTTCTGTCTGGACATGGAGAACTTTTCGCTCAGCTTTCCGATGATCCGCTCATCCGGAAGTCCCAGCTCCTGGAAAAGCTCCGCCATTCCGCGGATTCCCTGTTCTATTCCCTGTTCCCGGCCGATCTCAATCCCCTCTTCCTGGATTCCTTTCATCGCCTCGCACATATCATAGCTCTCTTCACTGGTTCGATATGCTTCCAGGTCCTCCATCAGTTTCCTGCTGCCTGTCATGGTCGCAATCACCTCCATCGTTTCTTTGTCCAGCTTTCTGTATTCCTGCCTGTCGTTTATCAGCCGTCTCATCTCTTCCCTCTGCGTATAGCGTTCAGAGGCCTCCTCCAGCTCCTCCGGGCAGATCTCCGGCCTTCCCCGAAACAGGACGCCGTTGAAAAGGTCTGCGAATCTGCTGTTATCGTCAAAATAATCCAGCAATACGTCATTTTGTACTCCCAAAGATACCCCGCCTTTCCCGACCGGCGGACCGTCAGAAGAAGGGAAAACAAAAACAGCCTGCCGTATCGTCTGTAAAAATTTGAATCCTTGCGTAAATACGGCAGAAATGCCGGAAATCCGATAAGAAAATCAGATATGTTACGGTTATGATAACGCAGGAAGGAACGCCTGTCAATCTCTTCTTGACAGGAAGCAGACGCGCTGTTATAGTATGTGCATATGATTGTGTTTATGTGGAGTTGATTGGATATGTTTGCGAACGAAAGAAGAAATAAAATCCTGGAGCTGTTAAGCCGCCGCCCCTCTGTCACGGTCACGGAGCTGACCGGACTTTTCCAGGTGTCTCTGGAGACCATACGGAGAGATCTGGAATATCTGGAAAAGCAGGGAGCGCTGAAACGGGTGCACGGCGGCGCGCTGAGCATGAGGCGGATGCAGAGCTATACCGGGCTGTCCGAACGGTTCGCGGAGCACCAGCCTGAGAAAAGGCAGATCGCCCGCGCCGCCCTTTCCTATCTCCATGAAGGGGACCGGATCGCTCTGGATGCTGGCTCAACCGCCAGCGAGCTGGCCCATCTGCTGTGCGATTCCTTTCAGGAGCTCACCATTGTGACCGCTTCCCTGCCGATCTTCGAGATCCTTTCCGGGAAGCCGGGCTTTCAGGTGATCCTTACGGGCGGCTTCTATCTGCCGGGCGAGAAGGCCTTCTGCGGACATCTGGCACTGGATATGATCCGTCAGCTCCATGTTTCCGCCTTCTTTCTCGCTCCCTCGGCGCTTTCTCTGAATTTCGGCATCAGCGAGCATATCCGGGAGCTGGTGGAGGTGCAGCGGGCGCTGATCGCTGCCGCGGATCAGGTCATTGTCCTTGCGGACAGTTCCAAATTTGAGACCTGCGCGGCGCTGAAGGTCTGTGACCTTTCCCCCCGTTTTCTCTATCTGACCGATGATGGCCTGTCGGATGAGATCCGGGATGCCTGGAAAAAGGCTTCCCTCGATATCATAGATTGAATTTCCGCTGTTTCATGGCGGAGCGTCCGGAAGGAAGCATTCCTTCCGGATCAGAGCGCTCCGTTTTCAGATCAGCGGCTCCCGCGCACCGGGAAGAAAGGAAAAAATCATGAATCGCAAAGTTCTTCTGATCCTGGCGGATGGATTCCGCCCTGACGCACTGGCCGCCTGCGGCCATCCCTTCGCGGACAGGCTGCTTTCCCTTGGAAGCTACTGCCTGAACACGCTGACGGTGTGGCCCTCCGTCACACTGCCCTGTCATATGTCGCTCTTTCACAGCGTCTCTCCGGACAGGCACGGCATTCTGACCAACACCTACGTTCCGCAGGTGCGTCCTGTAAACGGCCTGTGCGAACAGCTGAAGGCGGCCGGAAAAACCAGCGCCTTCTTCTATGACTGGGAGGAGCTTCGGGACTTAAGCCGCCCCGCCAGCCTTTCCTACAGCTTTTTCGCCTCCGGCGGCGCCTTTACCTATCAGAAGGCGGACCGGATGCTCACGGAAAACGCGGTCGCTTTTCTGGAAAAGGAAGCGCCGGATTTCGCTTTTGTCTATCTGGGGCTTACCGACAGCATCGGCCACGATTTCGGCTGGATGGGAGAAGAATATCTCGAAGCCTGCAGGCAGTCCATGGATGAAACGCAGACGCTGGTGGAACGTTTTAAGGAGGATTATACCATCATCTTTACGGCGGACCACGGCGGCCACGAGCGAAACCACGGTTCAAAAGAGGAAAGCGATATGAGGATTCCCCTTGTCTGCATCGGCCCGGATTTCGTTCCCGGTCCCATGGAGCAGACACCCTGCATCACGGATATCGCTCCCACCATCGTTAAGCTGACCGGCGCCGGAAACGCTCCGGAATGGGAAGGAAAAAGTCTGATATAGAATAGTTTTGCAGGAAGCCGGCGGCCGGCGGCCGCCGCTTCCGAATGGAGGCTGCCATCATGAACGGTGTACTTGCCACCGGGCGGCAGAGGAACGCGTTCTGTTTCCTCTGCTGTCTGGTTTATTTTATGAGTTATCTGACGAGAATGAATTATGCCGCCTGTCTGGCGGAGATCCAGGATTCCCTGGGCCTTGCGAAAAGCATCGTGAGCCTTCCGGTGACCGGAAGTTTTCTGACCTACGGGATCGGCCAGCTCCTCTGCGGCTTTCTGGGGGACCGTTTTTCTCCCAGAAAAATGATCACCGCAGGTCTGGCCTCCACCTGCGTCTGCAATCTTCTGGTCGGCCTGTTTCCTGACATCCGGCTCATCATTCCGGTCTGGTGCCTGAACGGCCTGTTCCAGTCCATGCTCTGGCCGCCCCTGGTCCGGATCATGGCGGAAACGCTGGATGAAAAGCAGTATCAGAAATGCTGCGTTCAGGTTTCCATGGCGTCCTCTGTCGGTACGGTATTCGTCTATGTATTCGTGCCTCTGTGCATCCGTTTCGCCAGCTGGCGGGCCGCCTTTCTGTTCCCGGCCCTTGCGGGATCGATCACGGCGTTTGCCTGGTTTGCCGGGATCGGACGGCTCCAGGTAGACGGACAGAATACGATCCACGCCGTCCATGTGGAAGCCTCCAATGAGTTTTCCGTTCCTCTGACCGCGCTGCTCCTTCAGGCTTCTCTGCTGCCTGCCATGCTCGCCATCGTACTGCACGGCATCCTGCGGGACGGGATCACCACATGGATGCCCGTATACATATCGGAAACCTTCGGTCTGAGCAATTCGGTATCCATCCTGACGGCGGCGGTCCTTCCGGTGTTCAGCATCCTGAGCATTTACCTGGCTTCCGCCCTGCTGGAACGCATCGGCAACGAATTTACCGCCTCCGCCCTGCTTTTCGGCGCGGCGGCAGCCTGCTCCGCCCTGCTGGTATTCCTGTATCAGCACGGCCCGGTTCCCAGCGTGATCCTGATGACCCTGACCGCCGGCTGCATGTACGGCATCAACCTGTTTCTCATCAGCCGTCTGCCCGCCCATTTTTCCCGTTTCGGGAAGGTGGCGACGGTTTCCGGCATTCTGAACGCCTCCACCTACGTGGGAAGCTCGCTTTCCGCCTGGCTGTTCGGCATGCTTTCCGATCTGCTCGGCTGGATCGCCGTCATCAGCGTGTGGATCGTCATCGCGCTCGCCGGCCTGCTGATCTGTCTCGCTTTTTTCCGGAAATGGAAGAAATTTGCACGGGAAGGCGCAGGGGCCTGACGCCGGAGGAATCTTTCAGATCCGGCGTGCCGCTCCGGAAAGCATTTCCTCCTCCGACGCGCGCATGAAGTCCACGTACCGAGGCAGCGCGCGCTCCGGCTCCGGCAGCTCCGGATGCCAGCGTTTTTCCCACTCAAAGGAATAAAAGCCCTCATAGCCGTCCTGCTGGAGACGGCTGATGACCGCCTTCAGCGGAAGCACGCCTCCTCCGTCAACACTCCATTTTTTCATGCCTCAATTATCCCCCTTTCTTCCGCTTCCCGCAGCCTCTGGTAAAAATCCCTTTCCTGTGCTATACTTGCCGTTACAGTCCGCTCGTCCGCCCGGAACCAGGCGGATGTCGTGCCTGCACGCACAGATGACCGGTTCTGAGCGGGCAGGCCGCAGGAACAAATATACCAAATATACGCAGGAGTTTTTTCATATGAGTATACTGAACGTAGAGCATCTGACCCACGGCTTCGGCGACCGGGCCATTTTTGAGGACGTGTCCTTCCGCCTTCTCAAGGGAGAGCACATCGGCCTGGTGGGAGCCAACGGCGAGGGCAAATCCACCTTCATGAACATCATCACCGGAAAGCTCGTCCCGGACGAAGGAAAGGTCGAATGGGCCAGACATGTGAGGGCGGGCTATCTGGATCAGCACACGGTGCTGGAAAAGGGAACCACCATCCGGGAAACCCTGGCCTCCGCCTTTTCCTTCCTGTT
>CALWGL010000234.1 GCA_944380025.1 uncultured Lachnospiraceae bacterium
CTTTTGCTTTCCGGGCGGACTGTAGTATAATGAGAACGGCGGTCCAGAGAAAGTGCCGCCGGAAGGGAGAATCCATGATCAGAAAAGAAGAGCTTTCCTATCCTTTCATAAAAAAAGAGCCCCTGACGGGCAGCTTTCAGGGGATGCGCTATCATATTTCCATGGGGAAGGACTGTATCCGGGCCTGTACCTATCCGGACCGCTTCTGCTTCGTCAAAACCCCTGAGGAGGAGAAATGCTTTCAGGAGTTTCCGGACAGCCCGGATTCCATGCCCGCCATCCTCGAGTGGCTCAACGGCAGGATCGCCTTTTATCAGAAATAAACGTCCGGAGCGCTGCCTCACAGCGCCGGCTCCCACCGCTGAAAATAAGCAGGGCTGCCGGATGACAGCCCCTGCTGAAACGGTTTCCGGCAGCCTCAGTCTTTGCATTGATCAAATTCCGGATTAAAGGCATAGAAGTTTTTGGAATCCAGACGCTCCTGTACCAGACGGAGGGCTTCCCCGAACCGCTGAAAATGGACGATCTCCCGCGCCCGCAGGAAGCGGATGGGCTCCGCCACGTCGGAATCCTTCACGGTCCGCAGGATGTTGTCGTAGGTGGTCCTGGCTTTCTGTTCCGCCGCCATATCCTCCGTCAGATCCGTGATGATATCTCCCTTGGACTGGAACTCACAGGCGTTGAAGGGGATCCCTCCGGCGGCCTGCGGCCAGAGCGCCGTCGTATGGTCGATGTAATAGGGGCCGAAGCCGGAGGCTTCGATCTCCTCCATGGAAAGATCCTTGGTCAGCTGATAGACGATGGCGCCGATCATTTCAAAGTGGGCGAGCTCTTCTGTGCCGACATCTGTAAGAAGTCCGGCCACCTCCCGGTAGGGCATGGTATACCGCTGAGACAGATACCGCATGGAAGCGCCCAGCTCTCCGTCGGGACCGCCGTACTGCGAGATGATGAACTGAGCCAGCTTTGCGTTGGGCTCCTTGATATGAATGGGAAACTGCAGTCTTTTTTCATAATTCCACATCAGCAGCAACTCCTTTCCCAGGGAAGAGGCGCCATGCCCCATTTCCACTCCCTGCCGCACGAACCGGCGGTCGCGATGTTTAACGGTTCATACTGGACCGCGTATTCGGCGGCCATCTGGTTGAGCATGCGGTTGTAGTAATCAAAATAGCTCAGGGCATCCCTGTCATCGGGATGGGTATCCAGATATTCCGTCAGTTCCACGACAACAAAGCTGACGATGCTGATGTTTCGGAGGCTGCGCTCCTGATCCGAAAGGCAGTTCTTTGTGTTCATTTCACACATCTCCTTCCGGTAAAGGGTTTGTTCAGTTCAGGGAAAATGGTGCCGCAGCAGAAGGCTTCCTCCAGATTCTCGAAAATGCCGGTCATCCGCTGCCAGGGGACATAGGCCATGGCAAGGGGGAACTGCTCGCAGAACTCTCTTTGAGATTTTATTTCCTGCATAAATCTCCTCTCATCATTTTCGGTTTCTTTTAATAGTATAGTATGTGAGAGTTCTGCGCGGGTTCCTTCCGTTCTTACTGCGCGATAAACCAGAAGCTGGCAAAATCGTCCTTCATCACGCGGTAGGTCTGCAGCTCGCAGGTATACGAGAACTGGCGGATCAGGCCGCCGTTCACATCATATTCGCCGAACACGTTGGCTGTCCCGCTGTTGACCACCAGGTTGTCCCCGCAGGGCGTCACGTTGGACACGATGCTGGAGTAGGGCACGTCAAAGGCATGCACCAGGCTGAAGGTCTTCTCCCCTTCGTCCACCAGATAGACGTACACGTGGGATTTGAGGGAGTCGCTGGCAAGGACGGTTCCCACCTCCTCCGGCAGGTCATCGATCTCATAATCGTCTCTGGTTCCGTTGACCCAGTAATTGTTGTCGAACATCATCAGGTAGTACTGATCCTCTTTCAGTCCCTCTCCTTCGTAGTATTCCACCGTATGCTGGCCGTACTGGGGCGTGAAATCTCCCACCTGGGCATAGGAATATTCCTCATACGGCGTTCCCTTCCAATAGTCCTCATCGCCGATCAGATAATCGATCTGCGGATCCGTGTGGATATCCTTTATCTTGATGATCGTGGAGGTCTCCCGGGAGCTCACGATCACGCTGTCGTCCTTTGGCAGATACTGGATGGTGTTCAGATGGATCCAGTCCTTCTGTCCGGCCAGCCAGAAAAACTCGTCCGTAGCGGTCAGCTCGGAGGCGTCGTTTTCGTAATAATCGGAAAAAATGTCCTTAAAATCCAGGATCTCCTTCACCTCTCCGGTTTCCAGATCCACCTCGATGGTCATGTCCTCCAGGTTCAGCTCGTCTGTGGCATCGCTCGCCAGGGCGACGATCCTTCCTTCGTCTCCTTCCAGCACCATATCATGATGCAGCTCCCAGTCTCCGGTATCATAGACCGCGACCGCCTGTCCCAGCCGGTTGACCTGGGCGATCTTGTAGGCGGAGGCGCAGACCGTCATGTTCCCTTCATACCAGAGGATGCGGTCCAGTCCGTAGCCCTCCAGCACCATCTCATAGCGCATGACGCCGTCGTTGTCATAGAAAAAGGCATAGCCCGTATGGCCTCCGACCCGGATCATGGCGTACAGGCCGTCGGAAAGCTCCGCCTGGCTTTCTCCGTCCTCGCTGTCAAGGATGATGTCATAGCCGGACATGGTCTCCGGCATATGGATGGTAAAGGTGGATGTGCTGATCACCTTTCCTCTTTTTCCAAGAAGCTCCATCGTCACCGTATTTTCCTCGCCTGCGACCAGGCCGATCATCTGGAATTCGTGACGGGTGCGGGTGCCGCCTCCCTCATAGGCTGTCTGCGTATAGTCGGGAATGTCCGCGTTCTCCACATGGATGGTATAGCGGACGGTTCCTGCCTTACGGGTGTCAAAATGCAGATACAGGCCGTTGCTTCCGGTGCCGAAGGGATTGAGGATGGCAAGCGGAGCCTCCATGGTAAAGTCCTCTTCCTTCGCCATCTTCACGATCGCGGCGGCAAGCCTTCTCTGCACATCCTCGTCGTAATAGGTAAAGCCCTCTTCCTCATTTTCATCGGGAAGCACTCTGGAAACCGGGATCGATGCCTCCACATCCGCCTCGAAGACCGACACGTCAAGGGACGCGTCCGATGTGAGCAGGTCGCCCGTCTCAATGGACCAGTCGTCGCGGATGGCGGTTTCCGCGGAAAGGAAGCTTTTCGCGTAGAGAAAAACGCCGATCACCACGGCGATCAGCACGACCAGTATGGCAAGTCCAATGATCAGTTTCTTTTTCTTTTTCATGGTGAGATATCTCCTTTCCGGCCTCTGCCGGTAAGCTCACAGCATTTTTTGTCATGCGCCGATCTTTTCAAAGATCATTGCGATTCCCAGGATCACCAGCACCACGCCGGTGGCACGGTTTGTGTTCTCCGGCTTCATCCGGTTGGACAGAGCGGAGGTTGCGACGGAGCCAAGAAGGGTAAACAGGGTACACAGAAACAGTGCCGGCGTCATCCCCGTAATATCCCCGAAATAGAAATGAGAGGCCGCTCCCGTCAGGGCCGTGAAGGTCATGACGAATACGCTGGTTCCCACGGCGGTTTTCAGGTCATAGCCCAGGACAAAGGTGAGGATGAACAGCATCATCATGCCCCCGCCCAGTCCCATGAAGCCGCAGTAGAAGCCGATGCAGATGCCGCAGATCACGGCGATCACAGTCTTGCGCTTTCCCGTGCTTTTGGTAAAAAAGGAGGTCCTTCCGGTAACCGGCCTTATGATGAAGCGCAGTCCCATGAGAAAGCTTGCGAAGATGGAGAAATATCCCATCTCCAGATCCGGCATGTACTGGGAAAAATAGCTTCCCGCCACGGTCATGGCAAGGACGCTCGCCAGCATGAAGCTTCCGTTTTTCAGATCGATGTTGCCGTGCTTTTTGTAGATCCAGGCCGCCAGCGCCGACGCGAGCACGTCGGACGCAAGGCCGATCCCCACGGATTCATACCAGGGATAGCCCAGAAAGGCGATCAGCATGGGAGCGATCACCGTGGCGGCGGACAGTCCCGCAAAGCCCGTGCCGATCCCGGCGGCAAGCCCTGCCGTCAGGCAGACAAGAAACATTTCCAGCATCATCTAGTCTCCCCCAGAAAGAACAGCGCCACGGTTCCCGGCCCGGAATGGGTCCCTATGGTCGGTCCGATCTCGTTGATCAGAAAATCCGTGATGCCGAAGCGCTCCTGCACCAGCTGCCTGACGTACTCCGCGTCCTCCGTGCAGTCGCCGTGGCTGATGAACACGCAGTCGTTCTGATCCCGGAAGCTTCCCATCTGCTTTTCCATCATGTCCACCAGGGACTGGAGGGATTTCTTCCTTCCGCGCACCTTTCCCACCGCGGTCAGATGCCCTTCCTCATCCACGTGGAGCAGAGGCTTGATCCCCGCGAGCGTTCCCACGATGGCCGTGGCTTTGCTCACGCGTCCGCCTCTGTGCAGATGAAACAGGTCGTCCACGGTAAAGACGTGCACCAGGTTTTCCTTATGCGCCTCCACCCACTGCGCCGTCTCCTCCAGGCTCTTTCCCGCTTTCTTCAGCTGCACCGCCTTATGTACCAGAAGCCCCTCTCCCAGAGAGGCGCACAGGGTGTCCGCCACGATGATCCTGCAGTCCGGCCGCTCCTCCATGATCTCCCTCGCGGCAAGGCTCACGTTGCCGCAGGTGCCGCTTAATCCCGAAGAAAAGGAAAGTACCAGAAGCTGTCTGCACTCCTGAAGGAAGCCGTTCAGATATTCCTTCGCCGTCTCGGGATTTACCTGAGAGGTGGTCGGCATCATGCCGCCCCGCATCCGGTCGTAGAATTCCTTTACCTCCATCTTCCGCTCTCCCCCGTAGGAGACGCCGTCCACAATATAAGGAAGCACCATGACGCCGATCCCGTTGTCCCGGATATAGCTTTCGGGAAGGTCCGCGGTCGTATCCGTTATGATCTTAAAATCTTCCATTCGTTTCCTCCATCGTTTTTCCTTTTTCCACAAATCCGCCCTATATTCTACACGCGCAGACAGAAAAATTCAATACTCCGGCACCGCTTTTTCTCACATCCTAGCAAACGGCCGGTAACAGTTCAGCCTTCGGCAGAACTGTTACGGCATCCGGGCTTACCGGTTCAGCTCGCAGCAGTGCTGCTCCCTGTCCGTTGCCCGTCGAATATCCGCGTGTCTGTGCAGGCACGCCTGCACTCCCACGCGGCTGCTCTCCGGGCTTACCGGTTCAGCTCGCAGCAGTGCTGCTCCCTGTCCGTTGCCCGTCGAATATCCGCGTGTCTGTGCAGG
>CALWGL010000235.1 GCA_944380025.1 uncultured Lachnospiraceae bacterium
GCTGGATGATTCGGGAAAATTGATTCCGGTATGGTTACTGTTCAGACAGGTCTGCGCATTTACTGCGCAGACCGTACGAAAACGTACAGGAAGGAAGCATCCGGCCCAGGCGCTTCGGTAAGTCCATGACCGCAAATATGCTGACTGCCTATTACAGCCGCGGCGGAAACGTAGGAGAACTGATTCAGCGTCTGGAACGCCTCAGCATTCGTGAACTGAAAAAAGAATACCCTGACGTGGATTATTTTGACGATACGGACCTGATCGAATGCCTGCAGGACAGCTATCAGGAGACACACAGACCCTTTATCATCATCATCGATGAATGGGACTGTATTTTCAGGGGCTTTCCGGCTATGCAGGAAAAGTACTTCCTGTCGGAATCAGCTATGATAGAAAGACCAAAGTCCACAGCTGTGAAATAGACAAAATTTCACTGGAATGACTCTGCCAGAAAAAGGAGTTTCCCATGATCTTATCCGGCCGAAGAGCTTTAATATACGCCGATAAAGGAGATCGCCGGACATACGCGGGCATCCCGGATGCGGATCACCAGGCAGCTCAGCTCTGTCCGCTCAAAGCGGACGATCTTCCGGTAGCCGACCGTATGACCGCTGTACAGAAGCTCCTCTTTTCCGGACGGTCCATCCCGCCTTACGATTTCAAAGGCCTCCACCCGCTGGCTGAGAAGGATGTTTTCCTTGATGACGACACAGGACGCGCTGACCGCTCTTGGAAAGGAGATGCGGATCTGCGCGGAACGGATTTCGTCCTCCGTTTTATAGTACGCGTCATATCCGTCCCGGCGCACGTTTTCTATTCCATGCGGCGCTTCGCAGCTGTCCGCCCAAAGCTCCGCCTCTTCCAGCAGATTGCGGGAAAAGGTCCGGCGCAGATGGTCCCCCATCTCCTTCAGCCGTTTTACGTCGTTTGCGTGGAAAAGGCCCTCCGGGGTCGGAGGGATATTCAGCAGAAAGCCCGCGTTTCCGCCGGCTGAATGATAATAGATCTCAAGCAGCTCCTCCAGAGAGCGGACCTGTCCGTCCTCTTCCTTATGGTAAAACCAGCCCGGACGGATGGAGGTGTTCACCTCCGCAGGATACCAGATCAGCTCCTTTTCATCCCGGAGGATCCCGCGGCTGCCCAGATCCAGATCATCCGCGCTGATCCGTCTCTGACGGAACCGCGCGTCGTCGTTCTGCTGGCTTTTGGAAGCGATCATTTCCGTCTCGCAGGTTCTTTTCGGCACGACGCTCCATTCATCGGGCCTGGTATCTCCCGCCTCGTTTCCGCACCAGCGCACATCCGGCCCGCATACATGGATACAGGCTCCCGGCTGCAGCCTGCGGATCACCTCATAATACCGGGGCCAGTCATACGCCTGCCGTTTTCCGTTCTCGCCTTCGCCGCAGGCCCCGTCGAACCAGACCGAACAGATCTCCCCGTAATCCGTCAGAAGCTCGGTCAGCTGACCGACAAAATAGTCGTCGTAGGCCTTTCCCTGGCCATACAGCCTGCAGTTTCTGTCCCAGGGCGACAGGTAAATGCCGAACCGGATCCCGCCCTTCCGGCAGGCGTCCGCCGTCTCTCTTACCACGTCTCCCTTTCCGTTCCGGAAGGGGCTGTTTGCCACTGAATGCCTGGTATATCTGCTGGGCCAGAGGCAGAAGCCGTCATGGTGCTTGCAGGTCAGGATCAGTCCCTTCATTCCCGCCGCCTTCACCGCGTCCACCCACTGTCCGGCATCCAGCGCCGTCGGATTGAAAACGGATTCCGGTTCCGTACCGTCCCCCCATTCCTTTCCGGTAAACGTATTGACCGTAAAGTGGACAAAAGCATAAAATTCCATTTTCTGCCATTCCACCTGGCGCGCGGAGGGTCTGATCTGAACCAGACGCCGGTCCAGTTCCTGATATCCGGAATGATTTTTTTCTGTTTCTACATGATTCATCAGGTCAATTCCTCCCCAAAGTCTACGCGATCCCTCTCGCCCGCATGCTGAGCCGGTGCAGGGCGCGCACCGGCCGGGGCGCGATGGAAAGAAGCAGAAGATACAGCTTCTGCTGTCCGGTCAGGTAAGGATTCGATACCATCCCGCGCACAGAGCGGCGGCAGCAGCGAACCACCTCCCGGTAAAAGGCGTTCTGGCGCGTCATCTGTTCCACGGGGATGTGGAGCAGGTAATCCAGCCGCTGATACAGGCCGAAGCGCTCCGCCTCCTTTTCATACTGCGGGAAATACTCCTCCGTCAGCCGCCGGGCGTAATCCGCGTTTTTCACGATATCCGCAAACACCCGCGAAAACTCGCTGCGGCTCTTCTTTCTGGTGTTGCTTCCCGTCCGGTAGTAGACGTGATAGAGCTGTTCGGGCAGGATGCGCACGCCGTCGGCTTCCGTGAGAAGCTGCAGAAGCAGGTAAAAGTCCTCGTTCAGCTCCCCTTCCGGAAAACGTCTGCCCCGAAGGAGCGGCGCGTCGATCAGCTTGGTGCAGAAGGAGCAGTCTCCTTCGTGCAGAAGCAGGGTGCGAAAGAACGTCCCGCTGTCTCTGAAAACCGGTTCCTCTGGCGGCACGCATACGTCCGGCCTGCGTTTCCCGTCCTCTCCGATCTCATCCCGGGAGATCTGGACGATCCGGTATCCGCCGGAAAGCGCCTCCCGCAGCATGGTTTCGTACATCTGCGGCTCGATGAAATCATCGCTGTCCACAAAGCCGTAATAGTCCCCCTTCGCGTGCTTCAGTCCCAGGTTCCTGGCAGAGGAAGAACCTCCGTTTTCCTTGTGAAAAACACGGATGCGCCCGTCCTCCTGCGCCAGCCGGTCGCAAAGCGCGCCGCTTCCGTCCGAGGAGCCGTCGTCCACCAGAAGGATCTCCAGATGTTTCCAGGTCTGGGCGCAGACGGAACGCACGCAGCGTTCCAGACAGTCCATAATATTATAAACCGGTATGATCACCGTGATTAACGGCTGCTCCATAAGCGCTCCTGTTCTGCCGCTCCGGGCGGCGTTTTGGCCTCTCCTCTTTCTTCGGGCCTGATCTGTTTCCAGGGCTTGATCTGTTTCCGGGGCCTGATCTGTTTTCCGGACCCTGTCTTTTTTTCAGGGACGGATCATCGGCGCGGGGGACAGGGGGCCGGATTCCGGAAAGACCATCCGTCCCTTTTCCCAGCCCTCATACAGGGAAAGGCAGCGGGCTGCGGCCGTATCCGCGTTCCATTCCTTCAGGATCGTTTCGCAGGCCTTGCGGCCCATCCGCTCTCGGTCCTTTTTGTTTTCGAGCAGATGGCGCACCGCCCCGGCAAAGTCCTCGTAGCGGTTCCGGTAATAGACCATGCCGTTTTCTCCGTGCCGGATGAGGAAAGGGACAGCTCCCGCTTCCCGGCTCGCCACCACGGCGCATCTGCTGTTCATCGCTTCGTTTACCACCGCTCCCCAGCCCTCCAGATGGTTGCTGGTAAACAGGAAGATATGGCTTTCCTCCATGGCCCTTCTCACCTCCTGCGGGGGCAGGAAGCCCGTCATCGTCACCAGGCCGGAAAGCTCCTTCTCCCGGATCTGCGCCTGCAGCTTTTCCTCCAGTTCCCCTCCGCCGATCAGCTTCAGCCGGAAATCATAGCCCGCTCCGCGCAGCTCCTCCGCCAGTCGGACGGCATACTCCGGATGCTTCAGGGGCATCAGCCTGCCCGCCCACAGAAGCTGCACCGGACCCTCCTGCGGCTTTTCCGCCTGCAGGGACGGATCCTTCGTCTCCGGAAAATAGCCGAAGCGGAGCATTTTTCCGGGATAGGCGTGGATCAGGGTAAAATCGGATGCCACATATCCTCCCGCGCACAGCAGGTACACCGGCCGGTTCCGGTAGCGGATATGCTCCTTGTATTTGGACGCAAGGCCCCAGGGAGAAACCGCCTTCCACTGCCCCTCCCGGTAGATGCGCTCGCTGATCCGGAAGGCCGGCTTTCCGCTCTCCAGCCGGTCAAAGATCAGCTCCGGATCCTCCATCCATCCCGCCAGCAGCAGATCGCAGCCGTTGATCCTCTCCCGGCAGAGCGCCTCCTCTTCATAAAGAAGCTTCACATAGGGAAGCGCCTTCAGGTCCGCTTCCCAGCCCATCCGCACCCGTTCCTCCTCCATCGGTTCCGTCTGGACGAAGGTGAAATCCTCCCCCAGCCGCCGGTACATGGCGTCGCAGAAGGGAATCTGGTGGTGATTGATATAATTGGATACAAAAACTGCCTTCATCGTTACCTCCCCGCCGGGGCTCCTGCCGCCGTCAGCCCAGGATCTCCCGGTATATCTCCATCATCCTTCTGTAATTGGCGTCTCCGTCGTGATTCTGTCTTGCACGGATCCTCGCCTGCCGCGACAGATCCTCCGCCAGCCCGTCGTCCCGGAAGATCCGCCGGATGCAGCCGGCAAGCGCATGCACGTTTCCTTTTTCAAAAAGCAGCGCGCTTTTCTGATCCTCCGCCATGTCCGGAATGCCTCCCGTTCGGGACGCCGCGCAGGGAACGCCGAGCAGCATGGCCTCTCCCAGGGAATTGGGCGAATTTTCCAGGGAAGAGGGGCAGACGAATACGTGGCTGTTCAGATAGGCCTCCTTCATCTGCAGGTCCGTCAGATTTCCCAGCACGCTCACCCGCTCCGCAAGCCCCTTCTTTCGCATCAGCTTCCTCAGATAGTTTCCGTATCCGGAGATCTTCAGCTTTTCCTTCAGGGTATCATACCCGGTGATGCGGATCCCTGCCACGCTGATGTGGGCCTGCGGAAACTCCTGCAGGATCTCTTCCATCGCCAGAAGCAGGTAGTGAAAGCCCTTCAGGGGATAGTCTCCCTGGCTTGCAAAGATCTCATAGCTCCGGCAGTTCTTCCGGCTCCAGCTTCCTTCATAGAAGCAGGCGCGCATGGTCTCATTCAGCCTGTGCCAGGTCAGAGACGGATTGACCGCCAGCGTCCCTTCCCGGTCGAACCGGGTGCGCCCCGCCACATGGGCGCAGCCGGAGAGGATCTCCCTTTCCCGTTCCCCGCGGAGCCGGAACTTTTCCTGCTGCTGCCGGAGGCTGTCTTTCCGGAGCAGATCCCGCAGCGTCACGCTTTTCTGCACCGCCGGAGGCAGGTCCGCCATATAGCTTTTCGCGCATTCCCCCACCAGGCCCTGGATCCCCACCAGCGTCCGCTCCGGATGCCGGAAGGCCCGTTCCATGGCCAGGGCGTGAGGGAACTCCGTTCCGAAGATGTGGACCAGATCCGGCCTGAAATCCGCAAGGATCTGCGCAAACCGCTTCTCCAGCA
>CALWGL010000236.1 GCA_944380025.1 uncultured Lachnospiraceae bacterium
CTTTGCGATATTGGGATATTTGCTGGCGACCCGGATCATTTCGTGATGCTTTAACAGCTCCCTGGCGCTTTCCGGACCGCAGACGCACATCCGGCATTTCCCGAAGCCCAGGTCCAGCACCTCATAGACCCGTCTTCCCTCCTCCAGCAGGGTATCCTTTCCCACCACGCCGATGTCGGCCGCGCCGTATTCCACATAGGTGGGCACGTCAGGGCCTTTGGCGAGGAAAAAACGCAGCTTCTGCTCTTCATTTACGAATACCAGCTTCCGGGAGCTTTTATCCTTCATCTCCTCACAGGTTAGCCCCACGCTTTCCAGAAGGGAAAGGGTTTTTTCCGCAAGCCGCCCCTTGGTAAGGGCAAAGGTCAGATATCGTTTCGCTTCCATACATTACCTCCATACCGGCGTGTGCACTGCGCCATGCGCGCCGGATTTCCGACTGGCGCAGACATTTATATCCAGTCCTTCCTGCCCCCGTCGGCGTCCAGATACAGGATCTGTCCCTGCTGATGGGCTTCGGCGGATTCCCGGCAGATCCGGACGGCCTCCTCCGGCTCCGCTTCCGGAGCGGGCATCAGCTCGGCGGGAACGCCTGCCGCCCGGCGTTTCTTTGCCAGCGCCAGCGCGTCCGCGAAACGGTTCTTTTCATAGACGATGAGCACGCCGTCCGCTTCCGCGGCGGGAAGCCGTTTCTGACGGGAAAGGGCTTCCAGAAGGTCGTCCGCTACCACCACGAAGCCGACGGCCGCGGCATCCTTTCCGAAATGGCCCAGCAACCGGTCATAGCGGCCGCCCTTTGCCACCGCGTCTCCCACGCCGTAGGTATAGGCCTTGAACACGATGCCTGTATAGTAATGGTACTTGCTTAACAGCCCCAGGTCAAAGGAAACGTACTTTTCCACCCCGTACTGACAGAGCACCTCATACAGCTCCTGGAGCCGCTCCACGGCCTGCAGGGAGCGTTCGTTGTCCACCAGGCTCTTCGCCAGCTCCAGGATGGAAACCGGGCCGAACAGGTCGTAGACCTTCAGAAGCACCTGTATATAATCCCTGCGGATCTGCCGGTTTTCCAGAAGCTCCTGCGCGCCGAAGAAATTCTTGCTTGAGATCAGATCCCGAAGCTCCTGCTCCGTTTCCTCATCCAGCCCCGCCAGGGAGCAGATCCCCTTGAAATATTCCACATGGCCGATGCTGATCTGAAAATCCTCGAGGCCCGCCGCCTTCAGGGCTTCCGCAAGCATGGCGATCATCTCCGCGTCCGCCTGCACAGAGGGCTCCTGGATCAGCTCCGCCCCCAGCTGCGTGACCTCCTTCAGCCGCCCCCGCAGACTGGAGGTGTTGGTGAAGGTGTTGCCCTGATAGGAAAAACGGATGGGAAGCTTCTCTCCCATGAAATATTTGGCCGCGCATCTTGCCATGGACGGGGTGAAATCCGGCCGGAGCGCCAGCGTATTTCCCTCCTTGTCAAAAAATTTGTACAGCTCTCGGGAGGGCGTGGTGCCGATGCTGCTTCCGAACACGTCGAAAAATTCAAAGGTGGGCGTCTGGATATCCTGATAGCCGAAGGAGGAAAGCACCTGATGCAGACGGTCCTCCACGATCAGCTTTCTTCGATATTCCGTTCCGTATATGTCCCTTACCCCTTCCGGGGTGTGGATCAGAGGTCTGCTCATTTTCCGCTCCTTCCTTCCCGCTTCCGCGGGCCCGCCGGATCCTTTCGGCCGCGGCATTTCAACTTTGCTTCACCACTTTAGTGTGATAACATGTTAGCATAACGATGCAAACTGCTAATACTATACTAAATCTCCCGTAAGCTGTCAAGAATCTCGCTCCATTTCGCTTCATCGGGAAGCTCCACGGAATATTCCACGGAAGCTTCCATGGAATCTCTCGTGGAAGCTTTCGTTCCCATATCCTTTCCGTTCAGCTGCCAGCCCACGAGCCGGTCGCCCTCGTAGCAGAGCTTCAGGGAAAAGAAGGGCACGTTTTCCTGAAGGAGCCGGAAAAAGATCAGGTCCCCCTTCCACAGGTTCAGCTTCGGGATGTCTTTTTTTGCCACCCATTCCAGACAGCCTTCGTCGCAGTCCGACAGTTCTCCCTCAAAGCCGTCCGCCGTATACAGGCACATGTATTCCGTCCCCCATTGGTCGGAAACGAAGGTGACAAGCCCCCGGAACCGCCAGGAAGTGAGCGTCAGGGAGGTTTCCTCCTTCGCTTCCCGCAGCAGACAGTCCTCCGGGCTCTCTCCTTCCTCCGCGTGGCCGCCGATCCCCACCCACTTGTGCTCGTTCAGATCGTTTTTCTTCTTGACCCGGTGCAGCATCAGGTAGGCGTCGTCCTTTTCGATATAGCAGAGCGTTGTAACGGGATTTTTCATAAAAATCGACCTTTCCGGATCTTCCGGCTTCAGAGGCCGGGATCCAAAATCAAAAAACGGCCGCCCGGCCCTCTCAGTCCGGCCTGTCGTCCAGATCCTTCTGCAGCATGTCCAGATAGGGAACCAGCACGCTGCTCCTTTTCGGGAGAAAATATTCCGGGTTCAGCTCCTCATGGCGGAAGCTTTTCCGGCCGCCGTTTTTCGCCCGCTCCCAGAAATATTCCAGATGGGCCAGCGGAAGGTAATAAAACTCGTCCCGGTGAGAATAATAGATCAGAAAAAAAGCGATGCCGCCCTGGGCCTCGAACTCCTTCATGAACTGCACCTGATGCTCATGAATGTTGGCGAGGGCGAAGGTGTCCTGCGCGCATTCCTTGGCGTCGAAGCAGACGGGAAGCCCCTGTACCGCACCGATATAGTCCACCGTACTCTTCTGGTCAAAATAGGCCAGGGTGATGTGCCGGTGCTCCTTATCGATGCGGATGGGCGTGATGGGCGTGGGGATCTTCTGAATCAGCGCAAGCCCGCTTTCCCTGTATTTTTCATTGGTCCGGTTGACTAACTCCTCCAGGGTGGAGCCCCGGAGGCCTCTTGAACTCCATGTTGCCATTTTTAGAATTTCCTTTTACTCAGGCCGCCTCCATTGTCAGGGCCGCCTGATATTTGCGGAGCCTTCACAGAACTTTTTCATGCGAAAGAAGCTCTCCGGCTCCGGAGCGACGACGCTTCTTTCACTGAGGCCGGAGAAAAGTCCATCCAGAGGCGGAAATTCCAGACGGAAGGCGTGCAGCAGCTGGGAGCGGACGCCTGCCTTGCGGAAATGCCGGTTGACGGCTTCGTTTCCGTAGCGCGCATCTCCGATCAGGGGAAAGCCCAGCGCCGCCATCTGGGCGCGGATCTGGTGGGTCTTTCCGGTGAACAGCTCCACCTCCAGAAAAGAGCAGTCCTCATAGGCTTCCAGAAGCCGCCAGCCCGTGCGGACGGGAACCGCTCTGGAATCAGCCGGTTTTTTCTCATAGATTCTGACCTGATTGCTGTTTTCCTCCCGCAGAAGCCAGCTCTCCACCAGTCCGCTGACGGGAGGCTTTCCCGCGGCGAAAAGCCGGTAGAATTTGCGCAGGCTCCGGTCTCTGATCAGCTCGCTCATCTTCTGGCTCCCGGCCAGCGTTTTCCCGCAGATCACCAGGCCGCTGGTGTTCCGGTCCAGCCGGTTGCAGACGGAAGGCCGGAAGGTGGCAAGCTCCTCCTCCTTCAGCTTCCCGCCTGCCAGCAGATAATCCGTCAGCCATTCATTCAGGGAGTAATCCCGCGCCTGCGCCTTCTGCGTCAGAAGGCCGGCCGGCTTGTCCGCAAGAAGCACCTGGCCGTCCTCGTACAGAACGGGGATGGAAAGCAGTTCCTTTTTGGCTCCCTCCGGCGCGGAGGGGCCGGAACCGCGGAATGCAGATTTCCGGAACGCAGAACCGGTTTCCCGGAATGCCGGGACAGGTCCCCGGAACTTTTCAATGGTCTCGTCCGCAAGAAAAAAGCAGACCCGGTCTCCCACGTTCAGCTTCTCGCTCCCGTCCGCCCGGCGGCCGTTCAGCGTGATGTTCTTTTTCCGGAGCATTTTATAAAGGAAACCGCTTCCGGCTTCCTTCAGATATTTTTTCAGATATTTGTCAAACCGTTGTCCGCCCTCGTTGGGGCCAATGGTCACTTCTCTCATGAGTTTCCTTTCACATGCCGGGAGGTATTCCGGGCATCGCCCCGCTGCCGCGCTCCGGAATGGAGATTCAGGGAGATTCAGATGGAAATCGCCCTGATCAGAGAAAATACGGCGTTCGTCTGCGTATCCTCTGCAGCAAGCTCCCTTAACTGATCCAGTCGGTTCAGATATTTGGGCGTATCCTGAAAGATCTTCACATGCACATCCTTTATGGCGTCCTTGGCCATCATTTCCTTCAGATGCTTTTCACAGGCGTCGGTTTTACATTTGGGATTTACGGTAAGGCCGATCAGACTGTTGCCCTTAAAAACCAGATGTACAAGCTCAAAGGTGGCGTCGTAGCTGGTGAGGACCACATCGTAAAGCTGAGGAAGCCCCTTCGCATGAGGAAGGATCCGCTCATGCAGCTCCTCGCTGCAGCCCTTCGCCCGAAGGAACAGGATCATTCCCACCGCGCTGCGGCTGGCGGGCAGACAGCCGAGCACCGCCACGATGGTCAGCAGGTTCTTATTCGTTCCGGTGGTGATGAGACCGGACAGATAGACCGCCAGCGAAAGACAGAAAAGGACCGCTGTTTTGGCGATCTCCCGCTTCCGCTGATGCTTCAGATATCCGTACTCACCCTTTTTCGTCTTCTGCTTTTTCATGTCATTCTTTCTTCTCCATTCCCTGCTTCCCGCCGCGGCAGGAAGCTCGTACATTCCGGTCAGCTGGCAGGGAGCTCTTATATTCCAGCCATCTGACGGCCGCCGGTACGCCGGCGCGCACGCCATTCCCTGCCGCCTGGCTCTGGCGGTCAGGGGGGCGGGTACAGCCGCTTTTGTAAGTGTACCATATTCTGAAGTTTCGGTCAAAAAATCTTTTGCCGCCCATGTACGGTTATACAACGTGGATTCTTACTTTAAAACCGTATCGGAGCATCCTGCCGGGTGTCATACAGCGGTTTTTGATATGGGAAAAGGAATCAAACGCAGTTTTTTTCGCCCTATGAAAAAACGGTGCGGCTGTGACAATATTGTTTTATGTAAAGGAAACTTGACATATAACCTACAAAATGCTATATTACAAAATGTAAAGGAACCTTGTCAAAGTGAGGTGGTCATTTCGTGGAAAACAGGGTTGAGGAGCTTCGGAAGGCCCTCGGACTG
>CALWGL010000237.1 GCA_944380025.1 uncultured Lachnospiraceae bacterium
GCCTTTCCCATTCCCTCCACCATCAGCATCATGCCCGCGATGAACAGGATGGTGGACCAGTTGATCCCGGAGGAGGACTCCCCGGCTTCTCCCGCCTCATACCAGAAGCTGACGGAGAAAAAATTCTGCAGGCTGAGGGTATTCCAGATTGCCGCGGGGCTTTTCATGCAGACGCCGAATACCAGCACCAGCATCAGAAGCCCGCAGACGAGGGATACCACATGCCTCTCGATCTTTTCACTGACAATCAAAAGAAACATCGCCGCGAACAATATCACGGCCAAAATCTGTGCCGCTGTCATAGGACACGCCTCCTTGTACCTTTTTTTCTTTCGTCAGATGAGCTGTATGCTCCACAGATTGCGGTAAACGCCCTTTCCTTCCAGATGGATCAGGCCCGGCTGCTCCGACAGCTCCTCCACCATGTCCTGTCTGGACGGCAGGGAGGACCAGGGCTCGATGCACACGTAGGGCGCGGGCTTCTTCACCGCATGCCAGAAGCCGATGTAGGGCATCTGCGGGAAACACACGCGCACGCCGCGGCCGCCCTTTTCCGAACGCAGGACCACCGTCTTCGGCGTATGAGAAAGCACGATGGCGTCGTCGTCGAACAGATCGTGCCGCAGCGGGATCCGGCAGCCCTTTTCCAGCGGCCAGGGCTCGTCCTTTCCGTTCAGGAAGCAGGTCGGAGAAAAGCCGATGCGGACCGGGGTCTGCGCGCCTGTCCCGCTCTGACCTTCCGATTCAAATTCCAGAAAATAATCTTCAAAGGAAAGTCCGTCCTCCAGCGGCACCTGAAAGCCCGGATGGCCGCCGATCCCGAAATACATGTCTTCCTCTCCGCCGTTTTCCACCTCATAGGCGATCCGCAGCGTATCCTGATTCAGCTCATAGCGGATCCGCAGGGTGAAGACGAAGGGATAGCAGGCGAGCGTGCTTTCATCCGCGTCCAGCCGGAGCACCAGAAGGCTCTCCTCCTGCACCTCCGCCTTCATTTCCGCCGCCGGCAGGAAGCCGTGGATGGGCAGGTGATACTCCTTTCCATGGACCGTATACGTTCCCTTCGTCAGCCTGGCGATATAGGGAAACAGGTTGGGCGCCCGGTCCTCCCAGAAGGCGGGATCCCCCTGCCAGAGATATTCCTTTCCGTCCTTTTTCACGGACAGCAGCTGCCCGCCGATGGAACTGACCCGCACGGAAAGGACGCCGTTGTCCAGAGAATATTCCTTATTCATATTAACCTCGCTTTTTTACAGAAACGGATTATAGAAACGGTTTCCGTCGTGGAAGGTGATCACCATTGCGGCGATCACGAACACGATCACAAAGGCCAGGGCCAGATAGTCGTTTCTGGAAAGAGGCTTTCCCATGTACCAGGTCCTGGTCTTTTTCTTGCCGAAGCCCCTCAGCTCCATGGCGTTGCTGACCACGTCGATCCGGTCCATGCTGGAAAAGATCAGCGGGAAAATGATGCTTGCCATGCTTTTCAGCCGCTTGAACAGGGACGCCTTTCCGGACATCTCGATCCCTCTTGCCTCCTGGGCATGCTTGATCTTGGTGAAATCCGCCTGCACGTCCGGCACATAGCGCAGGGCGATGGCCATGGCGTAGCCCACCTTGTAGCTGACGCCAAGGCGGTTCAGGCTGGCCGCGAACTCGCTGGGATTGGTGGTCACCATGAACATCAGCACCACCGGCACCACGGTCAGGTACTTCAGCATGATATTGAACTCGTAAAAAAGCTGCTCCGCCGTCATGGTGTAGCGTCCCGCGATATGGAAAAGCTCCGTCCTGGAGCCGTAAATCGAACAGCCCTCAAAGGGAGAAAACAGATAAACGATCACGATGTTGAGGCAGAGGAACAGGAGGATGAACTTGAAAACCGTCCCCACCTGCTTCCATTCCGTTTTGGAGATCTTAAAGATCACCAGACTGAAAATCAGCATGACGATCAGGATCCTGGTGTCATAGGTCAGCATGCCGGCCACGGACCACAGGATAAAAAACAGCATCTTCGTCACGCCGGACAGCCGGTGGATCCAGGTATCCTTCTCCGCATAGGTAAGCAGTCTAGCCATTTGCCCTCTCCTCCCTTTCAAAATGGATAAAACGTTCCACGAAGCCGGAAGCGTCGGAAATGCCGCACTTCACGGCAAGCTCGTACAGGGATGTTTCCTTCAGATAGGCCCTGTCCGCAATGTCCCGGTCCGTCAGCACCCTGGCCGGCGCATCGTCCGCGATCATGCGGCCGTCCGCGATCACGATGGCCCTGTCCGTATATTCCAGCATCAGGTGCATGTCATGGGTGATCATGATGATGGTGATGCCCAGGCGCTCGTTGATGTCCTTCAGAAACTCCATGATCTCCGTATAATGACGGAAATCCTGCCCCGCCGTCGGCTCGTCCAGGATCAGCACTCTGGGATTCATCACCAGAATGGAGGCGATGGTCACACGCTTTTTCTGTCCGAAGCTCAGGGCGGATACCGGCCAGTTCCGGAACGGATACAGACCGCAGATCTTCAGCGTCTCATTGACCCGCTCCCTGATCTCCTCCTCCGGCACGCCGCGCACCGTAAGGCCCAGCGCCACCTCGTCGAAGATCATGGGCTTGCTGATCATCTGATTGGGGTTCTGCATCACCAGGCCGATCACCTCTCCCCGTTCCTTGATGGAAAGTCCGGAGATATCGGAGCCCTCCAGCAGGATCTCCCCCTGATCCGGATTGATAAAGCCGCAGATCAGGTTGGAAAGCGTGCTCTTTCCCGCTCCGTTCTTTCCCACGATGCTGAGCATCTCTCCCTTTTCGATCCGGAAATGAATATCCTGCAGCACTTTTTTCCCGGGAACATAGGAAAATCCGAGATCCTTCACCTCAAGCACAGGCTCCGTCGGCTTTCTTTCCGGCGGAAGCTGGGCCTTCTGATACCAGCCCTGCACCTTTTCCCGGTACGGAGCAAGATCCATGGATTCAATATGCTGCGGCAGGCTCTCCGCCTTTACCGTGCAGCCCGCATGCTTCAGCGCCGTGATATAAAGAGGCTCGCGGATGCCCTCCTTCTCCAGCACATCCGTGCAGAGAAGCTCGTCCGGCTTCCTGTCGGCGACGATCTCTCCGTCTCCCACCACCACGATGCGGTCCACATCCCGGTAAAGCGCGTCCTCCAGACGATGCTCGATGATCAGCACCGTTTTTCCGGTGGTTTTGCTGATCTTATCGATCAGGTCGATCGCCCGCTTTCCGGTGGCCGGGTCCAGATTCGCCAGGGGCTCGTCAAACAGGAGGATATCCACATCGTCGATCATCACGCCCGCCATGGAAACCCTCTGCTTCTGTCCGCCGGACAGCTCCGTGGGCGCATGATCCAGAAGAGATTTCACATCCACCGTTTCCGCCACCTCGTCCACCCTGGGGAACAGCTCCTCCTGCGGGACGCAGTCGTTTTCCAGCGCAAAGGCGATATCCTCCGCCACCGTCAGCCCGATGAACTGCCCGTCCGTATCCTGCAGCACGGTCCCCACCAGCTTGGACATTCCGAAGATCCCTTCCTTTGCCGGGTCCTTTCCCTTTACGGAAAGGCTTCCCGTGCTCTCTCCCGGAAAGGAAAAAGGGACCAGTCCGTTGATGCAGTGCGCCAGAGTTGATTTTCCGGAGCCGGACGGTCCCACGATCAGAACCTTCTCCCCTGCATGGATGGTCAGATTCACATGACGCAGGGTCGGCTCCACCTGAGAGCGGTATTTAAATGTATAATCCTTGAATTCGATAATAGGGGTCATCGCTTACCTCTCATAAATAGTGTGCGCCGCGATGCGGCACGCGTCGTGCGCGCCGCCCGCGCTGAGCGCGATTGCCGTCAGGCAATATACTCCTTTCACGCGAATGCGCATCCGCAGCAAAGCGTCCTTTTTATACGGCGGGAACCATAGTTCCTGCCGTATAAAAAGGATAGCCGGCCCATGATGGGCCGGCCGAAAAATGATCCGTCGGATACTGCCGCACCGCTTCTTCGCTTATCCGGCTGAATCTTCTCAGTCCTCTTTGGACAGACTGGAGGATTTGGCTCCGATCTTGGAATAGGCGTATGCCAGCAGGGAACCCAGAACACCGGCAACCACGATATTTCCCACGAAAGCAAGAACGCCCTGGCTGAATACCTTTTTGGCAGGCTCTGCGTAAACCAGGATATCGAGCACGGGAGCCAGCAGGATCCATGCGAGAGCATTGGCGATCACCTGGACCACGTTGAACAGAACGATGATCTTTCCGGAGAAGCCGCCTTCCTTAATCGCATACTTCGCAGCGAACAGGCCGACGATGATGCCGAACAGGACGTCCGGGAATACCCAGCTCCACCACACGCTGCCATAGAACAGCGCATCGCCGAGCGCATGACCGATGATTCCGATCGCCCCTCCTACGATGGGTCCGAATACCGCCGCAAAGAAGGTCAGAACAGCCACTCTGGACTGCAGAGCCGTATTGGGGATGACCATGAACGGAACCTGCGCGTTCGTCAGAACCACAAAGAGCGCGGTTCCGATACCGATTGCGACAACTTCCTTGATGCCAAACTTCAGTTTCATGATGAGTTACCTCCTCGTTCCTCATAGATGTATGTACAGGCCGCGGTCTTCTGCCGTTCTCTCCTCCGCTGCGCTGCGGATCCCGGCAGTTGCCGGCCACCGGTCTGTCAGTTGTATTGCTTCTTCCTTACTATATACGATTTCTTGCCATTTTGCAATGGGAAATCAACCTGCGGTTGGAATGGCCGGATGCTTCGTTGCTTTTCATGAGACGGGGAAATACTGCTGTTGATTCCTTTTCGCATATCGATAAGCCCCTGTTTAATACCCGGCAGGATGCTCTGATACGGTTTAAAATGAGGATTTACATTGCAGAACCGTACAAAAATCCTTAAGCGACGGTTAAAAAAGGGGATTTTCCGATCGTTAACCGTACTTTTTTCCATTATTTTGTCATCAGTACGGTTCAATACCTGATTTTCTCATCTGTAACCGTACTTTCGGGCTATTCAGTACGGTTAAAAGCAGATTTTTCAATCTTTTAACCGTATTACGCCATGAAAAATACGGTTCAGAATAGTATTTTCCGGAATTGAATCCGTAAAAAATGAATTTTTGTACGGTTACAAAGCTATTTCTTCA
>CALWGL010000238.1 GCA_944380025.1 uncultured Lachnospiraceae bacterium
ACGTCCTCTTTCAGGACCGCCACGTCCGTCTTCAGGACCGCCACGTCCTCTTTCAGGACCGCCACGTCCGTCTTCAGTCCTGCCACATCTGATTTGAGCCCGGCCACATCCACACGGAGCTCCTTCACCTCGGCGCTGATCTCTCCGATGGCTTCCAGTATCCTTCTTTCCGCCTCTTCGCTCATACCACACCTCCTGTCGCTTTTTCGATTTTCGTTTATCGGTTCTGATGAAAATACCATACAGGATCCGGGACAGTTTTTCAATAGAAAAAACCACTGAAATGTAGTAAATCTTTCAGTGGTTTTCAGGGCAGAGTGCATTGCTTTTTTTCTCAAAAAAGGTCCTGATTTTTTGTGAGTTTTGAACAAACGGACGGTCAGTCAGCGGGAACGAACTGCCCCTAAAGCCGCAAAAAAACAGTAAAAAAGGATGTCAACGACAACGATGCTCGCGCCGGCCGGAGCCGCGAACAGAAAGGATACTGTCATGCCGAGCGCAAAGCCGGAAACGGAAAGCAGCGCCGCTGTGAGGATCACCGTGCGGTAATGCCGGCAGATGCGCATGGCGGTCAGCGCGGGAAAAATGATGAGGCTGGAGATCAGAAGCGCTCCCATCATACGCATGCCCAGCACCACGGTCACCGCCGTAAGGACCGCGAGCAGGCTGTTGAAAAATCCCGTATGCACGCCGGTCGCTCTGGCAAAGACCGGGTCAAAGGTGACCGCAAAGAGCTGGCTGTAAAATACAAGGTACAGGATCAGCACCGCTGCGGCCAGCACAACGCTCAGTACGACATCGCTTCTGCTCATGGCAAGAATGGAGCCGAACAGATAGCTGTTCAGATCCGCATTCATGCCGGTCGTCACGGACACCACCATGACGCCTGCCGCCAGGGCTCCCGTGGAAAGCATGGCTACCGCCGCGTCCCCCTTCAGTTTTCCGTTCTCACTGAGACGCAGGAGCACGAAGGCCGCCAGGATCACCACAGGAACCGCCACGGCAAGCGGCGCCAGATGAAAAGCGGAGGCCACAGCCAGGGCGCCGAAGCCCACATGGGACAGTCCGTCTCCGATCATGGAATACCGCTTCAGCACCAGGCTGACTCCCAGGAGGGAAGCGCAGACGGAGATGAGGATCCCCGCCAGAAAAGCCCGCTGCATGAACGGGTAGGTAAGCATCTCACCCAGATATGCAAAGATCTCCGTCATTGTCCGTTCCTCTCCTCTCCCAAAAATTTTCTGCCGAAGGCACTGTCCCTGTATTCCTGCGTCGTACCGAAAAAGTTCCCGTCCTGAGACAGATGCAGGATATGATCCGCATGCTCCACCGCTTCCCGAATCGCATGGGAGACCATGATCAGAGTCATATGGCGCTTCCTGTTCAGGTCATCCATCAGGGTGTAAAATTCTTCGATGGCAAGAGGATCCAGCCCCGTCGTCGGCTCATCCAGAAGAAGCAGTCTTTCCGCCGCGCACAGAGAACGGGCGAGAAGCACCCTCTGCCGCTGGCCGCCGGAAAGCTCCTGGAAGCTTCTGTTTCTCAGATCGGAAATGCCGAGAAGCTCCAGATTTTCCAGAGCGCGTTTTTTCTGCGCGGCGCTGTATCCGGGCAGCAGCCCTCTGGCGTTCAGGCAGCCGGACAGCGTCACCTCGCTGACGGATGCCGGAAAATCCTTCTGCACCGCGTCCTGCTGCGGCACGTAGCCGATCTGGGTGGACTTCAGTCCATCCCCCAGAAGCAGCTTCCCGCCGGAGGGCTTTTTCAGCCCGAGAAGCCCGCGGATCAGCGTGGTCTTTCCCGTTCCGTTTTCTCCCACGATGCACAGATAGTCCCCTTCCTCCACCCGGAAATCCAGCCCGGAGACCACGGTCTGATTTTCATAGGAAAACGAAAGTCCGCTGCATGTAATCAAAGACATCTGATCTCTCCTTTTTGCTCTTCTTCCTTGTTCTATTCATTCAGGGCGCGCCTGAGCGCCTCCAGATTCCGGCGCATCAGGGAAAGGTAAGTTTCTCCCTGTTCCGCCTCGGAAACGGTCAGGGTATGGCAGGAATGCAGGACATCTGTTTCCGCGCCCGCCGCCTCCGCGATGGCGTCCGCCACCCTGCCGTTTGACAGCTCCAGACGGAAAACCACCGGAATCTTTTCTTCCTTCACCTTATCGGTCAGAAAAGCGATGGTCGCGGCGCTGGGCTCCGATTCTCCGCTGCAGCCGGGGAATGCCGCATAATACTCCAGCCCGTAGGTACGGACCAGATACAGAAAAGGGAAACGGTCGCCGAACACCAGCGTCCTTCTTTTCGCCTCCTTTGCCATCTGCCTGTAATCCGCGTCCAGCGCGCGAAGCTCTTCCAGATAAGCGGCGGCATTTTTTTCATAAATCTCTTTTCTGCCGGGATCCAGAGAGATCAGCATGCCGCAGATGTTTTCCACAAGCAGCTGCGCATTGACCGGAGAGGTCCACACATGCTCGTCATACTCCGTCCCGTCCAGATGCACGCCGTCCGTTTTCCCTTCCTCATGCTCATGATGATGTTCCTTCACCTGCATGCCCTCGGACGTCTCTTCCTCCAGGGGATCCACCCAGTCCAGAAGGCTGCAGGAAACAGGCGCCCGATCGCTCCCCTTCAGGATCTCCTCCACCCAGACATCCGACTCTCCTCCCGCATACAAAAACAGGTCGCTGTCCGTGATCCGGATGATATCTGCCGGGGAAGGCTCGTAGGAATGAGGTTCCATCCCGGGCTTTAAGAGCTGCGTCACCTCCACATATTCCCCGCCGATCTGACGGACAAAATCATAAGGCGGAAAAATGGTAGTCACCACCCTGATCTTTTCCCTTCCGTCCGGAGCCGGCTGTTCCCCGTCCTGCCGGAACGCCGAACAGCCGGTCAGAAACAGACCGGCTGTCAGTATGAAACATAAAAGCATCCATTGCCGAAGTCTTTTCAATCCGCGTCTCTCCTGTTCCTGTATTCATCGGCCGCTTTTTTCAGATCGTCCAGCACATCCTGGAACCGTTTTGAGGTCATGGTGGGATTGCTCTTAAGCAGCCTGCGGCGGTTGATCCCGCGGAAGAACGCCTCCAGTTTTTCTTCCCGCACCCGTCTGCTCCCCACATAGCGGTCCCGAAGTTCCATCAGCTCTTCCCGCTTCTCTTTCAGGCGTTCGGACGCGGGCAGCTCTCTCCGGATCCTGCCGAAACGCTCTTCCAGGCCGTCAAGCAGCTCCTCCATGCCAAGGCGAAGCTCCTCGCGCCGGTTTTCCCGGCGGTCTTCCCGCTGTCTGGCCATTTCCTCACGCCAGTCCGCGAAGGCATCCCGTTTCTCCTCAAATGCCTCCTTCCGGCTGTCCAGTTCCTCTCCGGCCACGGCGATCAGCACATCCAGCCGCTTCTGCATGCGTTCCAGTTCTTTTTTCGCCCGCTCGGCCCGTACCAGGATATCCCGCAGATCCATGGCTGCCTGGAAGGAAAAGGCGAAGTCAACGGAGAACCAGACCAGAATCACAGTCACAAGACCGGCCATCAGCGCAGGCGGAATCAGAAAGGCCAGCCGCTCCACCGCCGGATGCAGACAGCGGGACATGAATACGGTAAGCGCGCCCCAGCAGAGCGTGGAGCTTAAACAGATCTGTCCCTGAAAGTTAAAACGCTGATTGGAATAATCCCAGTAACGTACCTTAAACAAAGCCTCCATCGCCACGCCGGTCACGTATTCCAGCGCGGTCGCGCCCACGCAGCCCGCCAGATAAACCAGCAGCAGATTCTCCTTTACCGGAGCGGAGACCAGAAGCATCAGGATCGCGCCGGAACCGTACAGCGGCAGAAACGGCCCGCGGACAAAGCCTCTGTTTACAAATTTTCTTTTGCAGAGGGATACATAGGCGGATTCAAAGCACCAGCCGAAGAAGCAGTAAAAAAAGAAAAAGAAAAGCCACTGCACAGCCGAATAATGATACATTCCCACACCTTTTCCTTTCCCGCCTCCGGCGGCCCGGACGCGCCGTCAGCGGTACAGGCCCACCGTCACGCTGAGCCTTCCTTTCCTGGTCTCTTCCCCCTCTTCCTGAAAAACAAAACGCCCGAACCCTCTGACGCTCACCACATCCCGCGCCTTCAGGGCCTGGCTGTTATTCCCGCACAGCCTGCCGTTGACATAGACCTTTCCCGCCCGGAACAGCTCCAGGCTCTGGCTTCTGGACAGACTGAAAGCCTTCGCCGCCACCGCGTCCGCCCGGTTGGCGCTGACCACCAGGCGCGCCGGCTCCGGCTGCCTGGGCGCGGGCCATTTTCCGGCGTCCGCATTTTTGTCCAGCATTTCGCAGCGCACGGCGGTATGTCTGACCCGGTCCAGATTTTCACAGAGAAAGGGGGCGATCGCCTCCGTACAGAAGATCCAGGCGTGCTTTCCCTCCAGGAAAATGTCGCCCACCGTGCTCCGGTCGATCCCCAGATGCATCAGCGCCCCCAGGAAATCCCGGTGAGAGCAGTCCTCCGCAAATTTTTCGGAAAGAGGGCTGATCTTCAGCGCGGCAATGGGGAAATCCTCCTCGTAGCCAAACTCTTCCGCGGATCCGAAGCGGGCCATCCGTCTCTCGCAGTCTTCGTTTCCTCCCCAGAGCGCAACGAAGCTGTCTGTTTCGGCACAGGCGCTTCCCGCGGATCTTTTTCCGCAGGCAGCCCTTCCCATCGTCTCCTGCAGCGCATTCTGCTCCGCCAGGGAGAGGAAGCCGGTGAAGGCAAACACATTCTGTCTGTAAGACTTTTCCGCCAGATCCTGAAATCTCTTTTTCAGCTGTTCCAGTTCCTTCTGTGTTTCCGCCGACATTTTTCCTCCCTATACGAAGCTGATCACGGCTTCCTTCGGTGCCTTCGTCTTCACCACGCTGCTCGCGTGCAGCACAGGGCCTTCCCCGCCGTACTCCGCCCAGTATTCCTTTTCCACCCGGGCAGTCACCTTCACCCAGTCCTGCTCCTTCAGGTCCCGCGCGCCCCGGTAGACGCATACATAGCCAAGGAACGCCATGTCCTCCGCGCAGCAGGTCATCGCCATCCGGCCGGGGATAAAATGGTCCTCCGGATATCCGTCCGGCTTCATCACCATGGCGGTGAACTGGATGTTTTTTCCCACATACCGGTCCAGCCTGTCCAGGGAATCGAT
>CALWGL010000239.1 GCA_944380025.1 uncultured Lachnospiraceae bacterium
ATCCGTCCGCCCTTTAAATAATACTGGCCTTCCGTAATATAGCCCGTGTTGTCCGGAACCGGATGGGTAACGTCGTCCCCCGGCATGGTGGTCACTGCCAGGATCGTTACGGAACCGGAATTGTCAAAGTCAACGGCCTTCTCATAACGGGATGCCAGCTGGGAATATAAATCTCCCGGATATCCCCGGTTGGAGGGCACCTGTTCCTGCGTAATGGCAATTTCCTTCATCGCATCGGCGAAATTGGTCATATCCGTCAGGAGCACCAGAACATCCTTATCCTGCAGAGCGAACTGCTCCGCGACCGCCAGCGCCATATCCGGAATCTTTATGCATTCTACGGTGGGGTCGGCAGCCGTATGGATAAACATGACCGTCCTGCTTAAAGCGCCGCCCTGGGAAAGCGTTTCCCTGAAATAAAGATAATCGTCATATTTTAATCCCATTCCGCCAAGAACGATGACATCCGCCTCCGCCTGCATGGCAATGCGGGCCAGAAGCTCATTGTAGGGTTCTCCCGAAATGGAGAAAATGGGAAGCTTCTGGGAAACGACCAGGGTGTTGAACATATCGATCATCGGAATGTTCGTACGCATCATGCGGTTGGCAAGAATACGCTTCGTGGGATTGACGGAAGGACCGCCGATAGGTTTCATGTTCTCCGTCAGGGGCGTTCCCCTGTCAATGGGTTCCCCGGAACCGTTGAATACTCTTCCAAGCAGATCCTCGCTGAACGATACCTGCATTTCATGTCCCAGAAAGCGCACCTCGTCACCGGTGGACACTCCTTTGCCGCCCGCGAACACCTGCAGGGAAACAAGATCGCCTTCGATCTTATTCACTTCCGCAAGGGATTTGCCGAAACGCGTGCTGACTGTGGCCAGCTCGTTATTCCGAATGCCCCTGGCGCGGACCGTGATCACGTTTCCGGTTATGGATTCGATCCGGTTATATACTTTATTCATCCTCACTCACCGCCTTTGCATAGTGCTTCCGCTTCGCCGCCACAGGTTCCGCCGCCGTCTTCATACTGCCGGTCGATCTCGGCTTCTCTTGCCCTGAAAGCCTCGCCCATAAATTCCGTATCATTCCAGTCGATAAATTTCTGGCGCATACGGTTAAAGAAGCTGCGCGCCCCGTCCTTATCGCTCAGGGCATATTCCGAACCAAGGATCCGTATCAGTTTATCGATCACATAGCGCTGACGCTCGGCGCCGCAGCTTGCGTCGGTCAGATTAAAGGAATCCTGCTGGAGATATACCGCATCCAGCATTTCTCCCTTGAGATAAACGATATAATCCGGCAGGCTCGTCCCTTCCTCTCCGACGACCTTCATCATGGAACCAATGTCGTTTCCATGAAACAGAATGTTCTTCAAAAACGCCGTTTTCTCCGGCGCGATGACTCCCCGGTATTTCGACCAGGAAATGAGCGGGTCGATCGCCGGATACTTACGCGCATCCGAACGCTCTCTGGACAGGCCATGGAAAGCGCCCACCACCTTCAGGGTCGCCTGCGTCACAGGCTCGTCGAAATTACCTCCCGCAGGAGAAACCGTACCGCCGATGGTTACGGAGCCTTTGGATCCGTCCGGGAGGCGCACATAACCGGCCCTCTCGTAAAATGCCGAAATATAGGACTCCAGATAGGCCGGGAACGCCTCTTCTCCCGGAATTTCTTCCAGACGCCCCGACATTTCCCGAAGCGCCTGGGCCCAGCGGGAAGTGGAATCCGCCAAAAGCAGTACATGCAGTCCCATCTGACGGTAATATTCCGCCAGCGTCACAGAAGTATAAACCGATGCTTCACGGCTGGCAACCGGCATGGAGGACGTATTGCAGATGATGATGGTCCGTTCCATCAGGGAACGTCCTGTCCTGGGATCGACCAGTTCCGGGAACTCCGTCAGCGTTTCCACCACTTCTCCGGCACGTTCTCCGCAGGCCGCTATAATGACGATATCCACATCCGCGTATTTTGAGGTCGTGTGCTGCAGCACCGTCTTGCCTGCGCCAAAAGGCCCGGGAATACAGTAAGTCCCGCCCTTTGCCACCGGGAAAAAGGAATCGATCAGACGGACCTTCGTTTCCATTGTTTCCGCAGGCGCCAGACGTTCGCTGTAGCACGTGACCGCACGCTTCACCGGCCATTTGAAAGACATCGTAAGCGGTATCTCATTTCCCCTGTTATCCGCGATTACCGCAATGGTTTCCTGAATCGTATATTCCCCTTTTGGCGCCACGGATTTTACCGTGTAATTCCCACGCAGGTAAAAAGGGACGAAAATTTTATGGACAAAGGTACCCTCGGGGACCGTTCCCACATATTCCCCGGCCTTTACTACATCGCCCGGTTTCGCAGTCGGGGTAAATTCCCATTTCTTTTCGGTATCCAGCGCGTTGGTATAGATGCCCCGCTCCAGAAACCATCCCGCCTGCTCTGCCAGAAGAGGCAGCGGGTTCTGCAGGCCGTCGTAAATCTGCCCCAAAAGGCCCGGCCCCAGCTCTGCGGTGAGCATGTCCCCTGTGAACGTTACCTCATCGCCGCATTCGATGCCGTTTGTCATCTCATAAACCTGTATCTGGGCAATCGTTCCCCGGATACGGATCACTTCGCTTTTGAGAGAGGTGTTTCCAACTTTTACGTAGCAGATCTCATTCATTGAGACGTTGCCTTCAAACCGGACGGATACCATATTTCCATTCACGCCTACAACCCGCCCTGTGCTTTGCTTGTTTCCGGTCATTCCTTAACCTCCTGATCGCCCCCATACATGATTGAGCTGTAAATTTTTCGATATGCGCTCTGTCCCCTGCCTTTATCGAACCGCTGGAGTCTTAAAATGAGCTTCAGCTTCAGCGCATAATAAAACAGCATGGTTTCGCTGAAGGAATCCGCGGGACGAAGCGTTTCCAGAAAATCCAGACGGACGCGGGTCAGATACCGCTCTGCTTCCAGAGGGTCATCCATCTCCACCGCCTGATGTACCGTCTGAAGCAGTTTGTCAGAAAAAACTTTTCTTTCGCCTTCATAAGGTTTTTTCATCTTTTCCGCGCGGGCTCCGGCAAGTGCCAGACGAAGACTGATTTCCCACTCGTTCCACCTGTCAATAAACGGATATCCTGATCTTTTATTCTGTCTTTTCGGAACAAGGGTCAGCCCGCATAAAGCATTCCAGGCCTTTTTCCCCAGATTGCTTTTGCAGAGCTCGTAAAACCGTTCCTCCGTGATGGGCAGAGCTGTTGTTTCACCGGCAATCTCCAAAGAGGGCAGCTGCGCAATCAGATAGTATTGATTCATATATTCTCCGCTTCTTTCATCAATGTTATCAGTTTCGGAGTCAAATATACAGACAGCAGCTCGGTAACCGCTTCCGCCGAATAGTCATAATATGCCTGTCCGTCCTGGACCGAAATGCGGAATCCCCCTTCAAAGTTATCGTCCGCTTTCAATGTGACTCCCTGGCACATCCGTTCTTTCAGTCCCGCAAGCAGTTCCGCCTCCATGGAAGCCAGCTCTCTGCTTCCGATCAAAACGGAGATATCCCCCGCTTCCGTATCCTTTGTCCAGTTTTCCACAGCCGTAAGAATCAACCGCGCAAGGGCGTCGGAAGAGAATGCCGCTTTCACGTTATCTCCAACAACGGCGTTCAGCTCTTTCGCAACGCTTTCCCTGAATGAGATCAGAAGGTTCCTTCCCGCCTGGCGGATCGAATCTTCACCCGAGCGTACAAAACGCTCATTTTGCGCTTTGGCTTCCAGCATGATCTTCTCAGCTTCCGCCTTCGCGTCGGAAATGATCTTTTCCGCCTCTGCCTCTGCTGATTCCAATATGGAAGCGGCTTCTGTCTCAGCGGCCTTTACGCCGTCATTTTTAATCTGGTCAATGAGCTCCTGCAATTGGATTTCCATTTACGTCATCTCCTTTCCTATCCATTTCCTGCGGTTTCGACACACTTCGGCCCAAAAGGTCCCAATTCCACAGGTTTTTTGGATATTCCGAAGCCCTGCAGGCCCCGGACAGGCGGAATAGATGAAATTAGAACAATTATTCATATATACTCCGTCTTTTTTTGTATATTTTACACAAGATAGATTCATTATACTTCTTCCGCAATATCTTAGCAACAAAAATTTTCAGAATTTTGGCGGGGGACGCTTGCCACGATACCCGGACAGCTCACAGCAAAACCGGGGCATGCGCCGCTCATCCGAGCGGCACATGCCCCGGGCCATTTTTTCCGTTTATTTATTTCTGTTTTTCTTCAGAATGTCGTTCACAATATCCATCCGCAGCCCCGCGTCGATGAAATCGCAGTGCTTGCAGAAGGGATAATTCTGTCTGCCGTCCTTCACGGCCTCTCTCAGCTTCTGATAGGCCGGGCTGTTCCAGGCATCCTTCAGAGGCGTCTTCGTCAGATCGCCCATATCCGTCACCTCAAAGTTGTCGCAGCAGCAGATTCCCAGTTTGCCGTTCGGGGTGATCCACATATCCGTGTAGGGCATCAGGCAGGTTTCCTTAATGACCTTCTCCGTGGCCGCCTTGTTCGGCGCGCTTCCGGCCCGGTTGGTCAGAACCTCCTTCAGATAGCGCATCTGGATCAGGATGTCCACATCCTTGAACTCGTCCGGATGGCTTTTCACATATTCATAGATCTCCTGGATGTTGTCATGGAACTTCATGTCCAGGCAGTAATTGTTGATAATGAGCTGATTCACGTAAGGGACGATGGCCTTCACCTTGTCCACGGTCAGAAGCAGGCCGTTGGTGGACATGAAAATGAACACATCCGGGAGCTGCTCCCTCGCATACTTGTGAAACTCCACGATCCGGGTATCCAGCCAGGGCTCGTTGTTTCCATACAAAGTCAGATGGCCCTTATAGCCCCAGTCGCGCAGCTGATCGATGATGCTGTAGTACAGCTCGTCCGACATCCTGGCATAGGGACGCTTTTCCGCGTTCTTGTTCGCGGTGCAGAATTCACAGGTGCTGTTGCAGCGGTTGATCGTCTCCAGGTTCACCACATTGGGATGCGGGATCGGATCGCTCTCCATGAAATATTTGATATATTCTCTCTGAGATTTTCCTCTCGTCAGAAACTGCAGGGTCAGATATCCCTCGCTCGCCAGCTTCGGGAAATATTT
>CALWGL010000240.1 GCA_944380025.1 uncultured Lachnospiraceae bacterium
AAATGTAAAATATGTAAAATTTCAGGTTGACTCGTCTAACTGCTTGTAGTATACTGGATAGTGCACTATTGTGGTAAGCCATACTATTTTTGTGCGAAAAACCGGAAATAAAGTATCGTGCTGACTGCTGCCGGGGTCTGTGGGCCGCCTGCAGCCGACCGTTCGCCGGCCATGAGGTTCGGCGGACAAATCATTAGAACGGGGTGAAAATGTCAATGGAAAAGAACAGAATACGTCCGATTGCCACAGGCAGGAATATGCGTATGAGTTATTCACGGCAGAAGGAAGTATTGGAGATGCCGAACCTGATCGAAGTCCAGAAGGACTCCTATCACTGGTTTCTGACCGACGGACTGAAAGAGGTTTTCGACGACATCTCTCCAATCGAAGACTACAGCGGCCATCTGAGCCTGGAGTTCGTGGATTTCGAACTGTGCGAGGATGACGTCAAGTATTCGATCGAAAAGTGCAAGGAAAGAGATGCGACGTATGCTGCTCCCCTGAAGGTGAGAGTCCGCCTTTATAATAAGGAAAAGGAAGAGATCACAGAGCATGAGATCTTTATGGGCGATCTCCCCCTGATGACCGAGACCGGCACCTTTGTCATCAATGGCGCAGAGCGTGTCATCGTCAGCCAGCTGGTGCGTTCCCCCGGTATTTATTATGGAATCGGCCATGACAAGATCGGCAAAAGGCTTTACAGCTGTACGGTAATTCCCAACCGCGGCGCATGGCTGGAGTATGAAACGGACTCCAACGATGTGTTTTATGTGCGTGTGGACCGGACCAGAAAGGTTCCGATCACCGTGCTGATCCGTGCCCTGGGCGTGGGAACCAACGATGAGATCCGTGCGCTGTTCGGCGACGAACCCAAGATCGAGGCGAGCTTCACGAAGGATACCGCCGAGAACTATCAGGAAGGTCTTCTGGAGCTGTACAAGAAGATCCGTCCCGGCGAGCCTTTAAGCGTGGAGAGCGCGGAGAGCCTGATCAACGCCATGTTCTTCGACCCCAGAAGATATGACCTGGCCAAGGTCGGCAGATATAAGTTCAATAAGAAGCTGATGCTCAGAAACCGGATCCGCGGCTTTGTGCTGGCGGAGGATGTGGTGGATACCGCCACGGGCGAGCTGATCGCGGCGGCCGGGACGAAGGTGACGGCGGAGCTGGCGGATCAGATCCAGAATGCGGCAGTGCCCTATGTTTATGTGCAGACCGAGGAGAGAAATGTGAAGGTGCTCTCCAGCATGATGGTGGACATCACCCATTATGTGGACTGCGATCCCAGGGAGCTTGGCGTGACGGAGCTGGTGTATTATCCGGTCCTGCAGCAGATCCTGGATGAGCATTCCGAAGATCCGGAGGAGCTGGCAGAGGCGATCCGCCGGAACATCCACGAGCTGATCCCGAAGCATATTACGAAGGAAGACATTCTGGCTTCCATTAACTATAACATCCATCTGGAGTACGGCATCGGAAACGACGATGATATCGACCATCTGGGCAACCGCCGGATCCGTGCGGTGGGCGAGCTGCTGCAGAACCAGTACCGCATCGGCCTTTCCAGAATGGAGAGAGTGGTCCGCGAACGCATGACCACCCATGACGCGGAGGAGATCTCTCCGCAGGTGCTGATCAACATCAAGCCCGTACAGGCGGCGGTGAAGGAATTCTTCGGTTCCTCCCAGCTGTCCCAGTTCATGGATCAGAACAACCCGCTGGGCGAGCTGACCCACAAGAGACGTCTTTCCGCTCTGGGACCCGGAGGACTGAGCCGTGACCGTGCCGGATTCGAGGTGCGTGACGTACATTATTCCCACTACGGAAGAATGTGCCCCATTGAGACGCCGGAAGGACCCAACATCGGTCTGATCAACTCCCTTGCCTGCTACGCAAGGATCAATGAGTACGGCTTTGTGGAGGCTCCCTACAGAAAGATCGACAAGTCCGATCCGGCAAATCCGCGGGTGACGGACGAGGTCGTTTACATGACGGCGGACGAGGAAGATAACTACCATGTGGCGCAGGCGAACGAAGCGCTGGATGCGGACGGACATTTTGTGAGAAACATGGTTTCCGGCCGTTACCGCGAGGAGACCCAGGCGTATCCGAAGACCATGTTCGACTTCATGGACGTATCCCCGAAGATGGTATTCTCCGTGGCGACAGCCCTGATCCCCTTCCTGGAGAACGACGACGCGAACCGTGCGCTGATGGGATCCAACATGCAGCGTCAGGCCGTTCCGCTTCTGACCACGGAGGCTCCCGTTGTGGGAACCGGTATGGAGGTGAAGGCCGCCGTTGACTCCGGCGTCTGCGTGGTGGCGAAGAAGTCCGGAACCATTGACTATGTTTCCTCCAATATGATCCGCATGACGGCGGATGACGGAGAGAAGATCGAATATCATCTGACCAAGTTTGCCAGAAGCAACCAGAGCAACTGCTACAACCAGAGACCCATCGTGTTCAAGGGAAACAGGGTTGCCGCGGGGCAGGTGATCGCGGACGGTCCGTCCACCTCCGAGGGAGAGCTGGCGCTGGGCAAGAACCCGCTGATCGGCTTCATGACCTGGGAAGGCTATAACTACGAGGACGCGGTCCTCTTAAGCGAGCGTCTGGTACAGGACGACGTATATACCTCCGTGCATATCGAGGAATATGAGGCGGAGGCCAGAGACACCAAGCTGGGGCCGGAGGAGATCACCAGAGACGTTCCCGGCGTGGGCGACGATGCTCTGAAGGATCTGGATGACAGAGGAATCATCCGCATCGGCGCGGAGGTGCGCGCAGGGGATATCCTGGTCGGGAAAGTAACTCCCAAGGGAGAGACCGAGCTGACTGCGGAGGAAAGACTGCTTCGCGCCATCTTCGGCGAGAAGGCCAGAGAGGTGAGAGATACCTCCCTGAAGGTTCCTCATGGAGAATATGGAATCGTTGTGGACGCCAAGGTATTCACCAGGGAGAACGGCGATGAGCTGTCCCCGGGTGTGAACCAGGCGGTGCGCATCTACATCGCGCAGAAGAGAAAGATCTCCGTCGGCGACAAGATGGCAGGCCGTCACGGAAACAAGGGTGTTGTTTCCCGCGTGCTTCCTGTGGAGGATATGCCTTATCTGCCCAACGGCCGTCCTCTGGATATCGTGCTGAACCCGCTTGGCGTGCCTTCCCGTATGAACATCGGGCAGGTTCTTGAGATCCATCTTTCCCTGGCGGCCAAGGCGCTTGGCTTCAATGTGGCGACGCCTGTATTCGACGGAGCCAACGAGCACGACATTATGGATACCCTGGATCTGGCCAACGATTACGTGAACTTAAGCTGGGAAGAATTTGAAGCGAAGCATAAGGATGAGCTGCTTCCCGAGGTGATGCAGTATCTGTCCCTGAACAGGGATCACAGAGAGCTCTGGAAGGGCGTTCCCATCAGCCGCGACGGCAAGGTGCGCCTGAGAGACGGACGGACGGGAGAGTATTTTGACAGCCCGGTCACCATCGGACACATGCATTATCTGAAGCTTCATCACCTGGTTGACGATAAGATCCATGCCCGTTCCACCGGCCCTTACTCTCTGGTAACGCAGCAGCCTCTGGGCGGCAAGGCGCAGTTCGGCGGACAGCGTTTCGGAGAAATGGAAGTGTGGGCCCTGGAGGCCTACGGCGCGGCATATACCCTGCAGGAGATCCTGACGGTGAAGTCCGACGACGTGGTGGGCCGTGTGAAGACCTACGAGGCGATCATTAAGGGTGAAAACATCCCTGAACCCGGCATTCCGGAGTCCTTCAAGGTTCTGCTGAAGGAGCTGCAGTCCCTTGCCCTGGATGTGAGAGTGCTGCGGGACGACAATACGGAAGTCGAGATCATGGAGACGGTGGACTATTCCGATACGGACTACCGTTATGAAATTGAGGGTGACTCCAAAGGTTATGAGAAATATGAGAAGGATTCCCTGGGCGCGCTCGGCTATCAGCATCAGGAGTTCGACGAAGGCGGAGAGCTTGTGAGCACGGAAGACGACAGCACCATGGATGATCTGGAACTCGACCTTGAGGAAAGCTTTGACGATATTGACGAATAAGCTTTTGAATTTTGACGGGAAGCGGCGTCCGGCCGGAGCCGCTCCCGTTCTGGAAGGAGCGCACAATGTCTGAAACAACAGCAAAGAATGAAGTATATCAGCCGATGACCTTTGACGCGATCAGGATCGGCCTGGCATCTCCTGAAAAGATCAGGGAATGGTCCAGAGGCGAGGTGCTCAAGCCCGAGACGATCAACTACCGGACGCTGAAGCCGGAGCGCGACGGCCTGTTCTGTGAGCGTATCTTCGGACCCACCAAGGACTGGGAGTGCCACTGCGGAAAATACAAGAAGATCAGATATAAAGGCGTGGTCTGCGACCGCTGCGGCGTTGAGGTGACCAAGTCCAGCGTCCGCAGAGAGCGGATGGGCCATATTGAGCTTGCGGCGCCCGTTTCCCACATCTGGTACTTCAAGGGAATCCCCAGCCGGATGGGACTGATCCTGGATCTGTCTCCCAGAGTGCTGGAGAAGGTGCTTTACTTCGCTTCCTACATCGTTCTGGACAAGGGCGAGAGCAATCTGGAATACAAGCAGGTGCTGTCCGAAAAGGAGTATCAGGACGCGAGAGAGACCTGGGGAAACAAATTCCGTGCCGGCATGGGCGCGGAGTCCATCAAGGAGTTGCTCCTTGCCATCGATCTGGAAAAGGAAGCCGCGGAGCTGAAGGAAGGCCTGAAGGATTCCTCCGGCCAGAAGCGGGCCAGGATCATCAAGCGCCTGGAAGTGGTGGAAGCTTTCCGCGAGTCCGGGAACCGTCCGGAGTGGATGGTGCTGGATGCGATCCCGGTGATCCCTCCGGATCTGCGTCCCATGGTACAGCTGGACGGCGGCCGTTTTGCTACCTCCGATCTGAATGATCTGTACCGCAGGATCATCAACAGAAACAACCGTCTGAAGAGACTCCTGGAGCTGGGAGCTCCGGATATCATTGTCCGCAATGAAAAGAGAATGCTGCTGGAAGCGGTGGACGCGCTGATCGACAACG
>CALWGL010000241.1 GCA_944380025.1 uncultured Lachnospiraceae bacterium
CTGGGAGGGATCCCGGAACGGATGCAGGTGGAGGCTTCCGGCAATATCATTAAAAATGTGAAGAGCGTGATCGTTCCGAACACGGGAGGCATGAAAGGGATCGAAGCCGCGGCCGCGGCGGGAGCGGTATCCGGAAAAGAGGACCGGAAGCTGGAGGTGCTGGAGGAGCTGACGGAGGCGGATCAGAAAATCCTTCAGGATTATCTGGCGCATACGCCCATCACGGTCAGCCAGGCTCCCGGAGACCTGACCTTCGATCTGATCGTTACGGGCTTCCGGGACGGACATGAGGGAAGGGTGCGCATTGCGGGAGCCCATACCAATGTGGTCCTGAAGGAGCTGGACGGAGAGGTCCTTCTGAAAAAAGAGATCGGCGGTTGCTATACACAGGAAAACGAACGCCCCCGGACAGCCGGGCCGGCCCTTACCATCGAGGGCATCGTGGACTTCGCGGAATCGGTCGATCCGGCGGATGTGCGGGAGACGCTGGAGCGGCAGATCGCGTACAACACCGCCATTTCCGAGGAAGGGCTGCACGGCGATTACGGCGCCAATGTGGGCAGAGTGCTGCTTGCCACCTACGGCGGCGATGTGAAGGTACGGGCGCGGGCTGCGGCTGCCGCAGGGTCTGACGCCCGGATGAACGGCTGCGAGCTTCCGGTCGTCATCAATTCCGGAAGCGGCAATCAGGGGCTGACCGCGTCCCTGCCCGTGATCGAATACGCGAAGGAAACGGGAGCGGACCGGGAGAAGCTGTACCGGGCGCTGGTGATTTCCAATCTGACCTCCGTTCACCTGAAAGAGGGGATCGGCAGACTTTCCGCCTACTGCGGCGCGGTGACGGCCGGGGCGGGAGCGGGAGCGGGGATCGCCTGGCTGCTGGGCGGCGGCCTGGACGAGATCAACCATACCATCGTGAATACCCTGGCAAACGTGTCCGGCATCATCTGCGACGGGGCGAAGGCGTCCTGCGCCGCCAAGATCGCCACCTCCGTGGAGGCGGGCATCCTTGGCTATTACATGTATAAAAACGGCCAGCAGTTCCGCGGCGGGGACGGCATTGTGAAAAAGGGCGTGGAAAACACCATTGAAAACGTGGCGAGGCTGGGCCGCGACGGCATGCGGGAGACGGACCGGGAGATCCTGGACATCATGATCGGAGACGGCGGGGCGGACAGACGCTGCGGAGAATAAGGGCGGAACCTTTTGCATAATCTGAAGGAGAGACGCATCGAACGGAGGCCGGCATGAATTCTCAGAAGCTGGAAGATATCCTGAACCTGAGTCTGGATTCCACCGTGCAGGAGCGGGAAAAATCCCTGACGCTGAACGTGGGCTTTGACGAAGCGGAACAGACCTGGGAGCTGATCGTGAGATTTCACGGAGATTTAAGCCGGCTGAACAGCGAACGGATCAGCGTGGAGGTGCTTCTTGCGGGCTACGCCATTGTGACGCTTCCCGAAAGCCTGATCCCGGCGCTGACGCAGCTGGATGAGATCGAATATGTGGAAAAGCCCAGGGAGCTTCTTTATAACGTATATCAGGCAAAGCGCCAGTCCTGTTTCCCGCCGGCCGGAGATTTTCCGGCGGCGGGCGGGACCGGCGCTTTTTCCGGCTTTCCCGGGGAAACGGAGGGCCTGACCGGAGCAGGGTGCCTGGTGGCGGTGTTCGATTCCGGAATCGATTATTTTCTCCCTGATTTTCAGGACCGGGAGGGGAGCCGGATCCTGTACCTGTGGGATCAGACCCTTGAACCGGATCCGGAAAGGGGTTTTTATCCGCCGGAGGGTTTTGCCAGGGGCGTGGAATTTACCGGAGAGAGGATCCGTGAGGCCATTGCCCTCGGACGGCAGGAGGGATTTTCTCTGGTTCCCAGCGCCGATCCGTCCGGGCACGGGACAGCCGTGGCGGCCATCGCGGCGGGAAGCGGCACGGACCGCCGCTATATCGGGGCGGCGCCCGGCGCTTCCCTCCTGATCGTAAAGCTGGGGCAGGCGGGGAGCGGCTCCTATCCCAGAACCACCCAGCTCATGCGGGCCATGGCCTATGCGCTGCAAAAGGCGCAGGAGCTTGGCATGCCCCTTGCGGTAAATCTGAGCTTCGGAAACAGCTATGGGGCCCATGACGGCTCTTCCCTGCTGGAACGGTTTCTGGACAGCGCCGCAGGCGTGTGGAAGACCGTGATCTGCGCCGGCGCGGGAAACGAGGGCGCGGCGGCGGGCCACGTATCGGGAAGGCTGACCGAAACCAGGACGGTGGAGCTCGCGGTGGGGGAATATGAGACCACCATAAACGTCCAGCTGTGGAAAAATTTTGCCGACCGCTTCCGGATCGTCCTGACCGCGCCCTCCGGACAGAGGATCGACGTGCCTGTGGACCGGACGGGACGGACGGAAGCGGCCGCGGGAGGGACGCAGCTTCTGATCTACGTGGGGGAACCGTCGCCCTATTCGGTGAATCAGGAGATCTATTTTGACTTTCTGCCGGCAGCTTCCTATATCGATCCCGGGATCTGGCGTTTTACGCTGGAGCCGGTGTCCATCGTGACGGGGGAATTTCAGATGTATCTGCCCGGACAGGAGGTGCGCTCGCCGGATACCCGTTTTTTTGATCCCACGCCGGAGCTGACCCTGACCATCCCCTCTACGGCGGGACGGCTGATCACTGTGGGCGCGGTCCAGGGCTATTTTGACGCCTACGCGGATTTCTCCGGCCGCGGCGTGAACGGCAGGCAGCAGCTTCCCGGCTTTCCGGGCGTGAAGCCGGATCTCGCCGCCCCCGGCGTGGACATCGTCACAGCCCGCGCGGGCGGCGGATATGAGGCCGTTACCGGAACCTCCTTTTCGGCCCCGCTGGTGACGGGAGCCGCCGCGCTCCTGATGGAATGGGGGATCGTGCGCGGACACGATCCCTATCTTTACGGCGAGAAGCTGAAGGCATATCTGCAGCGCGGAGCCAGGAAGGTCCGGGGAGAGGAAGACAGGCCGAATGCAAAAGTCGGATATGGGCTGCTCTGCGTGGAGGACAGTCTGCCGGACTGAACTGTAACATGTTTTTTTGCCGGATTGGAAACACTTTTTCCCTGGAATTGACAGTAAATGAGAAGTTGGATATGATGGAAGCCGAAGGAAGCGATTCTGAATGGAAAAGAACTGCGGGCAGCCAGAGGGAAGGGAAACGGCATATGAAGAGAGAACTTCGGATCGCATGTCTGGAGGATGAAGAGGAACAGGCCTGGTACCTGAAAATGGTGCTTGAGGCATATCGGGAAGAGAAGGGCATTGGTTATGCGCTTTCCTGCTTCAGGAGTGCGGAAGAATTTTTGTTCGCGCATGACAGGTCTGCATCGGACATGTCCGTGCGTCCTGGGTACGGGAACAGCCCCTTCCCTTATGACCTGCTGATTTTGGACATCTATATGGGGCAGGAAGGACAGACAGGCTATGGCAGGACGGAGGAGATGACCGACGGCCGGGAGACGGAGTGCGGGACGGCAGAAGAAGGGCATGCTGCCCGCAGGATGAACGGCATGGAGCTGGCGAAAAGGATCCGAAGAGCGGACAAGGACATCGCCATCGTCTTTCTTTCCAATCTTCGGGAGTACGTATTTCAGGGCTATGAGGTGAATGCCGTCCGGTATCTGATGAAGCCGGTGACAAAGGAGACGCTTTTTCCGGTCCTGGATCTGCTTCGGGAAAGAAAACAGGAGGAACCGGCCTGGCTGGTGCTTCCCGTAGCGGGAGAGCACCGGCGGATGGAGCTTTCTCAGATCCTGTATCTGGAGGCGGTGGGGCATTATGTGAGGCTGCATCAGTCATCCGGCGAAACGCTGGAATGGAAGCAGTCTTTCTCCGCTGTTCTGGAGGAGCTTCCGGCGGAAGCCTTTGTGAGGATCCACCGGAGCTTCTGCGTAAATCTGATGCACGTAAGCAGGCTCACGAGAAAGAGCTGTTTTCTGGATGAGGGGATGGAGCTTCCGCTGAGCCGGAGCGCTTATCAGGAAGCAAACGAGGCGTTTCTGCGTTATTACAGAAAACGGGATCCCTTTTGCTGACAGGAAGTTTTGCAGAAAACGCCGTATTTTGAGGGGAGAAAAGACATGTTTATCATCTGGCTGGCAGCAGGAGCCGCAGGCACGCTGATCCTGCTGTCCATACTCATCTGGCTTTTCCGGTATCTGCTGGAACGAAGGACGCTTGTCTGGCAGAGCCGGCTTTTAAGCCGGAACGTGGAAGAGGTCCGCTCCATCTATGCCAGGATGCGCGGCTGGCGGCACGACTACCACAGCCATCTGCAGACGCTGAAGGCCTATCTGGCGGAGGAGAAGCTGGCCGAGGCGCGGGAATATCTGGACCGGCTGGAAACGGATCTGGATGAGATCCGGCCGATGGTCGAATCCGGCAACGTAAATCTGGACGCGATCCTGAACGCCAAGCTGACCCTGGCGCTCAGCCGGGGAATCCGGGTGAAGCAGCGGGTGGAGGTGCCGGAGAAGCTGACAGTCAGCGACATCGACCTGTGCGTGGTGATCGGAAACCTGCTGGACAACGCCATGGAGGCCTGCGGGAAGGTGGACGATACGGCGGGACGGTTCATCCGCCTTTATATCGGCGTACTGAAGGGGCAGCTTTATATCAGCGTGATGAACGCCACGGCGGATACGGTAAGGAAACCGCCGGAGGCCTACGTGAAAGAAGGAGCTTCTGAGAAAACGGGAAACCACGGACACGGCCTGAAACGGATCGAACGGGTGGTTTCCAAATACGGAGGATATCTCAACCGGAAAAATGAGCCTGGCGTTTTCGCGACGGAGGTTCTTCTTCCCCTGTGAGGCAGTTTGTGCACGAATTTGGTCCGTTCGTGCACTTTTTGTTTCCGGCGGAAAATCTCTGTTATAATGAGAATAAAAAGAGCATGGACTGTACCGATGAAGGTATTGCGGGTATCGGAGCCGGGGACTGCGGCGCTGCGGAAAGCTGCCTGGAGGTGGGAGATGAAGAAGTACGGGATTTTCAGTAACTACGCATATTTCCTTTCGCGCTGGTGGAAGGCGGACCGG
>CALWGL010000242.1 GCA_944380025.1 uncultured Lachnospiraceae bacterium
GTGACGGTGTATCCGGCCTGGACGAAGGCGGAGGAGATCATCGCGGACGCGCCGGACGGGATCATGCTTTCCAACGGCCCCGGAGATCCGAAGGAGTGTACGGACATCATCCGGGAGGTACGCAAGCTCTATGAGACGGATATCCCGATCTTCGCTATCTGCCTGGGCCATCAGCTCATGGCGCTGGCAACGGGGGCGGATACCCATAAGCTGAAATACGGCCACCGGGGCGGAAACCATCCGGTGAAGGATTTATCCACGGGAAGGGTGTACATTTCTTCCCAGAATCACGGCTACGTGGTGGATACCGACCGGCTGGACCCGCAGATCGCGGTGCCCGCTTTTGTGAACGTGAACGACGGAACCAATGAAGGGCTTCGCTATACGGGAAAAAATATTTTCACCGTGCAGTTTCATCCCGAAGCCTGTCCGGGACCGCAGGATTCCGGATACCTGTTCGACCGGTTTATTACGATGATGAATGGAGGAATGCAGGATGCCTAAGAACCCGAATGTAAAAAAAGTAATGGTCATCGGCTCCGGCCCGATCGTGATCGGCCAGGCGGCAGAGTTCGACTATGCGGGAACCCAGGCCTGCCGTTCCCTCAAGGAAGAAGGCGTGGAGGTGGTTCTGGTCAATTCCAACCCGGCCACCATCATGACCGATAAGGATATCGCGGACAAGGTATACATCGAGCCGCTGACCGTGAAGGTGCTGGAGCAGATCATTGAAAAGGAAAAGCCGGACAGCATCCTGCCCACCCTGGGCGGGCAGGCCGGGCTGAACCTGGGCATGGAGCTGGACGAGTCCGGCTTCCTGGCGGCTCACAACGTAACGCTCCTTGGAACCACCTCAAAGACCATCCGCAAGGCGGAGGACAGGCAGGAATTCAAGGACACCATGGAAAAGATCGGCGAGCCCTGCGCGCCCTCTCTTGTGGTAACAAACATTGAGGACGGCGTGGCTTTCGCTTCAAAGATCGGCTATCCGGTGGTGCTGCGTCCCGCCTATACGCTGGGCGGAAGCGGCGGCGGTATCGCCCATAACCAGATGGAGCTGGAGGAGATTCTGGCAAACGGCCTGCGCCTTTCCCGTGTGGGAGAGGTGCTGGTGGAGCGCTGCATCTCCGGCTGGAAGGAGATCGAGTATGAGGTGATGCGCGACAGTGCGGGAAACTGCATCACAGTCTGCAATATGGAAAACATCGATCCGGTGGGCGTGCACACCGGGGACAGCATCGTGGTGGCACCCTCCCAGACCCTGAGCGACAAGGAATATCAGATGCTCCGAAGCGCCGCTCTTAACATCATCGACGAGCTTCAGATCACAGGAGGCTGCAACGTGCAGTTCGCCCTGCATCCCACCAGCTTTGAATACTGCGTCATCGAGGTGAATCCCCGTGTGAGCCGTTCCTCCGCTCTGGCGAGCAAGGCGACCGGCTACCCCATCGCCAAGGTGGCGGCAAAGATCGCCCTGGGCTACACCCTGGATGAAATCAAAAACGCGATTACAGGAAAGACCTACGCCAGCTTCGAGCCTGCGCTTGACTACTGCGTGGTAAAAATGCCCCGTCTGCCCTTTGATAAATTCATCACCGCCAAGAGAACCCTCACCACCCAGATGAAGGCCACCGGCGAGGTGATGAGCATCTGCACCAGCTTTGAAGGGGCGCTGATGAAGGCCATCCGCTCTCTGGAGCAGCATGTGGACTGCCTGAGAAGCTATGATTTTACCGCCCTGTCCGCGGAGGATCTGAAGGAGCGCCTGAAAAAGGTGGACGACCAGCGGATCTGGGTGATTGCGGAAGCCCTGCGGAAAGGGCTGGATTATCAGACGATCCACGAGATCACCATGGTGGACGAGTGGTTTATCGACAAGCTGAATGTTCTGGTGAAAATGGAAGCGGCGCTGGAGAAGGGGCCGCTGACCCCGGAGCTTCTGCGGGAGGCGAAGCGTCTGGAGTTCCCGGACAGCGTGATCAGCCGTCTGACCGGAATGCCGGAGAGAGAGATCAAAGCGCTGCGCCTGGAAAACGGCATCGCTGCCGCCTACAAAATGGTGGATACCTGTGCCGCCGAGTTCGCGGCAAGCACCCCTTATTACTATTCCGTATATGGCGGGGAAAACGAGGCGGAGGAATCCAGAAGCGGCCAGCTGCGCCCGGACGGTACCGTCTGCCCGAAGAAGGTGCTGGTGCTGGGAAGCGGCCCCATCCGCATCGGGCAGGGAATCGAATTCGACTACTGCTCCGTCCACGCTACCTGGGCTTTTTCCAAAGCGGGCTATGAGACGGTCATCATCAACAACAATCCGGAGACCGTGAGCACGGACTTTGATATCGCGGACAAGCTGTATTTTGAGCCGCTGACGCCGGAGGATGTGGAGAACGTGGTGAACATCGAGCATCCCGACGGAGCGGTAGTTCAGTTCGGCGGCCAGACCGCCATCAAGCTCACCGAAAGCCTGATAAAAATGGGCGTCCCGATCCTGGGGACCAGCGCGGAAAACGTGGACGCGGCCGAGGACAGGGAACTGTTCGACAAGATCCTGGAGGAATGCGAAATTCCCCGTCCCAGCGGCGGCACCGTCTATACGGCGGAAGAAGCCAAGGCTGTGGCAAACCGTCTGGGCTATCCCGTGCTGGTGCGCCCCTCCTATGTGCTTGGCGGCCAGGGCATGCAGATCGCCATTTCCGATCAGGAAATCGAGGAATTCATGGCCATCATCAACCGCATCGCCCAGGACCATCCCATCCTGGTGGACAAGTACCTGCAGGGCAAGGAGATGGAGGTGGACGCGGTCTGCGACGGCGCCGATATCCTGATCCCCGGGCTGATGGAACATGTGGAGAGGGCGGGCGTGCATTCCGGAGACAGCATCTCCGTTTATCCCGCTCAGACCGTCAGCGAAAACGTGAAGAAGACCATCGCGGAGTACACCAGACGGCTGGCAAGATCCCTGCATGTCATCGGTCTGATCAACATCCAGTTCATCGTGGTGGGAGAAGAGGTTTACGTGATCGAGGTCAATCCCCGTTCCTCCAGAACGGTGCCCTATATCAGCAAGGTGACGGGCATCCCGATCGTGGATCTGGCCGCCGCCGTGATTACCGGAAAGACCATCCGGGAGCTCGGCTACGAGCCCGGCCTGCAGCCGGAATCCGAATACGTGGCGGTGAAGATGCCTGTATTCTCCTTCGAAAAGATCCGGGGCGCGGAGATCAGCCTTGGGCCGGAGATGAAGTCCACAGGCGAATGTCTGGGCGTGGCGAAGACCTTCCATGAGGCGCTTTATAAGGCGTTCCTGGGAGCGGGGATCGACCTTCCGAGGCATAAGCGGATGATCATCACCGTAAAGGACGCGGACAAGGGCGAGGCCATCGAGATCGCCCGCCGCTTTGAAAAGCTGGGCTACATCATCTACGCCACCAGAAGCACGGCAGACGCGTTGAATGAAGCCGGCGTAAAGGCGAGAAAGGTCAACAAGATCCATCAGGAATCTCCTACGGTCATGGACCTGATCCTGGGCCATCGGATCGATCTGGTGATCGATACGCCCACCCAGGGCCGCGACAAGTCCAGGGATGGTTTCCTGATCCGCCGGGTCTCCATCGAAACCGGCGTGAACTGCCTGACCAGCCTGGATACCGCCAGGGCGCTGGTGGGAAGTCTGGAGACGAAGATGAGGACCGGACAGCTTTCCATCGTGGATGTCGCAGAGCTGGACCGGGAAAAGGCCAAAGAGCACAGGGCCCATGCGCATACGGCAGAGGGGTGAAGCATGAACCGGGTCAATTACCAGAAGGAGCTGGAAAAGCTTCTGGACAGCCTGGATCGGGAAAAGGATCCCGGCGGAAAAAAGAAGCGGCTTCTTCTGCACGCCTGCTGCGCCCCCTGCAGCAGCTATGTGCTGGAGTATCTGAGAGATAAATTTGAGATCACTGTGCTGTACTATAATCCCAATATTACAGGGCGGGAGGAATATGAAAAGCGCTGCGCGGAACTGAAGCGCCTGGCGGGACGGATGAATGAGGAGACTTCGGACGGTATCCTTGTGGAGGAGGGCGCATACGAGCCGCAGCTTTTCTTTGAGGCGGCAAAGGGACTGGAAAAAGTCCCGGAGGGCGGAGAGAGGTGCTTTCGCTGTTATGAGCTCCGGCTGCGGGAGACCGCGAGGATCGCGGCGGAAAGAGGATTTGACTATTTCACCACGACGCTTACCATCAGCCCGCTGAAGAACGCGGATAAGCTCAACGAGATCGGGACGCGCCTTGCGGAGGAATACGGCGCGGCGTTTCTGCCCTCCGATTTCAAGAAAAAGAACGGCTACAGGCGCTCCGTGGAGCTGTCGGAACAATACGGCCTTTACCGTCAGGACTACTGCGGCTGCATTTTTTCCAGGGCGGAGAGGGACAGGCGGAAGGCTGCCGGACAGCAGCCGGCGGGAACGCAGACGGCAAAGCAGCGGGCCGCAGGACAGCAGCCGGACGAAAACAGGAAGCAGTGACAGGAAAACAGAAAGGATCGGATCGTTATGAATAAAATTCTGGATGTGATTTCCGAAGAAGTGAAGAAGGCCTTCGAGGCGGCCGGTTATGACAGGGAGCTGGGACGGGTGACTCTGTCCAACCGTCCCGACCTGTGCGAATACCAGTGCAACGGGAGCCTGGCGGGGGCGAAGAAATATCATAAGGCTCCCATCATGATCGCCCAGGGCGTGGCGGAGGCGCTGAAGGAAAACCTGGTATTTTCCGAGGTATCCGCAGTGGCTCCCGGCTTTCTGAACCTGAAAGTATCAGAAAGCTTTTTAAGCGGCTATCTGAACGAGATGGCAGCGTCGGAGAAATTCGGCATGCCGGAGCCGGAAAAGAGGGAAACCATCATCATCGACTACGGCGGACCCAACGTGGCGAAGCCTCTGCACGTGGGGCATCTGCGCACCGCGATCATCGGCGAGAGCGTGAAGCGGATCCTGCGTTATGCAGGGCACGAGGTGATCGG
>CALWGL010000243.1 GCA_944380025.1 uncultured Lachnospiraceae bacterium
CCGAGCTGCTGGCACTGGACCATGACGGCGTTCGCCAGCAGGTCGTGGCTGCAGACGATGGCCGTCGCGCCCTGCTCCAGCAGGCGGGGAAGCTGCTTTTCCAGACACTGGGTGATATAATAGGAGCTTCCCGTGAGCGCGGGATCCGCCTTCAGGCCGTTCTGGCGCATGGCGTGAAAAAAGGCGGAATGGCGCACCTGCATGATATGGGAGCCAAGCGCGCCGCTCAGATAACCGATCTTCCTGTGTCCCAGCGCCTTCAGACGGGACACGGTCAGTTCCATCCCTTCATTATTGTCGATTCCCACATAAGCCATACGCGGATTGGTCATAATATAGTTGTCATACAGCACGGCGGGCGTCCGGGCGGTCTCAAAGTCCTTCATCCACGGGTCGCTTAAAGAGAAACCCAGGACGAACGCGCCCGGATAGTCGTGCTTCATCATGAAAACATCATAGGGAACCGATTTCTGCAGCCGTTCCGAAACATCCACGATCTCCACGCGGTATCCCGCAGGCTCCGCCATCTGGCGGAAGCCAAGGATGATCTCGTATCCGAACTGATGAGGCTCCTGATATTCCAGATTTTCCGTGAGAATGCAGAGCTTCCGGCTGTCCTTCCTGCGGATCCTGGTATATCCCATTTCTACCGCAGTCTCCAGAATCGTTTTTTGTAAAGTTTCGCTGATATCCGGCGCGCCGTTGAGCGCTTTGGAAACCGTTCCCTTTGAAACGCCGAGCCTGTCGGCAATATCCTGAATTGTCGCCATGTTTTCCCCTTTTCCGGTGCTGTCCTGTTTTCGGGCTGTTTCTGAATTCCATTATAGAAGGAGAGGATGAGAAAGGCAATCGGTTTTTGGAGGAGATAAAAAAGTTTCGTAAAGTTGTAAAAAGAGCCGAAAAAGAATTGGTAAACATTGCTGAAAATGCCCGCCTGAAACTGTTTAAAAGAGAGAAAACGCCGTGAATATGGAAAACGGCATTGACGAATCGGACAGGCGGGTTTACTATGAGATCAGAACGAAACATTACGAAACATTTTCGGCGGTTTCCAGGAAAAACGTTTCGGAAAATATGACGCTTCGGCATGGAGGTAAAAATGAGGAAAAGAGGAGCAGCGCTTTTACTGGCGGCGGCGCTGGCCGTCACGGGACTTGCGGGATGCGGCGCGTCCTCCGGGGAGACGGCGTCCGGAGGGGAAAAGGTAAGGCTGATGGTCTGGTCTCCGCAGAACGATCAGTCGAAGGACAATGGAGAATGGCTTCAGACCATGTGCGAAGCCTTTGCGGAGGAGCATCCGGAATGGGATATCACCTTTGTCTACGGCGTGGCGGATGAGGCCAGCGCTGCCGGGCAGGTATCGCAGGATCCGGAGGCGAGCGCGGACGTGTTCATGTTCGCAAACGATACCCTGACCACGCTGACGGACGCCAGCGCGCTGGCGAAGTTCGGCGGAAAGTACCGGGAGGAGATCGAGAGCATGAACACGCCGGAGGTGCTGGATTCCCTGATCATGGACGAGGATCTGTACGGGGTTCCTTTTACCACCAATACCTGGTTCATGTACTATGACAAGAGCGTTTTTTCTGAAGAGGATATTCAGAATCTGGATACCATGCTGGAGAAGGGCGTGGTTTCCTTCCCCTTCACCAATTCCTGGTACCTGCCGGCCTTTTATCTGGGAAACGGCTGCACGCTGTTCGGGGACGGAACGGATGAAGCGGCCGGCGTGGATTTCGGCGGACAGAAGGCGGTGGATGTGACCAATTATCTGATCGATCTGAGAAACCATCCCAACTTCCGCATCGACGCGGACGGTTCCGGCATCGCGGGGCTTCGTGACGGCAGCATCAGCGCCATGTTCTCCGGCTCCTGGGACGCCAACGCGGTGAAGGAGGCGCTGGGAGACGACATGGGAGTGGCATCTCTTCCTGCTTTTACCCTGAACGGAGAGGAAAAGCAGATGCTGGCCTACGCGGGTTCCAAGGCCATCGGGGTGAATCCGAACGCGAAGAATATGGTGGCCGCGGTGGAGCTTGCGGTGTTCCTGGCTTCTCCGGAGGCGCAGAAGGCGCACTATGAGATGTGCGGCGTGGTTCCCTGCAATACGCAGCTGCTTTCCGAAGAAGCGATCCAGGCGGACGAGGTGGTGACGGCGCAGAACGACACCTTTAACGACACCTCCATCCTGCAGCCCTTCGTTTCCAAGATGAACAACTGCTGGACGCCCGTGGAAAACATGGGAAAATCCATCCGGAATGAGAGCGTGACCCATGAAAACGCGGCGGAGCAGACGGAACAGATGAATGAAGCGATGAACAGCGACGGGATCTGACCGGCGCGGCCGGATCTCCAGGGAGGAGGAAAAAGGATATGTCATTTTTCAGGAAAAAAGCGGATGAGTTTACGACTCCCTATACCTGTATGGCCGCCATCCGAAACGGCGGACCGGAAACGAAGCTTTCCATGCTGGTGATGGGACTTGGAAATTTTGTACACGGCCAGAAAATAAAAGGCCTGTTGTTTCTGGCGATAGAGGTCGCATATCTGGTGTTCATGGCGGTGAACGGGATCGGATTTTTAAGCATGCTTCCTTCCCTGGGAAGCGTGCCGCAGGAGGAGATCTGGGACGAGGCCAGTCAGGTGTATGTCTACACAAAGGGAGATCAGTCCGTACTGATCCTTCTGTACGGCGTGGCCACGGTGCTTCTGACCCTTCTGATGTTCTGGGCCTGGAGGGGCGCGTTAAAGAGCGCGTACCGGGTGGAATGCCTGGCGAAGCAGAGAAAACATATCAATACGTTTTCACAGGATGTAAAAAGCCTGCTGAATGAGAACCTGTACCGGCTCCTGATGACGCCGCCGATGATCTTCATTTTCGCGTTTACCATCCTGCCGCTGATCTTCATGATCTGTATGGCGTTTACCAGCTACAGCAAGCTGGACAACCATCTGATGCTCTTTGACTGGGTGGGGCTGGAGAATTTCCGGACGCTGTTCGATTCCAGCAGCATCCTGGGAAGCACCTTCTGGTCCGTGCTGATCTGGACGCTGGTGTGGGCGTTTTTCGCCACCTTTACCAATTATATTTTCGGCATGATCCTTTCGCTGCTGATCAACCGGAAGGACACGAAGGCCAAGGGCTTCTGGCGGTTCTGCTTTGTGCTTTCCTGCGCGGTCCCCATGTTCGTATCCCTCCTGATCATGCGGACCATGCTGCAGCCGGAGGGCGCGGTGAACGTGCTGCTGCGCAACATCGGACTGATCGCCCCCGACGCCAGCCTTCCCTTCTTCACGGATCCCACCTGGGCGCGGGTGACGGTGATCGTGGTCAATATCTGGGTGGGCGTTCCCTATACGCTGCTGCAGCTGACCGGCGTGCTGCAGAACATTCCCGCGGAGCTGTATGAGGCGGCCCGGGTGGACGGCGCGAACGCGGTCCAGATCTTTTTCAAGATCACGCTGCCCTATATGCTGTATGTGACCACCCCGTATCTGATCACCACGTTTACGGGAAATGTGAATAACTTCAACGTCATTTATCTGCTTTCGGGAGGGGATCCGGTCACGAACCTGTCCTCCACGGCCGGAAGCACGGACCTGCTGGTGACCTGGCTGTACAAGCTGACCATCGACAAGCAGTATTATAATGTGGGCTCTGTCATCGGCATCCTGACGTTCATCATTCTGGCAGTGGGCGCGCTCCTTACCTACCGCAGCAGCAGGTCCTACAAAGAGGAAGGGGGATTTTAAGTCATGAATCAAAAGAAATATGCCTCCGCGAAGAGAAAGCGTTTCATCAACAATACGGCGGTCCATGTGATCCTGGGCATTCTCGCCGTGATCTGGGTGTTCCCGATCCTGTGGGTCATCCTCACCAGCTTCCGGGCGGAAAAGGGCTCCTACGTGTCCACCTTCTTCCCCCAGTCCTATACGCTGGATAATTATGTGAAGCTGTTCACGGATACCACGATCCTGAATTTTCCGCAGATGTTCATGAACACCCTGTTCATTTCCGTCTGCTCCTGCATCCTGGCGGCCTTTTATACGCTGGCGGTGTCCTACTGCCTGTACCGGCTGCGCTTTAAGCTGCGCAAGCCCTATATGAACATGGCGATGATCCTGGGGCTGTTCCCCGGCTTCATGTCCATGGTGGCGGTTTACTTCATCCTGAAGGCCCTGGGCCTGACGGAAGGAAATCTGATCCGCCTGGCGCTGATCCTGGTCTATTCCGGCGGCGCGGGCCTGGGCTTCCAGATCGCGAAGGGCTTCTTCGATACCATCCCCTTCGCCATCGACGAAGCGGCCCTGCTGGACGGCTGTACCAGGTGGCAGATCTTCAGCAAGATCACCCTGCCTCTGAGCAAACCGATCATCATTTATACCATACTGACGGCCTTCATGGGCCCCTGGCTGGACTTCATCTTCGCGAAGGTGATCTGCCGGGCCAATTCGGACCAGTATACCGTGGCCATCGGTCTGTGGAAGATGCTGGAAAAAGAATACATCGACAGCTGGTATACCAGCTTTGCCGCCGGCGCCGTCCTGATCTCCATTCCCATTTCCATTCTGTTTCTGAGCCTGCAGAGATTCTATGTGGACGGCGTATCCGGAGCGGTGAAGGGCTGAGCGCGCCCGGAAGGGGGCGGAAGCCTGCATGAGGGAAGCGGAGCCGGTTCCGCTTCCCGCGCCTTCGGCGCGCGGCCGGGGCTGCAGGAGGAAAGAAAGCGCGGCCGGAAGTGAGGTCCGGAGGGAAACCGGCGGGAAGGAAGCCGTGAAAAAACGCGAAAAAGCGTGTGCGGAAAGCAGGATAAGGAAGCATGAAAAAGGAGAGCGGAATGAAACGGACGGCTCTGGAATATAAAAAAATCTATGAAAGCCCGGATTTTCACCGGGATTA
>CALWGL010000244.1 GCA_944380025.1 uncultured Lachnospiraceae bacterium
ACCAGCGTTCCGTTGGAGCCGGTAAAGCCGGAAAGATACTCTCTCATCTTAAAATACCGGTCCACATATTCGGAATTGTGAAAATCCGCCGTGGGAACCATGTAATAATCCACTCCGGCCTTTTCCATTTCCCTTCTCAGCGCCGCAACGCGCTCCTGAATCCTCTGATTCATTTTCTTACGTCTCCTTTTTTCTATTCGTCCCGCAGGGCCATTCACGGCGCAGGACTTTTCTATTCTCCGTCCCGCAGGACCTCCACGGCGCAGGACGCGCCCACGCGGTCGCAGCCCTCCGAAAGGAAAGCCTCCAGCGCCTCTCTGGTGCGGATCCCTCCCGCGGCCTTGATCTTCACATCCGGTCCGATGTGCTTCCGGAACAGCCGCACATCCTCGATACTGGCCCCTGCCGTCCCGAAGCCCGTGGAGGTCTTGATATAGTCCGCGCCGGCCTTCGTTACCGCCTCGCAGACCGCGATCTTTTCTTCCTCCGTCAGATAACAGGTCTCCGCGATCACCTTGAGGACATGCTCCCCGCAGGCTTCCTTCACCGCGCGGATCTCCGCTTCCACCTCTTCATACCGGTGATTTTTCACATCCGTGACGTTCACCACCATGTCGATCTCATCCGCGCCGTCCCTGACCGCCTGCCTGGTCTCCTCCGTTTTAGCCGCCGTCGTGCTGTAGCCCAGCGGAAAACCGATCACCGTACAGACCGTCAGATCCTCATACTGTTCCCTCACCCGCTTCACATAGCAGGGCGGGATACAGACAGAAGCCGTATGAAACTCAAGCGCCTCCACACAGAGCTTCCTGATGCTCTCCCAGGATGCGTCCGGCCTTAGCAGCGTATGGTCCACTCTGCTTAAGATCTCTTCGCTTCTCATCACCAAAAACACCTTTCCCGGCTCGTACAATCTGCCGTTTTCGACATATTATTGTAATACAATGCGCACAAAAAAGCTATCCCAAATCATGAACAAAATGTTAAAGGTTTCTAAAATATTCTATTTCTCGCTTGTAAGCGGCTTTCATCCATGCTATTATTTTAGGTATCTACTTTTCTTTTTTAACGCGCAAAACTATCAGACGGCGGATAAAAAGAAACGCAGACAAAATATGAAAATGGAAAGGTGGTCGATTCTATGGATGAACACAACAGCTATTCTGACATCACCCCCGAGATCATCCGTCTGGCAAAGATGAGCGAGGAGGCCGGCGTCATTGATACCGAACTCTTTACCAAATATGACGTCAAACGCGGACTGAGAGATCTAAACGGCAAGGGCGTTCTCGCCGGGCTGACCAACATCTCTGATGTACGGGCCACGAAGATGGTGGACGGGAAGTCGGTTCCCTGCGACGGGCGGCTTTTTTACCGGGGCTACGAAGTGAACGATCTGGTAGCCGGTTTCCATAAGGACGGCCGGTTCGGTTACGAAGAGGTTACATATCTCCTCCTGTTCAACAAGCTTCCCAATAAGGAAGAACTCGCGGAATTTGAAAAACTTCTCATCTACTACAGAAGCCTTCCCACCAGCTTCGTCCGCGACATCATCATGAAAGCCCCCAGCAAGGATATGATGAATACACTGGCAAGAAGCATCCTGACGCTCTATTCCTATGACGACAGGGCCGACGATGTTTCCCTTCCCAATGTGCTGCGTCAGTGCCTGCAGCTCATCAGTCTCTGCCCGATGCTGACCATTTACGGCTATCAGGCCTACAGCCATTACCACGACGGCAACAGCCTTTTCATCCACCAGCCGCTCGCGGAAGGCTCCATGGCGGAAAACATCCTCCATATCCTTCGCCCTGACAGCAAGTTTACGCCTCTGGAGGCGCGGATCCTGGATATCTGCATGATCCTCCACATGGAGCACGGCGGCGGAAACAATTCCTCCTTCACCACCCATGTGGTCACCTCCTCACTGACGGATACCTATTCCGTCATGGCCGCGGCCATCGGCTCCCTGAAGGGCCCCCGCCACGGCGGCGCGAACATCAAGGTGATCCAGATGTTTGAGGATATGAAGGCGGAGGTAAAGGACTGGGCGGACGAGGACGAGGTCGCCCATTATCTGGACCGCCTCCTGAACCGGGAGGCTTTCGACCATGCGGGCCTGATCTACGGCGTGGGCCACGCGGTCTATTCCAAGTCCGACCCGAGAGCCATCGTTTTAAAATCCTTCGTGGAAAAGCTCTCCGTGGAAAAAGGGCTGCATAAGGAATTCGAGCTGTATAATCTGGTGGAAAAGCTGGCTCCGAAGGTCATTGCAGGCGAGCGTCAGATGTACAAGGGCGTCAGCGTCAACGTGGACTTCTACTCCGGCTTCGTATACAAGATGCTGGGGCTTCCCACCGAGCTGTTCACCCCCATCTTCGCCATCGCCCGTATGGTCGGATGGAGCGCGCACCGCATGGAGGAGCTTGCCAACAACGGAAAGATCATCCGCCCCGCCTACAAGACCATCTGCGAAGACAGGGACTACGTGCCGCTGTCTGACCGCTGAGACAGGCAGACAGGCTTCCATCCGAAACAGAGAAAAGCGCAAAAAAGAGACGAAAGGTTTTCTGAACATCTTTTCAGAAACCTTCCGCCTCTTTTTTCTTTCTGTTTTTTCCGGCGCTTTACAGGCCGAACAGCGCCAGCAGTCTCTGCCAGAAGCTCATCGGTTCCTCCGCCGCCGGGATATCCGTTTCCTCAGGAACCCGGATTCCCTCCGTGCGCATCACGAACTGAACCAGCTCCACGTTGGTGTTCTTATCGGACACAAAGGAGACCTGCGTAAAGCCGCTTCCGGACAGGTCGCCGATCACCTCGTCCACCTCCGCGTCGATCTGGCCGTCAATGTCTCCGGCTTCGTCCTTAAACTCATCCGTTCCTTCCTTCAGGTCGGAAACGCCGTCTGCAAGATCCTTCGTTCCGTCTGCAAGCTCTCCGCTTCCATCTGCAAGCTGGGATGAGCCGTCCCGCAGTGCGTCCGAAGCGTCGTTCAGCACATCCATGCCGTCCGCGAGCTCAGATACGCCGTCCACAAGCTCCTGCGTGCCGTCCGCGAACTCATATCCTCCGTCCGCAAGCTCATAAGCCCCGTCCGCGAGCTGGCCGGTTCCGTCCACCAGCTGGCTGGTTCCGTCCGCAAGCTGCGCAATGCCGTCCGCCAGAGCGGAGGTTCCGCTCTCCAGCTGCCCGATCCCCGCATCCAGAGCTTGCGCACCTTCCTTCAGCTGCGCAAGCTGAGACAGGGTTTCCTCGCTGCCGAGCGAAGCGGTGATCTGTCCGATGAACGTATAAGCGCCAAGCAGCTGATCCGCGCCGGATTTCAGTTCAAACAGCCCGTCAAGCAGAGCCGCCGGCGTGAATCCTCCTTCCGGTTCATTCTGCGTTCCTCCTTCTCCTGCTGCCAGCGCGATCGCTTTTGTCTCCTTCCTGCTGTCTGTCATTCTGCTCACAGGAACACGGGCCGCAGAGTCTTTTTCCGGCCCCCGCAGCGCGGAAAGCTTCTGCACTCGGACAACTGCACGCCCGGTCTCCGCGCCGGCCGAAAGGGTGCGGATGGAGCTTTCGCCGTTTTCACCGCTTTCCGGCTCCGCAATCTTTCCCGCGCCGGAGCTGTCCTCAGCGGAGCTTTCCGGCTGAGGAGTCACCTCTGAGGTACTGTTCTGGCCGGAAGCGCCCTCTTTCTGAGAAGCATTTTCTTCCGCGCCGCTGTCCTCGCCGCTTCCGCTGTTTCCTTCCGTGCCGCTGTCCTCGCTGCTTCCGCTGTCTCCTTCCGCGCCGCTCCCGCTGCTTCCGCTGTTTTCTTCCGTACCGCCGGCCTCAACGCTTTCGCCGCTTCCTTCCGTGCTCTCGGTTCCGCCGCTTCCGCCGCCGTCTTCCTGCTCTTTGTCCTCAGTTTCCTGCTGCTCTCCTTCTGCAGGGTCTGTCTCGCCGGAACCGGAAGTTTTATCATCCTCGTCCGTTTCTTCTGTCGGATCCTCTTCCGCTTCGGTTGGTTCCTCTTCCGTTTCCGCCGGATCCGTCTCTTCCGCATTCAGGTCATTCTCTTCCGGAAGCTTCTGCGTTGTCCCTCCGGCGTCTGTTCCGTCTTCTCCTGCCCCGCTGCCTGATGTCCCGCCCGCGCCGGAAAGTCCGGCAGAGGCCAGGTTTATAATCGTATCCTGCAGACTTTGGGAAAGTGTTTCCAGCCTGGCAGGCGCTTCCCCGCTGCCGGTATCGATCTTTGGATATCCCATCATCGCAAGGATGGCGTTTATTGAAGCGATTTCCTCTCTTTCCAGGAGGGCGTTCGCCTGCTCTTCCCAGCTCTCCATGGAGCTTTCACCCAGCCCGGAGATCATATCCACCAGGGTGCTGACGCCCTCGCTGAGCTGATAGGAACCGGTCTTTAACTCCTTCACGCCGTCCGCGAGCTTGCGCGCTCCGGCAGCGGCTCCGTTTTCTCCCTTGTAGCCGTCGCTGAGCCGGCTGATCCCGTCAAGCAGGGTGCTGATCCCGTTTGCGAGCTCTCCGGTTCCGTCCGCCAGCTCCCTGGCCCCGTCCGCCAGCTCGCTGCTGCCGTCCTGCAGGGTATCGATCCCGTCTCCCAGCGTCCTGGTCCCGTCCGCGTAGCTGTCGATCCCCTCCTTCAGGCTCTCGGCTCCGTCACGCAGGCCCTCGGCCCCTTCCTTCAGAGAATCCACGCCGCCGGCAAGATCCTGGGCCCCGTCTGAAAATTCATCCGCGGCGTCGCTGATCTTTCCCGCCTTCTCATGCAGGTCGTCCAGAGAAAACCGGTCCCGGTCCACATCCAGGTTCATGGGAAGGCCCTGGATGCTGATCGCGTCCATCTCAAAATCCAGAACGTCCGCGGTCACCGTGATGTCCTTCTCGCTTCCCGCCAGGATGCTGTAGACGAG
>CALWGL010000245.1 GCA_944380025.1 uncultured Lachnospiraceae bacterium
GAAGCAAAAGAGATTTTATCCCGGGGAGACATTGCTGTAATGGTCGATCCGGAAGCCTCCTGCAGAAACTGGTTCCGCCCGGATGTGATTGTGGATGCCATTCTTGCGAAAAAGAATCTGGGAACCCGGATATCGGACGCTCCGCTGGTAATCGGAGTGGGGCCGGGATTTACCGCCGGCGCGGACTGCAGCTGTGTAGTAGAGACAAAGAGGGGACATTATCTGGGACAGGTGATCTGGCGGGGAAGCGCCATCCCGAATACGGGCGTACCCGGCGACGTGGGCGGTTATACGACAGAGCGTCTGCTGCGGGCATCGGCAGACGGGATTATGGAACCGAAGGTTCAGATCGGAGACAAAGTAGAAAAAGGTCAGATTACCGCATTGACAGGAGGCGTGCCCGTTTATGCGCAGATGCCGGGAATTGTCCGGGGGCTGCTGCAGGAAGGGGCAGAAGTACGAAAGGGACTGAAAATCGGCGATATAGACGCCAGAGCCCACAGCTCTTACTGTTATACCATATCCGATAAGGCCAGGGCAGTAGGCGGAGCGGTTCTGGAAGCAGTGTCCCTTTATGAAAAAATGGCAGGACAATATGCATTTGTAACGCTGGCGGCAGGGCTTGGAAGCCGGTTCGGCGGCAGTAAACTGGAGACAGAGATTGACGGGTTTCCTCTTTATATCCGGGCGCTGAGGCGGATGCAGGCATTTGACGGTTTCCCCTCCTATCTGGTCGCGGGACCGGCGCATATGGCAGAAGCAGCGCCGGAATACGGAGTTACTCCGGTAGAAAACAGGGATCCCCGGAAGGGAATCTCCCATTCCCTTAAGCTGGGACTTCACAGGGCTCTGGAAGACAACCCGGGTCTGAAAGGCGTGCTTTTTTCAGTCTGTGACCAGCCCTGGCTGGATTCTGCCACAATTCAGCAGATCTTTAATACGGCAGCTCTTCATCCGGGATGTATTGTCTGTGCGGGCAGAGGCGAAGAACGGGGGAATCCGGTTCTGTGGGACAGAAAATATTTTCCTGAGCTGATGAACCTGGAGGGAGACCGGGGCGGAAAACAGATTATGGAAAAATACAAAGAGAAAGTCCGTGTCGTTCAGGCCGGAGAGAAGGAGTTAAGAGATATCGATGTCAGAGAAGACCTGCCGGAGGCAGGCGGGATAAAAAAGCGGCGAGGAGATGAGAACTATGGCTCAGAAACGTAAGAAAAAAACAGCGGTTGTTCAGTGTGCCGGAGGGTGCCGTTTGGTCTCCGCTGTGCAGGAAGGGAAGGAAACGGACAGTAAAAAACTGCAGTACAGGGACTGCGCGGACGCGGCTCTGAAGCTTTCAGAAGATCTTTCGCTGTGCCGATGGGGCTGTCTGGGGCTTGGAAGCTGCGTAGAGGCATGCCGGCTGAACGCTGTTTTTATAAACAGCAGCGGGACAGCCGAGGTGGACAGAAGCAGATGCGTGGGATGCGGTCTGTGTGTGAAGGCCTGTCCCCGGCATCTGATTCGCCTGACCGGACCGGAATATTGTATATACCCGGCCTGTGTCAGTGAAGCTTCCGGTCCTGAGACAAGAAAGGAATGCGCTGTCGGATGCATTGCCTGCGGAATCTGTGTGAAAAACTGTCCGGTGAATGCGATACGGCTGGAAGAGAACCATGCGGTAATTGATGAAGAAAAATGTATTTCCTGCGGTATGTGCGCGGTAAAATGTCCCAGAGGAGTGATCCGGGATTATGACGGTATCTTTGCGGCGGGCAGTTCTCTGGAAAAAAGTGACAGGAGGCGGCGATGAAAGAGAAGTATTGTTTTAAGGTAAATGGCGTTGTATGCAGCACGGAAGAGAATAAGCCCCTGCTGCGCTACCTGAGAGACGATCTGCATCTGCATTCAGTAAAAGACGGCTGCAGCGAGGGCGCCTGCGGGACCTGTACGATTGTGGTGGACGGGAAGGCAGTGAAATCCTGTGTGCTGACCACGAAGCTTGCCGTGGGACGCAGCATTCTGACGACAGAGGGGCTGAGCGAGGAGGAGAAGGAGGCTTTTGTATATGCTTTCGGCTCCAGGGGATCTGTCCAGTGCGGATTCTGCATTCCGGGCATGGTGATGGCAGGAAAGGCGCTGATTGACCGGGTGCCGGATCCTACGGAAGAAGAGATCAAAACGGCTCTGAAAGGAAATATCTGCCGCTGTACCGGCTATAAGAAGATCATAGAAGGGATTCAGCTGGCCGCGGCCATACTCCGGGGCGACGCTTCCATAGAGGAAGATCTGGAAAAGGGAGAGGACTACGGTGTCGGGAAAAAAGCGTTCCGTCTGGACGTGCGGGAGAAGGTGCTGGGATACGGCGAATACCCGGACGATGTGGAGATGGAAGGCATGGTGTATGCATCGGCAGTACGCTCCCGGTACCCCCGGGCCAGAGTTCTGGACATTAATTATGAAAAGGCTCTCGCACTGCCGGGCGTGCTGGCAGTGCTGACGGCGGAAGACGTGCCGAATAACAAAGTGGGTCATCTGCAGCAGGACTGGGACGTGATGATTGCAAAGGGCAGCATTACCCGCTGTGTGGGAGACGCTATCTGCCTTGTGGTGGCTGAGACGCGAAATACATTGGAAAAGGCAAAAAAACTGGTGAAAATCGAATACGAAGAGCTGAAGCCTGTGACAAACGTCCATGAGGCAATGGCCCCGGATGCGCCGAAAGTTCATTCCGGCGGGAATCTGTGCCAGAGCCGCCATGTGACAAGAGGAGACGCGAAAAAGGCGCTGGCAGAGTCCAGATATGTGGTGACGCAGAAATATACCACGCCCTTTACCGAGCATGCGTTTCTGGAGCCCGAGTGCGCGGTGGCCTTCCCGTATAAGGACGGAGTAAAAGTGTATTCCACCGATCAGGGCGTCTATGATACCCGGCATGAGATTTCCATTATGCTGGGATGGGATCCGGAACGGATTGTAGTGGAGAACAAGCTGGTGGGCGGCGGATTCGGAGGAAAAGAAGACGTATCTGCCCAGCATATCGCGGCGCTGGCGGCCATTAAAGTACAGCGTCCGGTAAAAGTTGTGTTTTCCCGGCAGGAGTCCATCAATTTCCATCCCAAGCGCCACGCCATGGAAGGGACATTTACCCTGGGCTGTGATGAAAACGGTATATTTACAGGGATGGACTGCGAGATTTATTTTGATACAGGGGCTTACGCCTCCCTGTGCGGACCGGTTCTGGAGCGGGCCTGCACCCATTCGGTAGGGCCCTACTGTTATCAGAATACAGATATCCGGGGCTACGGATATTATACAAATAACCCGCCGGCCGGGGCGTTCCGGGGATTCGGCGTATGCCAGAGCGAGTTCGCCCTGGAATCCAACATCAATCTTCTGGCAGAGAAGGTGGGCATCTCGCCGTGGGAAATCCGCTACCGCAATGCCATTGAACCCGGGAAGGTGCTTCCCAACGGACAGATCGCGGACTGTTCCACTGCTTTAAAGGAAGCGCTCCTGGCGGTAAAAGACGCATATGAGAGCAATCCGGGACGGGCGGGGATCGCCTGTGCCATGAAAAATGCCGGCGTGGGCGTGGGCCTTCCGGATAAAGGAAGGGCGAAACTGATCGTCCATGACGGAAAGGTGGAACTGTACAGCGCCGCTTCCGATATCGGACAGGGCTGCGCCACTGTATTCGTCCAGATGGTGGCCGAGACCACGGGGCTTGGCAGAGCATATATTAAAAATATGGGTTCCAATTCGGAAGTGGCTCCGGATTCCGGAACAACATCCGGTTCCCGTCAGACGCTGATTACCGGAGAAGCGGTGCGGATGGCGGCGGCAGAGCTGAACGATGCCCTGAAGGAAGCTGACGGGGATCTGGAAAAACTGGAAGGAAGGGAGTTCTTTGCAGAGTTTTTCGATCCCACGGATAAGCTGGGAGCTGACGTACCTTATCCCAAGAGCCATGTGGCATACGGATTTGCCGCCCATGTAGTGGTTCTGGATGATGAAGGGCGGGTCAGAGAAGTCTATGCGGCCCACGATTCCGGCAAAGTGGTCAACCCTATTGCCATACAGGGGCAGATTGAGGGCGGTGTGCTTATGGGACTGGGCTATGCGCTGACAGAAGATTTCCCGCTGAAAGACGGCGTGCCCCAGGCGAAATACGGTACTCTGGGACTGATGCGCGCGCCTCAGATTCCGGACATTCATGCCATTTATGTGGAGAAGGAAAAACTGCTTCCCTTCGCCTATGGCGCCAAGGGAATCGGAGAGATCGCGACCATTCCCACAGCTCCGGCAGCGCAGGGGGCGTATTACGCAATGGATCACGTGCTTCGGACCAGCCTGCCTATGAAGGATACCTATTATTCGAAGAAACAGAAGGCGGTGAAGTAGGCGGTGAGAGTCGGCGCGGTAATTGCGGCGGCCGGTGTTCCCGGCGGTTTTGCCGCATACGAAAAAACGGACTATACGGACGGCCCGGACATGGTGAAACGGATGATACAGGTGTTTCACCAGGCCGGGGTGGAGGATGTGGCTGTTATAACAGGATATAAGGCAAGAGAGACTGAGAAAAGCCTGTCAAAGCTGGGGGCTGTATTTCTGCGGAGCCCGGATTATGCCGGTGAACAGATGCTGGATTATGCGGTCAGAGGTCTGGATTATTTCAGAAAAAGCTGTGAACGGATCTTTTTCTGCCCTGCAGATGTACCGCTGTTTTCCGTACAGACTGTGAAAGAGATGACAGAGGCAGAAGGTCCGGTGGTAATCCCGGTGTATGAGGGACGGAAAGGTCATCCCATCCTTATTCATGCCGATCTGGTGCCCGGGATCTGCGCATACCGGGGAGAGAGAGGACTCAAAGGCGCGGT
>CALWGL010000246.1 GCA_944380025.1 uncultured Lachnospiraceae bacterium
AACTGAGAAATCGGAATAAGCCGCGTCAGAAAATTTGCAGTCAGTTCCGTGAAAAACACCTCCTTTTGGTGCTATTATATTCGGTTGAGATAAAAAATACAATAAAAAGAAGAGAAAATTTATTGGAAAATAAAAAGTATAATTTGATGGAATATTTTCTGTTCAATTCTTCCACTAACGCTGCCTGTAACATGCTCCGGCAAATCTAAAGTGCTATTTTAGATTTGCCGAATTTTTGTTGATGGACAAGCTTCACAGCCTCCGTTTTCTCTTCATCCACGCGAAGCACACCAGGAAAAACAGAATTCCGTACACGGTGGTGATGGGGGTGGAAAGTCCTACCAGGGTCAGGCTGGTATTGGGAAGGGACGCCATGAACAGGGAGACCGGAATGCGGATGAGAAAGGCGGAGCTGATTCCCTGAACCATGACGGGCAGGCTGTTTCCGCAGCCGTTGAAGTAGCCGATGCTGGAAAACAGGATGCAGGTAAGGATACATTCCGCGGAAAAACCTTTCAGGTAAGCGGCGCTCTGGGCGATGACCTGCGCATCGGAGGTGAAGAAGGAGGAAAGGAAGCCGCCGCCGAAAAAGCCGGCGAGGAAGATGAAAATACCGAGCGTGCAGCCGGAAGCCATGGCGGTGAAAAAGCCCTTCCAGGCCCGGTCCTTTCTGCCCGCGCCGATGTTCTGCGCCACGAAGGCGGACAGGCTCTGCATGACGGAGGAAGGAATCAGCATGATGAAGGATACGATTTTCTGGGCGACGCCGTATCCGGCGGAGGGCATGAGCCCCATGTTGTTGACGATGGAGTTGATGACCAGAAAGGAGATCTGCACCATGGTCTCCTGAATGGCGATGGGAACGCCCACATGCAGGATCCGTTTCAGCTCTCCGGGATAGCATCTGCACTGTTTCAGGGAGAACCGGATGGGAAGGGGCTGTTTTTTAAGAACGGCAAGGGAGACCACGACGGAGACAAACTGCGCCAGCACGGTGGCGATGGCCGCGCCCGCCACGTCCATGTGGAACACGCCGACCAGAAGCAGGTCGCCCACGATGTTCACCACGCAGGCGATCCCTACGAAGAGAAAGGGAAGGTTGGCGTTCCCCACGCCGCGCAGGATGCCGCTGATCACGTTATAGGCGATGATGACCAGAATTCCCCCGGAGCAGATGCGCAGATAGAGCACGGTTTTGTCAAAGGACTCAGCCGGAACCTGAAGGATGCCCGCCAGCGGCCCGGCAAAGGCTTCCAGCAGGATGGTGAGCGCGACGCCGACAACGGCAAACAGAAGGATGGTCGTTCCGATGGCGTTGCCCGCTTCCTCCGGCTTCTTTTCTCCGATGTGCTGTCCGATGGTGACGGTGGTTCCCATGGCAAGGCTGGTGATGATGAGCGTCACCATCTGCATGAAGGTGCTTCCGGTGCCTACCGCCGAGATGCTCGCCGCGTCGCCGAACCATCCGACGACCAGCAGATCCACCGCGCCGTAGGCGGCCTGAAGGATCAGAGAGCCGAGGACGGGAAGGGCGAAGCGGATGAGGGAGGAGAAAATGGGGCCTTCCGTAAAGGAAAGCGAGGGCTGCGTTTTTTCTTTCATGAAATGAGGTTCCTTTCTTATCAGATACAGATCAGCCGGAACCGGAAACGTCGGCAGTTCCGCATGGGAAAACGAATTACACCTGATCCGGCATGGTTGCGAGAAGACGGTTCAGGATATGAACGGTTTCCTTCACCTGCTCATCGGAAATATCCGACAGGGCTGCGCTCCAGCGCGCGTGCATATCCTGGACATAGCGGCAGAAGCAGGCCATCCCGTCCGGTGTGAGGCGAAGGAGGATGACGCGCCCATCCTGGGAATCCGCGCGTTTCTCCAGAAGCTTCCTGTTTTCCAGCTCCCGCACCAGCTTCGTGACGCTGGGCAAGGTGACGTTCAGCCGGGCGCTCACGTCGCTGACCCGGCAGGAGCCGTTTCGCTCCTGAAGCGCGTGCACGGCTTCCAGCACATGGATATGGCGGGGCTTCATTCCGGGCGGAAGCGCCGGAAGCGTTTCGATGACCCGTTTGGCGGTAAAGCAGGAGTCTAACAGCTGTTTGAGTGCGGTGGTTGTCATGAGAAAGCCCTTCTTTTTTTGTGTGGGCAGGAATTTTCCTGCGCATTTTGATGGATACCGAAAGGTGACTAAAGGTAATTACTATTAGTAATTATATGCCGGGTAGGATACTGTGTCAAGACCATCGTGGCAGAGACGCTTAAATTTTTTCCTCTGGAACCTGCCTGCGGCGGGTGATAAAATGACAGAGAAATCATAAACGCTGCTTTTCTGGAGGAGCGTTGTGCAAAAATGCTTTTTTGCCTGAGCGGCAGTCGTGCCTCAGCGAACGCTTCGGCATGGAGGGAAAGAGGCAAATGGAACGAATTTTGAGAAACGGCGAACCGGATGTGAAAACTGACCTTGCGGCCTGTTACGGCATTCGGGCGGAAAAAATCCTTCGCATCGCGGGAGGGACGGTAGGGCGCACCTACGGTATAGATAACAGATATCTTCTGAAAATATATGATACGGATACGGCGGTCGGAAAGCTGGGAATGCAGAGGCTCCCCGTCTGGGTACAGGTGCTGGAGCGGCTGCAGGAGAGCGGTCTGCGGGACAGGATCTGCCGCCCCGTCCGGACGGCGGAGGGAAGCCTTTTTTATGTGCATGACCGGATCGCCGGAGCGCTTTTTTCCTTCATTCCGGGAGAAGCGGTGGGGTATGGCAGGCCTTACACCGGCGAGGAGAAAAAGCAGCTTTCGGAGATCGTTAAGGAGCTGCACCGCATTCCGGGAGATGCGTTTGCGGATATCTGTCCGGCGGAAAGCTATGAGCTTCCCTTCTGCGACGCGCTGGAACGGCTTCTTCTGTGGGAAACCGGCGGACTGCCGGAGGCATTCCGGAAGGAGGCCGAAGGGAAGAGGGAAATGCTCCTTGGCAGGCTGGAAACGCTTCGCGAAGAAGCGCGGAAGCTGAAGGAGGAAAACCTGCCTTTTGTTCTGTGCCATACGGACATTCACGGCGGGAATCTGATCCGGGACCCGCAGGGAAAGCTTTGGCTGATCGACTGGGAAAATGTGCTGCTGGCGCCGAAGGAAGCGGATCTGTTCGCTTTCTGTGAAGAGGAATATGCGGATCTGTTTTGTGAAAATGCGGATGAACGGGCGCTTCGCTATTATCTGCTCCGCCGGGATCTGGAGGATATTCAGGAATTTCTGGACAGTGTGCTGAACGGGGAATATGACCGGGCGGGGCAGGAAGAGGTACTTTCTCATGTGAAGCGGATCATCGGGCATATGCAGATGATTTAACTTAAATATTGACTATTAACTTTTTGAAAGTTAATATGATATAAAAAGGTTAAAACAAAGGCGAATGAAGCATGGAATATATGGAAAAGGTTCTTGGTGTAAAAGTGACCCGGTCGAAATGGGAAGGGGAGAATAAGCTTCCTTACTATCTGCTCGACAGATACAGTTTTGACCTGGCCGACATAGATGGAATCACCGCATTGATTGTGAAACCGAAAGGCGGACTGGATGCGATCGGCGCGATCAGGAAGCATATAAAGCGCCTGAACGGGGAGATTTTCTGTCCGGTTGTATTTGAATTGAACACAATCACAAGGCAACGTAAAAAATCCTTTATTGAAGCGAAGATCCCATTTGTCGTGCCGGAAAAACAACTCTATCTGCCATTTATGGGAACGCTGCTTCTGGAGAAATGTGATGGCGGACAGTCCCTGAATATGCCGGAAAAACTGCAGCCTTCTTCTCAGATGCTTTTATTTGCGTTTCTCCACGGGAAAGGAGCGCCTGTGCAGATGAGCCGCGCGGCTGAACAGTTTCATTTTTCCGCCATGACGATTTCACGCGCTGCCGCGCAGCTGACAGAGACTGGCCTTCTGCAGAAAAAGGCGGTTGGAAATCAGCGGCTGCTGGTTTCCAAATTGACACCGGAAGAAATTTTTCAAAAGGCTGAGCCTTTTTTAATGACACCGGTAAAAAAGACGATCTACATTCCCAAAAGCAAAAAGAATGAAGATATGTTTTCAGCAGGGCTTACGGCTCTTGCAGAGCAGACAATGCTGAACCCGCCCGCGATGGAAACGTTGGGAAGCGTCCGGCCGGAAAGAGAGTTCCCGGATAAAACCACTCAGATGCTGGATACAGAGACACAATGCGCGGTACAGCTGTGGCGCTATGATCCGCGCCTGATCAGCCGGTCGGAAAAAATAGATGTCTTTTCTCTTGCAGCATCTCTGAAGGACGAGATGGATGAGCGGGTGGAGCAATGTGTGGAAGAATTACTGAAAAGAGAATGGAGATAGAAAATGGTACAGGGGATAGAAAGCTTTCGGGAATGGTTTGCGGACTACAGCGACCAGTACGTTATTATTGGCGGAACGGCCTGTGATCTTCTGATGGCGCGGGATGAGATTGATTTCCGCGCTACAAGGGATATTGATATGGTGTTGCTTCTGGAAAGTTTGACACCGGAATTTGGAGCGCATTTCTGGCAATATGTACGTGAAGCGGAATATGAACACTGCAGAAAGAGCACAGGAGAACCTCAGTTTTATCGTTTTTCTCATCCATCCAGCAGCAGTTATCCGTATATGATTGAACTGTTTTCCAGGAGAAGTGAACGGATTTCGCTGCCGGCGGAGGCTCATCTGACTCCGCTGCCGCTGTACGATGAAATATCCAGTCTCTCAGCGATTCTGATGGATGACGAATATTATCGTTTTCTTACAAAGGGTAAAATTGTGCTGGACAACA
>CALWGL010000247.1 GCA_944380025.1 uncultured Lachnospiraceae bacterium
GGAGCTGGTAAGGGGCTCCCTGTTCATCGACGAAGCGCGGTGCGGCGCTCTGTGCAGGGGACTGGCGGGAAGAGTTGACATGCTGAAAAAGCACGTGGACAGCCGTTTCCGAAACGCCGTTTTTCCGGTGGAAGCGGCGACGCGCGATGACGGTGAGGCACAGGAAACAGGGCTGCGGGCAGCAAAGCCGCAGAAAACGGAAGATACCCGAAACGATGTGAAACAGGATATTGCCTACAGTGGAAAAGGGAGCGGCTGATTGGCAGCTCCCTGATATTGTGTCTGGAAAAAATTTTCCAGTATCGAATTGATTGACAGTGCCATAATGGTATAGTAAAATAGAAGTGCGAAAAAACGTACGATTTTTAGTGTGAAAAAGAGGTGTTATAAATGCTGGCAGTAAAATCAATGGATGTAAGAGACAATTTCAAATCATTATGCGATAAGGTATTTAGAGGGGAGACATTAATCATTTCGAGACCAAAGAATGAGAATGTTGTAATGATATCTGAAGCAGAATACAACGATATGATGAAAGCAAAAAAAAATGCCGAATATCTTGCCATGCTGGATAAATCTATGGCAGAAGCGGAAGCCGGTGGTTTCATAACAAAGACCATTGCAGAATTGGAGGAATACGAATAAATGAATATAGTATTTACGCCTACTGCATGGGAGCAATATACTGAATGGCAAAAGGAAGAGAAAAAAATGGTAAAGCGTATCAATGAGCTTATTAAAGATATTGACCGTAATGGATTGTTAAGGGGAATTGGTAGGCCTGAACCATTAAAGCATCGTAAAGCGTGCAGCAGACGTACGACAGGACCATATATGTGGATGAGGATGTGGTGATCCTGCTGCTTCCTGCGGGAAGGGGGACGCATGTGGAACTCGGCATGGCGCTGGCCTGGAATAAGAAGATTTATTTATGTGCCTCCAGCCGGGAGGACTTCAGCTTGGAACATACGGTAGCCTTTTATGAACTGCCGCAGATCGTCAGGCTGACCGGAACGGCGGAGGAAAATCTGAAGCGGATCATTAATGAAGCCAATGCCAGATCAGAATTTGAAGGGGACGATCATGAAAAAGATAATTTTGCCGACGCTTTTCTTCTTATTTTCTATTTTATCGATAAGCTGTGGAGAAGTATCGATGTCTGAAAGCAATGGACTCTCAGATTCTGACCATGTAATCAAATGGTTCGACTGCCTTAACGGGGATGAAATGGTTTGGGATGATGTGAAAGAGTACAAGCTGGAGGAATTCCCGGGAGTGACTTTTCGCTGGCGCCCGGAACAGATGGAGGCTGTAACCGATAAAGAGGTCGTTCCGCTCTATGAAGGAATGCCGATATGGAGCGTTTATTTTTGTGATTTGACCGGGGACGGCATCCCGGAGCTTTGTTCTACGTTAAGCTTTGGGTCGGGAATGATAGATAACCGGATCATAATTTACGACTATGCCGGTGGAGCAAGTTATGAACTTTCGGATCGGGGGAATTTTGACTATATTCTCAATATGCGGGAGGATTCCCTTGTTGTGGAAAAGCGTGTTTATATGCGGGATGAAATGGTTGAATCAGGAGAACTGGTGTTTCGTGATGATACCATCCAGATAATTACAGAATGAAAATGGCGGGGCGCCCGCCTTTTTTAGTCCATTATTTGCTATCAGGAAATTGCTCCCTTCATGAAGACAGACTGTTTTCCTGCCTTTCATAAAGGGAGCATATCAAAATCCTGAGATTTACAGATGAGGCATCCTCTCTCCTGGGGAGAATATCGTAAACGGACTCAGGGACGCAGCTTTTTGACAGCCTACAGATGCTTTTTCAAAAATTCTTCTATCAGGTCCAGCGCCTGGCTGCTGTGGAAGCCGCCGCAGCCATGGCCGGCTCCCAGGAGTTTTACCATTTCCACATCCTTTCCCAGCTCTTTCATCCGGTCATACAGCCTGCAGCTCTGATTAAACGGTACGAGCATATCGCTGCCGCCGTGCATGATCAGAAGCGGAGGCGTCGGCTGTCCGGCGGAGAGATAGTGCATGGGAGAAGTGGTGTCCGCCAGTTCCCGGTTTTCCAGCACGTTCTTTTTCCCGATCAGACTTCCCTCCGGGCTGTCCGGGGCGGAGTGATCCTGAATGCTCGGATAGTAGTTCATCATCACGATATCGGTCGGCGCGTACCAGTCCACAATGCACCGCACGGATGCGCTTATCCTGTCAGAATCGTCAGTATCCGGCGCATCATCTCCGGTAAATCCGGCCAGGAGCGCGGTGTGTCCGCCGCTGGAATCTCCCCACAGGGCCACGCGGTTTTCATCGATCCCATACTCGGAGGCGTGTTCTTTCAGAAAACGGATGGCGGTTTTTGCGTCCTGCACCTGCGCCGGAAACGGAGCCGTGTCGCTGGGTCTGTATTCCACGATCGCCATCGCGTAGCCTCTTTCGCCCATGCGGACGATATCCTGAAGGCTTGCGAAAATATCCTGGCGAAACCAGGCGGATCCCTGTATAAAAACGATCAGCGGCCAGCGTTTTCCCTGCGGGGAATCCTCCGGAAGAAACAGCTGCAGATGAAGCTCCATCCCGGAACGGTCCGCATATACCACATTCGGCAGGAACCGGAGATGACAGCCGTAAGCATCCTTCAGTCTGACCGTCCGGACGCCCTCCGGCAGCTCCTCCGATTCGGGAAAATGTTCCGGATCGGCCGGGGGAAGGGGAATGTCCGGTATCCCTTCCTCCTGCTTTTTACCGTGACGGTCAGAAATTCTGATTTCCATCCTGTCCGCTGCCTCCCTGCTGCCAGCCGTTCTGTGCGGCGTTGGGGTCGTGGCCCTGCTGCTGCTCATAACCCTGCTGCTGCCAGCCGCCCTGTGCGGCGTTGGGATCATAGCCCTGCTGCTGCCAGCCGCCCTGTGCGGCGTTGGGATCATAGCTCTGCTGATAACCGCCCTGCTGCCAGTTGGGGTCATAATTCTGTCCATAGCCCTGATTCTGACCGTATCCATGGGAGCTTCTTCCATAGCGCAGTGTGTTGTAGAAGGCGGCGTCCGTTATGGCCGTATAAGGCGTTACGTAAAGCCCGGCGAGGCCGCAGGTGATCATGGTGAGCAGATACCAGGGAATAAAGGACAGGTCCAGGACAAACTTATCCATTTTATGCCCGACCATCATTGCCTTGCTTTCTCTAATACACTCCATAATGCCTTTATCCGGATTCTCGGCGAGAAGGTAGGTCGCCTGGGAATACCGGTAGGCGGCGATGATGCCGGGGATCCAGAGAAGCAGGGACCACAGGCCGACAAAGAGTCCGATCATGAAGCTTAAGCCCCAGGCCTTCAGAAACATTCTGGCATAGGCGAACAGGTCGCTGATGCCGGCGGGCTGCCGGTTGATGACACGGAGCGTATATCCCGCGAAGCCCAGCTCCAGAAAAGCGATGACAAAGGAAGCGATGATGGAGACCAGAAACGTGGAAAGGAGCATGCCGATCACCAGGACTCCCGCAGAATCGCCGCCCAGCAGGCCGCTGATCAGGCTGGAAAAGCCGGAAAATGTGTTGATGATCATCTGTACCGCGAACAGGATCACCATGTAAATAAGTGTGACGAGTACCGGATGCGGATTCGCCGCCCTCATGGCGTCTTTGGCATCGGTTTTCAGCTGAATGCGATCCATTATGTAAATTCCTCCTGTAAAAATGAGATAACGGGAAAGCGCTGACGCAGCGGAAAAGCTTCCGGCGTCCGTTCTCCGTTCCGCCCCTATTGTATCATTAAAGTAACACAATTACCATGGAAAATTTGAAAAATAATGTGCCGCTTCGTTACTGTTCTGCCGAAGGCGGGACAGTAACATCGCTTCGTTACTGTTCAGCCAGGTCTGCGCGCTGATTTTGCTTGGCACAGGAAACCTCATATGATAAAATGAGTATCAGTTCAGCCAGGTCTGCGCATTTACTGCGCAGACCGTACGAAAACGTATCGGTAGAAAGCATCCGGCCCATCGCGAAGCGATTGGAATGGCCGGATGCCGTAACCGTTCTGCCGAAGGCTGAACGGTTACTAAAATGAAGAAAAACATCAGGAGGGGAAAACTATGATCCAAAAGAGAAGCATTGCGGCCTGCATTATCCTGTCGCTTGTGACCTGCGGCCTGTACGGCCTGTACTGGCTGGCCTGCCTTGCAAACGATGCGAATACGGTATCCGGCAGGCAGAATGATACTTCCGGCGGCCTGGTGGTGATCTTTTCCATCATCACCTGCAACATCTACCAGATTTACTGGATGTATAAGGCGGGAGAGAAGATCGACGCGGCCCGCCAGATGCGGGGACTGCCGTCACAGAACAACGGGCTGGTCTATCTGCTCCTCACCCTGTTCGGCTTTTCCATCATCGCATGGGCGCTTCTGCAGAACGAGCTGAACAATATGAGCGACGCCCGTCCGGCCATGTAAGTCCGGCGCGGCAGAAGACGCGAAGCAGCGCGAAGGCGCGGACAGCACAGAAAAAAGCAGCGGCTGAAGGGAACAGACCCTCCGGCCGCTGTTTTTTTGATGCAGCTTCAGCGCAGGCTTCTGTAAAAAGCCGCGGATGTAAGATCCGTATAAGGAGTTACATACAGAAAGGCGATCTCGCAGGTCACAAAGCAGAGCAGATACCAGGGAATGAACGAAAGATCCAGCACAAAGCGGTCCATCTTGTGTCCCTTCATCATGGCTTTGCTTTCGCGGATGCATTCCATGACGCCCTTTTCCGGATTTTCGGCCAGAATAAAGAAGGCCTGGGAGTACCGGTA
>CALWGL010000248.1 GCA_944380025.1 uncultured Lachnospiraceae bacterium
GGCAGAGGCCAGCTGATGCATATCGAAGAGCATAAGAGGAAAAAGCAGGAGATCTACCGGCAGTACCGGGAGGCCTTTGCGGATATCCCGGCCATTGCCATGAATCCCATGAACCCGGACGGGGAGGCCAACAACTGGCTTTCCTGCATCACCATCGATCCCGCCTGCAGCATTGCGCCCGACCGGGTGATGGACGTGCTTTCCGATGAAAACATCGAGACCCGCCCCATCTGGAAGCCCATGCACATGCAGCCCATTTTCGCGGACGCGGACTTTTTCACGAAGGACGGATCCCGGAAGGGGGCGGACGGCCGCAGCGTGCAGTCGCTGGATCTGACCGCCGCGCCGGAGAGCGTGGGAGCGAAGATCTTCTATCACGGCCTGTGCCTTCCCAGCGACATCAAGAACACGCCGGAGGATATGGAACGGATCATCGGTCTGGTGCGCGGGCTGTTCGTGTGACGGAAACGGAGCCGGAGCGGCGCGGCCGTATGGATGGACCGGTCTGCCTGCGAAGACAGGCGGACATCCAGGCAGGAGGGAGGAGCGAATGTTTTACAGAAAATTTGGGAAAAGGGCGCTGGATATTCTTTTATCCGGCTGCGCGATCCTGGTGCTCTCGCCCGTGCTTCTGATCGTGGCCGTTCTGGTGCGGGCGAAGCTGGGAAGCCCGGTGCTGTTTCATCAGGAGCGGCCGGGGCGGAATGAGAAGATTTTTACCCTCTGCAAGTTCCGCACCATGACGGACGCGCGGGATGAGAACGGACAGCTCCTTCCGGATTCGGAGCGGCTGACTCCCTTCGGGAGGTTCCTGCGCTCCTCCAGCCTGGACGAGCTGCCGGAGCTGTTCAATATTTTTAAGGGAGATATGAGCATCATCGGCCCCAGGCCGCTGCTGGTTTCCTATCTGCCCTGGTATACCGAAGAGGAGAGGCTGCGTCACACCGTGCGTCCGGGACTTACCGGCCTGGCGCAGGCATCCGGACGGAATTTTCTGGACTGGGACAGACGGCTTGAAAAGGACGTGGAGTATGTGAAGAATCTGTCCTTTGCCATGGATGTGAAGGTGATCGCCATGACGGTCAGACAGGTGCTGGACCGTTCCGGCGTGGCGGAGGATACGGCGGCTTCCGAAGGAAATCTGGCACAGATCAGAAGGGAGCGGGCGGAGGCGGAAGGAAAGACGCAAAACAGGGAAGACGCGGAAGCAGGGAGGTAACCATGGAGATCAATATCCTGATCTTAAGCGCGGGCACCCGCAACAAGGTGGTGCAGTATTTTAAGAAGGAGCTGGCGGGAAAAGGGAAGGTATACGCCACGGACTGCAGCAGTCTGGCCCCCGCCCTGTACGAGGCGGATGAGGCGATCCTGGTGCCCCGGATCACGGAGCCGGGCTATCTGGAGAAGATCCTTTCCATCTGCCGGGAGAAAAAGATCACGGGTGTGTTTTCCCTGATCGACCCGGAGCTGACCCTGCTGGCCCGCCACCGGGAGGAGTTCCTCGCGGCGGGGACCACGCCTGTGATTTCTTCCCTGGATGCGGTGGAAACCTCCTTTGATAAATACCGGATGTATCAGAAGCTGTGTGAGCTGCAGATCCCCACGGGCCGCTGCTTCATGGATCTTTCCGCCTTTGAGGAGGCGCTTCATGCGGGAGAGGTGAAGCTTCCCGTCTTTGTGAAGCCCGCGAAGGGAAGCGCAAGCATCGGCATCAGCCGGGCGGACAGTCCGGAGGCGGTGCGGTTCCTGCACGGCTGCCAGGAGGATATGATGATCCAGGAATACATGGACGGCACGGAGTACGGCGCGGACGTGTATGTGGACATGATCACGAAGAAGGTGACCTCCATCTTTGTGAAGGAAAAGCTGAAGATGCGGGCCGGAGAAACGGACAAGTCCGTTTCCGTAAAGGATGAGAGGCTGTTTTTCCTGATCAAAAATTTCGTTGAAACTGTCGGTTTTTGTGGTATCATTGACATAGATATTTTCCGGCGGGGAGACGAATACTGTATTTCAGAGGTGAATCCCCGCTTCGGCGGCGGCTATCCCCATGCCTATGCGTGCGGGGTGAACGTGCCCGCGCAGATCATCCGGAATCTGGAAGGAAAGGCAAACGAGGAAGCCATCGGGGCCTATGAGGAAGGGATCTGCATGATGAAGTACAACGAGATCATGATCCGAAGGCGGGAGGAGTTGTAAGAAGCATGGAACCCTGCGTACTGATCTTATCCAACAGCGATTCCGGCCTGTACGACTTCCGGAAGGAGGTGCTGCAGGCGCTTCTGGACGAAGGCCGGCGGGTGCTGGTTTCCGTTCCGGATACCGGCTATGTGCAGCGCATCCGGGCACTGGGCTGCGAATACCTCCCCACCTCCTTTGAAAGGCGCGGGATGAACCCGGCAAAGGATTTGAAGCTTCTGCTGTTCTATCGGGGACTGATGAAGAAGTACCGTCCGGAGGCGGTGCTCACCTATACCATCAAGCCCAATGTATACGGCGGTCTGGCGGCTGCCTGGACGAAGACGCCGTATCTTGCCAACGTCACGGGGCTGGGCACCACGCTGGAGCATGAGGGGCTCCTGCAGAAGCTGATCGTGCTTCTGTACCGCGCGGGGCTGAAAAAGGCCTCCTGCGTATTCTTCCAGAACCGGGGGAACCGGGATTTCATGCGGAAAAAAGGCTGTCTTTCCGGAAAGAGCCGGATCATTCCCGGCTCGGGCGTGAATCTGTCCGAGCACCGGCCGGAGGAATATCCGCCGGAGACGGCGCCGGACGGAAGAAAAAGGATCGTCTTTCTTTCCATCCTCCGTCTGATGGAGGATAAGGGGATCGGAGAGCTTCTGGAAACGGCGCGGCGGATCCACGCGCGGCATCCGGAAACGGTGTTCCGCCTGCTTGGCGCGTATGAGGAGGAGTCCAGGGCGCGCTATGCGCCTCTTGTGGAGAGACTGCAGAAGGAAGGCGCGCTGGAGTATTACGGCTACCGGGACGATGTGCCCGTATTTCTCGCACAGTGCCACGCCCTGATCCATCCCTCCTATCACGAGGGAATGAGCAACGTGCTCCTGGAGGCGGCGGCTACGGCGAGGCCGGTTCTTGCCAGCGCGGTGGAGGGCTGTCTGGATACCTTTGAGGACGGCGTAAGCGGCATTTCCTTTGCGCCGAAGGACGCGGAGAGCCTGGAGAAGGCCGCGGAAGCCTTTCTCGCCCTTCCTTATGAGAAAAAGCGGGAAATGGGACGGAAGGGCCGGGAATATGTGGAAAAACGCTTTGACAGAAATCTGGTCGTAAATGCCTATCTGGAGGAGTTGAAGGCGGCAGAAACGCCTGGAAAACGCGGATGAAGGATCCGCGGACAGGCTTTGGCATAGATGGAAAACAAAAGGAAAGATGTGCCCTGCGCACAGGAAACGAGGTTGATATGGGATTATATGAGAAGCTGGTAAACGGAGAAGAGAAGCTTTCCCTGGTGGGACTTGGCTATGTGGGCATGCCCATCGCGGTGGCCTTCGGCAGGAAGATCAACGTCATCGGCTACGACCTGAATGAAAAAAAGATCGGGCTGTATAAGTCCGGCATCGATCCCACCAGAGAGGTGGGAGACGACGTAATAAAGACCGCGAAGGTGGACTTCACCGCGGATGAGACGAAGCTGAGAGAGGCGAAGTTTCATATCGTGGCGGTGCCCACGCCGGTAAACGCCGACCATACGCCGGATCTGACCCCGGTGGAGGGCGCGAGCCGCACGGTGGGAAGAAACCTGACGAAGGGCAGTATCGTGGTCTTTGAGTCCACCGTATACCCCGGCGTGACGGAGGAGATCTGCGTGCCCATCATGGAGAAGGAGTCCGGCCTGAAATGCGGCGTGGACTTCAAGGTGGGCTATTCTCCGGAGCGCATCAACCCCGGCGACAAGGTGCACCGCCTGGAAACCATCGTGAAGATCGTTTCCGGTATGGATGAGGAGACCCTGGACACCATCGCGAAGGTCTATGAGCTGGTGGTGGAAGCGGGGGTATACCGGGCGGAATCCATCAAGGTGGCGGAGGCCGCGAAGGTCATCGAAAACAGCCAGCGGGATATCAACATCGCCTTCATGAACGAGCTTTCCATCATTTTCAATAAGATGGGCATCGATACCAAATCCGTGCTGGAGGCTGCGGGAACCAAGTGGAACTTCCTGAAGTTCTTCCCCGGTCTGGTGGGCGGACACTGCATCGGCGTGGATCCCTACTATCTGACCTACCGTGCGGAAATGATGGGCTATCACAGCCAGATCATCCTCGCCGGCCGCCGGATCAACGACGATATGGGAAAATATGTGGCGGAGAACGTGGTGAAGAACCTGATCAGGGCCGACATCCCGGTGAAGACCGCCAGAGTGGCGATCCTCGGCTTCACCTTCAAGGAGAACTGCCCGGATACCAGAAATACCAAGGTCATCGATATCGTGCATGAGCTGCGCGAATACGGCATCGAGCCGGTGATCGTGGACGAGACCGCGGACGCGGACGAGGCGAACCGCCTGTACGGCATCACCCTCGCGGACAGAAGCGAGATCAGAGAGGTGGACGCCCTCATCATCGCCGTGGCTCATGAGGAATTCAGCCACCTTGATAAGACGCAGATCTCCGGCTTCTTCCGTCCGGAGAATCCCAAGAAGGTGCTGGTGGATATCAAGGGCATCCTGGACCGGAAGGAATACCAGACGGAGGACTACATTTACTGGAGACTGTAAGGCGGCCTGTTCGCTGCGGACTGTGC
>CALWGL010000249.1 GCA_944380025.1 uncultured Lachnospiraceae bacterium
CTTCGGCAGAACAGTAACGGCATCCGGCCATTTCAATCGCTTCGCGATGGGCCGGATGCTTCCTGCCTGTACGTTTTCGCACGGTCTGCGCAGTAAATGCGCAGACCTGGCTGAACAGCAACGGCTGGATCATGCTTCTGCGGCAGAAATCAGAAGAATAGCTTGCTGACCCGCAGAAATCAGAATCTCACTACGGCCCAAACAGGAAATTCCGGTTTTGTACCGTAGATTTCAGAGGTTTCCTACGGTCAGAATCCGGGGAAACGGAGTTTTGCCCGTAGAAAAAGCGACTTTTCTACGGGCAGAATCGGGGAAAACGGATTTTGGCCCGTAGAGAGAGGCAAATTTCTACGGTCAGAATCGAGGAAAGCGGATTTTAGCCCGTAGTGAGAGGCAAAATCCTACGGTCAGAATCCGGGAAACCGGATCATTGCCCGCAGCACTCGCTTTCTCGCGCAGCGACAGGAATGGCCGGATGCTTCAGAATGGCAACGCCAGGAAAGGACATTTATGAAAAAAGAAAGACATGCGGACGCGATCGCAGACAGACGGCAGGACATCGGCCGCAAGGCGGCCTTCGTGGCGCCGGACGCGGATCTTTACGGCGACATTACGGCAGGGGAGGACACCGGCTTCTGGTTCCATGCCGTGGTGCGGGCGGATGACGCGCCCGTCGTCATCGGGCGGGGGAGCAACATTCAGGACAATGCGGTGGTACATGTGGACGAGGGCTTTCCGGTCACCATCGGGGAGGATGTGACCGTGGGGCACGGAGCCATCGTGCATGGCTGCACCATCGGGGACCGGACGCTGATCGGCATGGGGGCCGTCATCCTGAACGGAGCGGTGATCGGCTCGGACTGCATCATCGGCGCGGGAGCACTGGTCACGGGAAAAACGGTGATCCCGGACGGCTCCATGGTCATGGGAAGCCCGGCCGCGGTGCGCCGTCCGGTCACGGAGGAGGAAAAGGCGGCCAGCCTGAAGAACGCCCGGCATTATGTGGAGGCAGGGAAAAAATACGCGGCTTACTTCCGGGCTGAAGCGCCGGCCTGCGACGGAATGAGCTGAGGACAGCGCAGCTTGTAATAAAACAGGTATTGCTGAAGGATCCCGGCATATCCCTCATACCGGCCGAAGGGAAAGCCCTCCGGGTAACAGGCGGCAAGGATCTGCTTCATATGCGTGTCGACGGGAAAGGCGTCCACATGATGCAGGGCGAACAGACAGATGCAGTCCGCCACCTTTTTCCCGATCCCGAATTCCTGGAGAAGCAGTTCCATGGCTTCTTCACGGCTGCTTTCCCGCAGCCTTTCCAGCCAGCTGCGGCCTTCCGGCCCCGCGCAGCGCAGGGCCATGCGGAAAATATATTTGTCCCGGTAGCCAAGCCCCAGACCTTCCAGCCCCGTTTCCCCGCCTTCCGCAATGGCCTCCGGCGTGGGAAAGGCGAAAAGTCCGGAAACGTCGGAGCAGCCGGATGTGTCAGAACGGCCGGATGCGTCGGAGCGGCCGGATGCGTCAGAGCGGCCGGAAGCCGTGAAAAGACGTGACGCATCGGAACGCCGTGACGCGTCGGAAAGACCGGCGAGGCCGTCCGGTAAGATCGGTTCCCCGTACCGCGCGCAGAGCGCTTCGATGCTCCTGCGGATCCGCGTGATGTTGTTGTTCTGGGAAATGAGGAAGCTGACGATGGTTTCCCAGAGATCCTGCCGCAGGATCCGGATGCCGTATCCGAACCGGACGGCGGCGGAAAGAAAGGAATCCTTTGGATCCACGGACCGGCGGATCGAGCCGTAATCCCTGTCCAGATCAAAATAATCCTTCCAGAAATCTTCAAATTCTTCTTCCGTACAGGAGAACCATACCCGCATCCGCCCTTCCGGCTCCGGTCTCTGCCGGATGAGGACGGCCCGGTTCCCCGCGGCGGCGAGGAAGCTGTCTCTGCCGTCCGCGGCGGTCAGCGGACGGATGCGGAACACCTGTCCGGAATCCATGATCCTCCGGATATCAAAATCTGTCAGTAAGCTTTCGTACATGGAAGTCTCCATTCCCGGGCGCAGAGAAAACGCGGATGCGGTCTCCTGCGCCGCACTTCTCTTTTTGCAGATCAAATCTATTTTATCATAAGGAAAGAAAAAATACAGAACAAACCGGAAACGGCCTCAGAAACAAAAAAATCCAAACAAAAATCCTCCGAAACGTCCGGCGCGGATGAAACTGCGGGGAACGCTGCGGAGGGTTTCGTTAAAATCTACTTTTATGAAAAAACACAGAAATACGGCCCGTTTCAGGCTTCCCCTGAAAGGGCCGTACATATGACGGTTTTTCCGACGGCGGTCCGGATCAAAAAAACTGTCCGCAGACAAGGTTCATCATGCTCTTTTTCTGTTTCATGGAAGAGTGGACATAGATGTTCATGGTGACCTGGACGCTGCTGTGCCCCAGGACTTCGCTGAGACTTTTGATATCACATCCGAGCTCCACACAATGACTGGCAAACGCATGGCGGAGCAGGTGGAAATGAAAGGGCTGAATCTGACATTTTTTTAGAATGGAAGAAAAACGGTACTGAAGGGTGCGGACTTCCAGCCATGCGCTCTTCCTGCCAGAGATCAGATATTTGTCATCAGGCTTCCGGCAGAGTCTCAGAATATCTGCGAGGCCGTCCGGCAGAGGGATCACGCGGACAGAGGAGGAGGTTTTCGGCATCTGCAGGCATACCTGTGTTTTCGGGCCGCCGTCGGACGGCGCTTCGTTAGTGATCCTCTGCAGATTCCTTCTGACCATGAGATATCCCCTGTCCAGATCAAAATCCTCCCATCGGAGCGCGCACAGCTCTCCGATCCGGATCCCCGTATGCATGGCGACGAGGATTCCCACGCAGGTGTCCTCTGAAAGATGCGCCAGCAGATACTGCTTCAGCCCGGCAAGCTCCTGTTCGGCCGGAAGCTGGGCCGCCTTCCTGCAGATCCGGAACTCCGGCAGCGGCGGTCTCTTTACACCCTGGCGGAGAATGCCTGCGGCATGATCCATGATCTGCCCTGCCAGAGAGCAGATGTATTTTTTATACTGGCCGGACAGATTTTTCCTTTTTGAATGGGAATCCAGCGCTTCCGCAAAGGTTTCAAAGGTTTTCTTTTCAATATCCGCAACGCGGTACTCTCCGAGAATGGGAATGATATAGGTCCCGATGATGGCCTGGTACATCCGGTAGGTGGTGGGTTTCCATTTTCCCTTTTTTTCCTTCAGCCAGTCCTCAGCCGCGTCCCGCATGGTGATGTTTTCCTCTTTCTGATCCTCCGCGGGTACCGCGGACCGGACGGCATCCATTTTCTGCTTTACTTCCTTCAGTGTTTTCGCATAAACATAGACATATTTGGGCTTTCTGCGGCCGTTTTTTCCGATCAGGATCCGTCCTTCATATCGCCCGTCCTTTCTTTTATAAATATTTCTTCCTGTTCTGGCCATAGCGCTGTCCTCCTGTTCCGCCGTCCTGTATGCTGCGGCATCGCCGTTTTCCTACGGTATTCTGACGACTGCTTTTTTGACGGCTTATTTTTCCATTTTGCCATTTTTTCGACTGAAAATGTCCGTTCATATCGCTGGATTTTATAAAGCCGCACGGGATCTTCCTGTATTTTTTACAGATTTACACGAAAAATGGTTGTCTGAAGGCGCTGCAGTTATCGAAAATGACCGTATTCCATTTTTTGAATAAAAAATAACCGGTTGCCATTGGTATTGAAAACGTTTATAATGGGTTTTGACTCGATATAAGGGCAGAGATATTTTTCATAAAAGTAGATTTTTACGAAATATCAGTTAGAATAATGCCCCTCTTTCTGATCTTTTATACATGCGTGGCTGACCGACAGGCTTCTCTTTTTACGGAGGTACGCTTATGGACTTCGGAGAACGGCTGAGACAGCTGATCCGGGAAAAGCATATATCACAGCGCCAGCTTTCCAGAGAGCTCAGGATTCCGCCCACCACTTTGAGCGGATATGTCAACGGGTACCGGGAGCCGAATTTCCTTACGCTGGCGATGCTTGCGGACTATTTTGAGGTATCTGTGGATTATCTGATCGGGTACAGCGATTTCCCATGCCATGCACCGTCTTCCCCTGATCAGGATGCTGACAGGCTGCTGTTTTATTACAGGAAATTATCCCCGAACACCCGAAAACTTCTGCTGGATGAAGCCCGGCTGCTCCAGAAGTATCCCGGATAAGCCCGGAGGGAGCATCCAGATATGGCGGAAATCAGAATGAACACTATAAAGACACAGAGAAAAGAAGTGCATACGGATATCTATGAGTGCAAGACAGGGCGCGGATATACGGACATCCACTGCCATCTTCTGCCGGGTGTGGACGACGGCGCGGAGTCCGTGGAGCAGGCGGTCCGAATGGCAAGGACCGCCGCCATGGAAGGCTTCCGCCGGATCATCCTCACGCCTCACCAGCGGGCTGACCGGCCCTGCGTCAGCCCGGAAGGGACCAGGCGGCGCATGGAGCAGCTTCAGGAGGAGCTGGACCGCCGGAAGATCCCGCTCCGTCTCTATCCGGGCAGCGAGATCTTCTTCCGCCACGGCGCGGAAGAGCTGCTCTCGGAAGGAAAGCTCCTGACCCTGGCGGATTCCCGCTACTGCCTGACGGAATTTTTTCCGGAAGAGGATTATGCCTACATCCGGGACGGCCTGAGCCGCCTTTCCTCCTTCGGATACCTCCCGATCCTGGCCCACGCGG
>CALWGL010000250.1 GCA_944380025.1 uncultured Lachnospiraceae bacterium
CCGCACTTGGGGCAGGTAACGGGCTGGGTGCCGGGCTTCGCACCGGATCCGTGGCAGGTCTTGCACTCTTCCTTCACATTCAGCTCGATGGTCTTGGTAGTGCCGAATACCGCTTCCTCAAAAGTGATATGCACGCTGGTGCGCAGGTTCGCGCCCTTCATCGGTGCGTTTCCGGCGCGTCCGCCCCTGCGGGAACCGCCGCCGAAGAAATCTCCGAAAATATCTCCGAAAATATCTCCGAAATCAGCGCTGCTGAAATCAAAGCCGCCGAAGCCGCCGCCTGCGCCGCCGTCAAATGCGGCATGGCCGAACTGATCGTACTGACGTCTTTTCTCCGGATCACTGAGAACAGCGTACGCCTCGGAAGCCTCCTTGAATTTTTTCTCGGCTTCTTTGTCACCGGGATTGGCGTCAGGATGATATTTTTTCGCGAGGACCCTGTATGCCTTTTTCAGTGCGGCCTCGTCGGCATTTTTGTCGACTCCGAGAACCTCATAATAATCTCTCTTCTGTTCCGCCATGTCACTCCTCCAAACCTCTGGACACAACACCAAGGGACACGGCTGTGCCCCCTGGTGTCTTTATTTTCCGTCTTTTTCTATCCGCAGATGATTCCGTATTCCGCGGACCATCCGTTATTTTATACCTCTCTGAAGTCTCCGTCAATCACATCATCGTCGGAAGCGGAACCGCCCGCGTTTCCTCCCGCGTTCATATCCGGGCCTGCGCCTGCCTGGCCGCCTGCGGCCTGCTGGGCCTGCTCGTAAACCTTGGAGAACAGGCTCTGGGCGCTCTGCATCAGCTTCTCCTGAGCGGCCTTGATCTCGGATACCTGAGAATCCGTCAGCTCCTGATCCTTGGTCTGCTCCAGCAGGCTCTTCAGGGCGTTCAGATCTCCCTGAACCGTCGCCTTATCGGACTCCGCGATCTTGTCTCCCACTTCCTCCAGGGCCTTCTCGGTCTGGAATACGAAGGAATCCGCTTCGTTTCTGGTATCGATCGCTTCTTTTCTCTTCTTATCCTGAGCCTCGTACTCAGCCGCTTCCTTCACGGCCTTGTTGATTTCATCCTCGGACATGTTGGAGCCGGCAGTGATGGTGATGTGCTGCTCCTTTCCGGTGCCCAGATCCTTTGCGGATACGTTTACGATGCCGTTCGCGTCGATATCGAAGGTAACCTCGATCTGCGGAACGCCGCGGCGTGCCGGCGGGATCCCATCCAGTCTGAACTGGCCGAGGGACTTGTTGTCCTTGGCGAACTGTCTCTCACCCTGCAGCACGTTGATGTCAACGGCCGTCTGGTTATCCGCCGCCGTGGAGAAGATCTGGCTCTTCTTGGTCGGAATCGTGGTGTTTCTCTCGATCAGTCTGGTAGCGATGCCGCCCATGGTCTCAATGGACAGGGACAGAGGCGTAACATCCAGAAGAAGGATATCGCCTGCGCCCGCGTCTCCGGCCAGCTTGCCGCCCTGAATGGAAGCGCCGATGGCAACGCATTCATCCGGGTTCAGGCTCTTGCTGGGCTCGTGTCCGGTCAGCATCTTTACTTTATCCTGTACGGCAGGGATACGGGTGGAGCCGCCCACCAGCAGGACCTTGCTCAGTTCGGAAGCGGTAAGTCCCGCATCTCTCAGAGCGTTCTGAACAGGGATCGCGGTCTTCTCCACCAGATCATGGGTCAGCTCGTCGAATTTCGCTCTGCTCAGGTCCATATCAAAATGCTTCGGGCCTTCTGCCGTGGCGGTGATGAAGGGCAGGTTGATATTGGTGGTGGTAGCGCTGGAAAGCTCCTTCTTCGCCTTCTCCGCCGCTTCCTTCAGTCTCTGCATGGCCATCTTGTCGCCGGACAGGTCGATGCCCTCCTGCTTCTTAAACTCGCTCACCATCCAGTCGATCACCTTGTTGTCAAAGTCATCGCCGCCCAGATGGGTATCGCCGTTGGTAGCAAGAACTTCGATCACGCCGTCGCCGATCTCGATGATGGACACATCGAAGGTACCGCCGCCCAGGTCGTATACCATGATCTTCTGCTCTTTTTCATTATCAAGGCCGTAAGCCAGAGCAGCGGCTGTGGGCTCGTTGATGATACGCTTTACATCCAGGCCGGCGATCTTGCCCGCGTCCTTGGTGGCCTGACGCTGCGCGTCGTTGAAGTATGCGGGAACGGTGATGACGGCCTCCGTCACCTTTTCTCCGATGTAATTTTCCGCGTCCGCCTTCAGCTTCTGCAGGATCATTGCGGAGATCTCCTGCGGAGAATACTTCTTTCCGTCAATGTCCACCTTATAGTCGCTTCCCATATGTCTCTTAATGGAAGAAATGGTCCTCTCCGCGTTCGTCACCGCCTGACGCTTTGCGGGCTCGCCGATCAGCCTCTCGCCGGTCTTCGTAAACGCAACCACGCTGGGCGTGGTGCGCGCGCCTTCCGCGTTTGCGATAACAGTGGGCTTGCCGCCCTCCATCACTGCCACGCAGCTGTTTGTCGTACCAAGGTCAATACCGATAATCTTGCTCATAATAAACTCCTCCGTTCCGCCGTCCGGCGGCTGTTCTGTTCTATGGGTTTCCCCGATTTTTAATTCGCAACCTTAACCATGCTGTGCCTTACCACAGTATCATGATATGTGTAACCCTTCTGGAATTCCTCCGCCACGATGTTCTCGCCCAGATTCTCATCCTCCACATGCATCACCGCGTTGTGGAAATTCGGATCGAATTCCTGACCTACAGCCTCAATGGGCTTCACGCCCATGTTGTCCAGCTCGGTCAAAAGCTGTTTATAGATCTTGTTCATCCCTTCCACGAAGGCGCTTTCCTTTTCCTCCTCCGGTACGGCTGCCAGACCTCTTTCGAAGTTGTCAACCACCGGCAGGATCTTTTCGATCACGCTCCTCGCTCCGGTCTCGAACATTGCTGCCTTTTCCTTTTCGGTGCGCTTCCGGAAGTTCTCGAATTCCGCCATCTGCCGCTTCACCCGATCTTCCAGCTCATCGATCTTCGTCTTCATGGCCTCTTCCTTTTTATCCTTTTTCTTTTTCCGGAAAAAGCCTTCCCTGGCGCTGCCGGAGTCTTCCGCATCGTCCTCCTGCGCCGCTTCGTTATCGTTCTCCGAAGCGCTGCCGCCGTTTTCCTCTTCTGCGGCCTTCGCCTCTTCTTCGAGGTTTCCGTCCTCTACGGGAATCTCAACGGCATCATCCGCTTCTCCGGCTTTCGCTTCGGAAGCGGTGTCAAGTTCTTCTTCCCTGTTTCTGTTATCCTGATTTTCCATGTTCAGCTTCACTCCATTTCCCGCGTCCGTTCATCCGTCCGCCGCTCTATGTCTTTTTATTGTACAGGGCGTCCAGCTGATTCATCAGATTCTTCAGGATGCCGACCACTTTGTCGTAATCCATCCGTTTCGGTCCGATGATCCCCACCGTTCCCTTCATGCCTTCTCCCAGCTCATAGGTCGCCGTAACCACGCTGCAGTCTCTCATGGTCTGCACGGGAGACTCGTCGCCGATATACACCTGAATTCCCGTACCGCTTTCATCAGCCAGTGTTTCCTGTACGATCTGGTTTAATGCCTTTTTCTCCTCAAATGCCGTGATCAGCTCGCCGGCCTTTTCCTTATCCGCCAGCTCCGGATACTTCAGGATATTGTTCGTACCGCTGGTATAGATCTCCAGATCCTCATCGGCCTGTATGGCCTCGGCCACCGCATCCACGATCTCGCCCACCATGGCGCTGTGAATGCCCGCCTGCTGCTTCAGATTGGCGATCATCCCGAGATTGATCTCATTCAGGGTCTTTCCGTTCAGATGCGTGTTCAGCAGGATGTTCAGCTTCAGCATGGTCTCATGATCCGGCGCCTGCTCCACATGGAGCATGGTGTTCTTGATCACGTTGCCTTCCACCACGATCACTGCCAGGACCTGATGCTCATCCACTCTGGAAAGCTGGATGAACTTCAGCTTGTTTCCATGATAAAGCGGCGATGAGATCATTGCCGCGTAATTCGTATTTGCCGCCAGAAACCTTGCCACCTGCTTCAGAAGATGATCCATCTTGTCTTCCTTCTCCACAAGCAGCTCCCGGAGATCCTCCACCTCCCTGTCCTTCTCCTCCAGCATGCTGTCCACATACAGGCGATAGCCTTTATCCGAAGGGATCCTTCCGGCAGACGTATGGGGCTGAATGATATAACCGAGCTCCTCCAGATCCGCCATCTCATTCCGGATCGTGGCCGAGCTCAGATTCAGATCCGTATATTTGGAAATCGTCCTGCTTCCCACCGGCTCCCCCGTTTCCAGGTAATTCCGGATAATCGCATGCAGGATCTTCATTTTCCGCTCATCCAGCTGTCCTTCCATTCCATCACCCCATTTCGGGCTGTTAGCACTCAATCAGCCAGAGTGCTAACACCTTCTGACACATACATTATCACTTCTCCCACCCCTTGTCAACGGATTTTTTATTTTTTCTACAAGCCGCGCAGTCCTCCCGAAAAATACCGGCCGGGAAGCCGCTTGCGGATTCTCCGGCCGGTACTTTTCGGGAGGAATATGCGGCGACAGCCGCATAGCGAAAGGCCGAAGGCCTTGAGCCTGCGCGGCGCACCCCCAGGCGTTCCCCCTCCTCCCCACAGCGAAAGGGCCGCAGGCCCTGAGCATACACCCTCCTCCCGCCGCGCAGCGAGAGCCGCAGGCCTCGAGCGTTCCGCGGCGCTCCCCCCAGGCGTTCCC
>CALWGL010000251.1 GCA_944380025.1 uncultured Lachnospiraceae bacterium
GCCTGTCTGCGGGTTTTGGGATTTCCTCCCCACCACTGTCCCACCGCCCCGATGGGAAAAGGCAGCTTTTCATCATAATACAGAATGTAATCCCGGCACATTTTTTCAAAGGTCAGTCCCATGTAATTGGACAAACGGCTTTCCACCATGGAAGGATAGGAACGCTCCATCCGGCCGGACTGTATCGCAGAAATGTTCCCGGGCACAAAGGTGTACCAGAAACGGAAAAACTGGTCTTCAATCAGGTAAACCGGTCTTTTGCTGTTCGGTTCAGTGATGGGAGTTTCTCTTTTGATGATTCCAAGAGCGATCAGATTCGTCATATATTTTGCGCAAAGTCCGGTTTCCACACCCACCGTAGTCGCGATCTCCGACAGCTTCGTTTTTCCGGAAGCGACCGCCGTAATCACGGCGTTATAAGCCGCCGGTTCCCGGAGCTCCTGTTTCAGCAGGTTGGACGGTTCTTCAAACAGGACGGCATTTCTGTCGAATAAATTCTCCAGCAGGTTTTCCCGGATCGTCAGCTCGGGCGAAAACTGCTCCAGATACATGGGAATCCCGCCCGTAATCCCATAAATCAGCGCCCTGTCGCTGCAGGAATACTCCGGAAACCACTTTCCCGTATCCAGATAATCGAAAGGCAGGATTTTAAACTGCGCGGTTCTCCTGCCATAAAGAGGACTCTGATACCCCAAAACCTGTTTTTCCATAACACTCATGGAAGAACCGCAGAGAATCAGAAACAGTCCTGTCTGCCTGAACCGGTGATCCAGAAAATTCTGCAGAAGAGAGGAAATCCCGCGCTCTGCCTGCGCCAGATAGGGGTATTCATCTATGACCCAGATCAGTCTCTGTGTTTTTGCCAGCTCTGCGATTTTCAGGAAAGCATCCGTAAAGCTCCGGTACGTGGCAAAAGCCGCGCTTTCCCCGCTCTCCGCCTCTGAAATCGCCCGTGACAGGGTTTCCAGATTCTGTTCGGCGCTGCTCTCCTGCGCCGCGAAAAAAATCGTTCTTTTGTCTTTGCAGAACTCATTGATCAGCGTCGTTTTTCCAACACGGCGCCGGCCGTAAATGACAGCCACTTCCAGCTTATCACTTTGGTACATCCGGTTCAGCTTTTTCAATTCCTGTTCTCTGCCGATAAACATTGAAAGATCGCGGTCTCCTTTCGTGAATTATGATATCCTATATTTTAATTCACTATTCGCAAACCGTCAATCCGAAAAACGTTCAACTTTATCCAGCGCGTAAAGAGCGGCCCCCGCCGCGCCGACGATTTCCGGCTCCGGGCAGATGTAGAGCTTCGTGCCCAGCTTCTCCTCCACGGCGCGGACCACGCCCGCATTCTTCGCCACGCCGCCGGTCATCATGAATTCCTTCTCAAGGCCCACGCGCTTTAACAGGGAGTAGGATTTGTTCGCCACCGCGCGGCAGATGCCGTTTGCGATGTCCGCCTTTTCCCGGTTGTTGGCGATCAGGGAAATGACCTCGGATTCCGCGAACACGGAGCACATGCTGGTGATCTCGATGTCCTCTTTTGACTGCAGAGCGATGGGGCCGAGCTCGTCCACATCCACCTCAAGGGAACGGGCGATCATCTCCAGAAAACGTCCGGTTCCCGCCGCGCACTTGTCGTTCATCACGAAATCCGCCACCTCGCCCTTTTCATTCAGGCGGATGGCCTTGCTGTCCTGGCCGCCGATGTCCAGAATGGTACGCACGGCGGGGTTGAAATAATGGGCTCCGCGGCCGTGGCAGCTGATTTCCGTCACGTTTTCATCAGCAAAGGGGATGCTCACGCGGCCGTAGCCGGTGGAGACGATCCAGGAAATGTCCTCTCTCTTTAAGCCCGCTTCGGAAAGCACCTCCTCCAGGATCCGTCCCGCGCTCTCTCCGGATTTCGCGCCGGTGCGCACCACCGCGGAGGCCACGATCTTTTGATCCTTATCCATGATCACCGCGTTGGTGGAGGTGGAGCCGCTGTCAATTCCCATCACATACATTTTTCCCGATTTCTCCTTTCTTTCCGTGAGCGCTCCGACCGCTGCTGTCTCCATCGTTTCCCCGTTTCGGGGCTGCTGTCCGAGGGATTCCAGAAAAGCTTCGACCCTGGTTAAAATCTGGCCGCAGCTCTGCTTCGTGTAATCCGTCTCCAGCGCCAGCATGGGACGGTTCAGCCGCTTTTTCAGCCAGGCGTATTCATAGGAATAGTTGTCGCAGAACTGGACGGTATGATAGATCACGCCGTCCACACTTCCCGCGTATCGCTCGATCAGCTCGTCCCTTCCCGACGCCGCTTCCATGCGCATGCAGGGAAACTGGCTCAGAAGCCCTCTGGTGTAGCCCGTGAGCACCTGATCCGGCTCCAGCAGGTATTTGCGCTTCAGGCCGGTACAGGTCAGGTCAAAGGCCAGATTGGCGTGCTTTTCCTCCAGGATCCGTACGATGCTTTCATTGGCCCTGGCGCCGATGAGGCCGATATTTTTTCTTCGGGCAGCGTGCCCGGCGCGGCGTCCCGCGTCCGTTTCGGAAGCCGGGGCAGATGCCGCAGAAACGCCCGCTTCGAAAGCCGGAGCGGCTGCCGTGTGAACTTCCTCCCCGGAACCGCTCTCCCCCAGGCTGATGCTCTGCTCTTTTTTCCTTTTTCTCAGAATATCCGCCAGCTTTTCCTCCTCAAAGGTTTTTCCGGAAAAAGCCTCGTAGGCCGCGATCATTTTCCGGATGCGGGCCTCATAGAGCGTGATGCCCGCGTCCTTCGTGATCCTCGGCGTATCCAGAATATAGATAAAACGGTCCGGCAGCTCCTGCTTCAGCACATCGTAGAGGCGGCGGATGCTGTCGCAGCAGGTGGTGAGGATCACGCCCTCATAATCGCCTGCCATCACATCCTCCAGCACGCCTTTTGCGAAGCTGCAGATATTGGGGTGCATCTTCATGTCCGCCTGGGTGAAATTCGACACCTGCGGATCGATCCGCTTCATTTCCACGCCCATGGACTCAAACACCTCGATGGGCGCATATTTGCAAATATATCCGAGCATCACATATCCTCCTTCTGTCCTGTCTCTTCCGTGCTGTTTTTCTTTTCCTCCAGCATTTCCAGAAAAGCCTCCAGCCGGGTCTTGATCTGGCCGTCGTGGCTGTTTCTCTTATCGATCCCGTCCCCGTCCAGGATCAGCGTGGGGATCTGCTTTTCCTGCATTTTTTCCTTCAGAAGGATGCTGCCGCCGGAGGCCTGCTTGCAGCCCCAGTGGCAGAAGTAGATCACCGCGTCCGGACGCAGCCAGTCGCAGAGGGAGGCGATGGCCTCCGCCTTGTGGGCGTAGGAGCCGTTGTAGAGATTCCGGATGATCTTTTTCGCCAGAGCCTCAAAGGGATGCTCCGCGTCCATCTCCTCCATATAGTCCAGAATGATGTCGCTGGCAATGATCTGATACTCCCCGTTCCTGTCAAAATATTTTTTCAGCGTCTCCTGATAAAAGGGAATCAGGTGCAGCCAGAGGATTTTCTTTCCTTCAAACGGCGGGCAGTCCGCGATCTCCTGATTCATGAAGCGGATCAGGTCCAGGAATTCTTTCGTGCCGATCAGCAGGTGCATGCCCATCATCATGTACAGATGGCTGATGAGCGCGCCCGGATAGCGGCGCTTCGTCTGGTATTCAAAGAAACGCATCAGCTCTTTTCTCGTTTCATTTTCAATCCGGATCGTCTCCTTCAGCTTTTCCTCCTCAAACTTCCGGCCGGTCAGCTCCTCCAGGGAAGCGGCGAGGCCGCGCAGCTGATCCGCAAGATACGTTACCGACTCTTCGTCTGCCGCGTAGGGGATGTCCAGAAAGGTGAAGGGAACCCCTGCCTTTTTTTCCAGATACCGGAAGGTATTCAGGTTCCCGTCACAGGAAAGGGAGGTGGTGATGGCGTAATCCGGTTTCTGGATCACGCCGCTCTCCACCCCTCCCACGAAGGTTTTATGATAGGAACACAGGGTCGGCGCAAGGCCGATGTCCTGTGCGTAATCGATGAAATAATCCTCCAGATGAAAGCCGCTCATGTAGCAGGAAAGCACCTCGATGGACAGGGTGCGCAGCCCGAAGCAGTGCACCAGCTCGCAGGGCGCGAAGATGTTGCCCCACACGTAGCTCCCCTCCCGGCTCAGGGAATCCGCCACCATTCCCATCATCATCTGCTCCAGCTTCTGATAGCCCCTGGAAAGGTCCTTCGTGGGAAGCAGACGCATCCGCCACTTGTTCGCCTGCAGACCCAGAAGGATCTTGTTCCAGCTCTTCTCCGGCCGTTTCATGGCCTCTTCTTTCACGTAATCGATATATTTGTCTGCGACTGACATATTAATCTCCATTCCGGAGCGTAAGCGACGGGGCGAAGAGAAATCGCGAATGCGATTTCTCTGCTGCCTAAGGGCTATTTGTGACGCTCCGGCACAAATAGCCGCAAAGCTTTGCTTTGCTGTGAAACAATAAGCCATCGGGCTTATTTTTCACACTACCTCTTTCTTTTGCGGCCGGACGGCCGCTTTTCCATCCGGGAGCGCACATAAACTCACCAAAATGGTACTATATCACATTTTTCCTCAGATGTTAATGCATTCCCTTCTGAATAGGATGGTTTTTGTTACTGTTCAGCCAGGTCTGCGCATTTACTGCGCAGACTGTACGAAAACGTATCGGCAGAAAGCATCCGGCCCATCGCGAAGCGATTGGAA
>CALWGL010000252.1 GCA_944380025.1 uncultured Lachnospiraceae bacterium
ATCCGTGAGGCGGAAGGTGAGGCGGAAGCCATCCTGAAGGTACAGCAGGCGACGGCTGACGGTATCCGCTTCATCCGCGAGGCGGGAGCCGATGAGACCGTGCTGAAGCTGAGAAGCCTGGAAGCCTTTGAAAAGGCGGCCGACGGCAAGGCGACGAAGATCATCATTCCGTCGGAGATCCAGAATCTTTCAGGGGTGCTTGCATCCGCGAAAGAGGTGCTGAATTCCTGAGCCCCTGAGCCCGGGCGCAGAGAACGCGGATCCCGCGCGCGGCGGGAAGCCGCGCGGAGCGGGAAGCCGGACGCGGTCGGCGGGCACGGAAGAAACGAAAGAAGGATGAAAAGGGAACTGACGGGGGTTCTGCATCGGTGCCGGTGCGGAACCTCTTCATGGTGAAAGGAGAAAAACGGGATGGATTTGAAGGGACGCCATTTTCTGAAGCTGCTGGACTATACGCCGGAGGAGATCGGGTATCTTCTCGACCTCGCGGCGGATCTGAAGGAAAAGAAGAAGCGGGGGATCCCCGTGGACCGCTTCCGCGGGAAAAATATCGCCCTGATCTTTGAAAAAACGAGTACCCGGACCCGCTGCTCTTTTGAAGTGGCAGCCCACGATCTGGGCCTTGGGACCACCTATCTGGATCCGTCCGGCTCTCAGATCGGGAAAAAGGAGAGCATCGCGGATACCGCGAGAGTACTGGGCCGGATGTATGAAGGGATCGAATACCGGGGCTTCGGACAGGAGATCGTGGAAGAGCTCGCCGCGCACGCGGGCGTGCCGGTGTGGAACGGCCTGACCAATGAATTCCATCCCACCCAGATGCTGGCGGATCTGCTGACCATCCGGGAACATCTGGGAAGGCTGAAGGGCGTAAGGCTTGTTTATATGGGCGACGCCAGATACAACATGGGAAATTCCTATATGGTCGCCTGCGCGAAGATGGGAATGCACTTTACGGCCTGCGCGCCCCGTTCGTATTTCCCCTCTGAGGAACTGACGGAGCAGTGCCGGCAGATCGCCGCGCAGACGGGCGGTTCCGTAACTCTGACCGAGGACGCCATGGCTGGCACGAAGGGCGCGGATGTGATCTGTACGGACGTGTGGGTCTCCATGGGAGAGCCGGACAGCGTCTGGGAGGAGCGGATCGAGCTTCTTTCCCCTTATCAGGTGAACCGCCGCATCATGGAAAACGCGGACGACGGCAGAGCGGGGAGCACGATCTTCATGCACTGCCTGCCCGCCTTCCATGATCTGAAGACGACGATCGGGAAGCAGATCGGAGAAAAGTTCGGCATCTGTGAGATGGAGGTGACGGACGAGGTGTTCGAATCTTCCGCCTCCGTTGTGTTCGATGAGGCGGAGAACCGGATGCATACCATCAAGGCGGTGATCGCGGCAACGCTCGGCTGGCCGGAGGAAGAGAAACATTGAGAAAAGCGGAAGTTCTCACGCTGCTGCGGGAAGCGGGCGGCTATCTCTCCGGACAGGAGCTGTGCGGACGGCTTGGCGTTTCCCGGACGGCGGTGTGGAAGATCATCAATCAGCTGAAGGAAGAGGGATACGGGATCGAGGCGGTGCCGAACAGGGGCTACCTGCTGACCGCGTCTCCGGATCTGCTGGAAGAAGGGGAGATCAGAAGCCGGCTGCGCACCCGATGGGCGGGCGGAAATCTGATCTGCTGCCGGACTACCGGTTCCACCAACGCGGATGCCAAGGCGGAGGCGGAAAGAGGAGCTCCGGAAGGAACGCTGGTGGTGGCGGAGAGACAGGAAGCAGGCAGGGGCAGACGGGGAAGGGAATGGTTTTCTCCGGAAGGAAGCAATCTGTATTTTACCCTGCTGCTGCGTCCGGCCTGTGCGCCGGACCAGGCCTGCATGCTCACGCTGGTGATGGCGCTGGCGGCGGCGGAGGCAGTGAGGGAACAGGGGCTGGATGCCGGGATCAAATGGCCCAACGATATCGTGATTTCCGGGAAAAAAGTGTGCGGCATCCTGACGGAGATGAGCGCGGAACCGGATTTCATCCACTATGTGGTGATCGGGACGGGGATCAATGTGAATCAGACCGTTTTTCCGGAAGGAATCACGGAAACGGCGACCTCACTGCGCCTGGAAAAGGGAGAAAGCGTTGGGCGCGCGCAGCTGCTGGCATCGGTGATGGAGCATTTTGAATCCGCTTATGCGCGATTCCTGAAGACCCGGGACCTGTCCGGGATCCGGGCGGATTATGAAAGCCTTCTTGTCAATAAGGGAAGGCCTGTCCGTGTTCTTGATCCGAAAGGGGAATACGAAGGAACTGCGGCGGGGATCCGGGAAAACGGAGAGCTCCTGGTGAAGCTTCCGGACGGCCGGATGGAATGTGTGTATGCCGGGGAGGTTTCCGTCCGCGGCATTTACGGCTATGTGTGAAACGGGAAAGGAAGAACGTATGAAGGAAACGGGGCAGATCGTGCTCTGCGGAGCCAATTCCTACGAACAGAAATATTTTTTCAATCCGGATTTTAAGAAGCTGCCGCAGTCCGTTCAGGATGAATTGCACATCATCTGTGTGCTGTTCACCGAGGAGGCGGGAGGGATCTTTACCATCCTTTTTGAGCCGGACGGCGGCGTGACGCTGGAAACGCAGGCTGCCGAAGAGGATTATCTCTATGATGAGGTGAGCGCCGGCCTGCTGCTGGGAGAGATCCGGAGAAAACGGAAGGAGCTGCTGGAATCCCTGAGCCTGTACTACCGCGCGGCGGTGCTGAAGGAGGATGTGGGAGACCTGCTGGAGGAGGAGTAGAAGATGATTTTGGCGATTGACGTTGGCAATACGAACATTACCTGCGGGGTTTATGAAGGAAAGAAGCTGGTGACCACCTTCCGGATGATGTCGAAGATGGCCCACACCTCCGATGAATATGGGATGAGCATCCGGCAGCTTCTGATGTTTGACGGGATCACGAAGGAGCAGATCGAGGGAACCGTGATCGCAAGCGTGGTCCCGAATATCATGCATTCCCTGGTGGGAGGGATCACCCGTTACCTGGGAACGCGCCCGCTGATCGTGGGAGCGGGAACCCGGACCGGCATCCGGATCATTACGGAAAATCCCAAGGAGATCGGACCGGACCGGATCGTGGATGCGGTGGCGGCCTATGAAAAATACGGCGGACCGGTGCTGGTGCTGGACTTCGGGACCGCGACCACCTATGATTATGTGACGCAGGACGGCTGCTTTGCGGCGGGGATCACCGCACCGGGCATCCGCATCAGCGCCAAGGCACTGTGGGAGGATACGGCGAAGCTTCCCGTGGTGGAGATCCGCAAGCCCAAAAGCATCCTGGCGCAGGAGACCATTTCCAGCATGCAGGCAGGGCTGGTCTTCGGACAGATCGGACAGACGGAATATATCGTCAATATGGTGAAAAAGGAAACCGGCATTTTGGACATGAAGGTGGTGGCCACCGGCGGGCTGGGCCGGATCATTGCCGATGAAACGGATGTGATCGATGTGTACGACAGCTCGCTGACGCTGGACGGACTGCAGATCATTTATGAAAAGAACAGGAAATAAAAAAGACGGGAGCGAAGAAAGAGAAGGAATGGAAGGACTTCAGATCGGCAGCGTGACTTTGGACAACCGGGTGATCCTCGCACCAATGGCAGGGGTAAGCGACCTGCCATTTCGTCTGCTCTGCAGACAGCAGGGAGCGGGGATGGTGTGCAGCGAGATGGTGAGCGCCAAGGCTGTTTTCTATAAAAACAAAAATACGGAAAGCCTGCTCGAGATCCATGAGCAGGAAGGACCCGTCTCCCTGCAGCTGTTCGGAAACGATCCGGAGCTGATGGCGCAGATCGCGAAAAGGATCGAGGAACGTCCCTTTGCCGTTCTGGATATCAACATGGGCTGTCCTGTCCCCAAGGTGGTGAACAACAAAGAAGGCTCCGCGCTGATGAAGGATCCGCTGCTGGCCGGTCGCATCATCGCCGCCGTGGCGGGAGCGGTGAAAAAGCCGGTGACGGTGAAGATCCGGAAGGGCTTTGACGATGAGCACGTAAACGCGGTGGAGCTGGCGCATATCGCGCAGGAAAGCGGAGCGGCCGCCGTTACCGTCCACGGCAGGACCAGGCAGCAGTTCTATTCCGGAAAGGCGGACTGGGATATCATCGCGCAGGTAAAGGCGGCAGTGAGGATCCCCGTGATCGGGAACGGGGATGTGACCGGGCCGGAGGCGGCAAAGCAGATGCTGGATCAGACCGGCTGTGACGCGGTCGCCATCGGCCGGGCAGCCAGAGGAAATCCATGGATCTTCGGCCGGACGGCGCGCTATCTGGAAACCGGAGAGCTGCCTGCGCAGCCTTCCCGGGAGGAGGTGCGGGAAATGATCCTGCGTCATGCCGCCCTGCTCGTACAGTATAAGGGGGAGCATACGGCGATCCTGGAAATGAGAAAGCATGTGGGCTGGTATACCGCAGGCTGGCCCGGCTCCTCGAAGCTGCGGGAGCGGGTCTGCCGGATGGAGACCCTGGAAGAACTGAAAGCGCTTTTTGAGCGATAAGCCCGGAGAGCAGCCGCAGGGATGTGCAGGCGTGCCTGCACAGACATGCGGATATTCGACGGGCAACGGACAGGGAGCAGCAATGCTGCGAGCTGGCCCCGGAGAGCAGCCGCAGGGATGTGCAGGCGTGCCTGCACAGACATGCGGATATTCGACGGGCAACGGACAGGGAGC
>CALWGL010000253.1 GCA_944380025.1 uncultured Lachnospiraceae bacterium
AAAGAAAGCGAATAAAACAGAATTGTTTTTATTCGCTGTTCTCTGCTCCTGAAGGAAATTTTTCAATTAAATCCGGTATCTGCGGTACCGGTCTGTGACGGACAGCACTGACACTGTGTCACTGCTAATAAAGTAGCACACGGCCGGAAGGATGTCAATAGGCGGCGGAAGTTTTCACATTTTTTTCATTTTTGGGGATTCTGCCAGGGCGCATAGATTTTTTTCAGAAGATGTTTTTCCGCGAGCTGTTCCGCCAGTTTCGTATCCAGAAGGCTCGTTTCCGTTTCAAAAGTGAGGATCAGGCGCTCTCCCGGATAAATCCCGTTTGCTTCATAGGCCTGTATCTTCCGGATGGCGCTGCCTGCATATTCCGGCTCGTCCATCCGGCCCGCATGCTCCCAGTAGATCTCCATTTCTGTCCTCTCCGACAGAAAAGTGAAATCCGGATGGACGGTTCCGTATCCCCTCAGATAAAGCGGACATTCATATTTATAGGGGATCCCTCTGCGGAAAAAAAGGTCGGCCAGGATCTTTTCTGATTTGGAGCGGACCCGTTCGCCCCGCTCCGTCAGAATGACCGGAGCGCCTTTCTGAAACGCTTTCCCGGTATATTCTTCCGAGAGCCATTTTTCCAGCCGCTGTTCCCATGAGATCTCAGCCGGGCGGATCAGCTTTTGCCTTTCCGGATGCTCCGCCAGGAGCAGTTTTTCAAATTCGTCGTCCTCATAATCCTCCAGGATATCCCGGATTTGCGCCAGCCTTTTTTCCGCCAGCCGCACAACCTTTTCATCATAGCTTTTCTGAGCCAGGGCACGGATCAGCTTTTCCCTGGATTTTGGCAGATATTCCCCGTTTTTCCTTCCCCCGGGCAGACAGCGATAATATTGGATACTTTTCCTGCAGCCGGACAGCCGGAGCGTCCCTTCGGGAGCGTTCTTCAGACGCGCCCCGGCTTCTTTCACGATTTTTTCCAGCCTGAGCTGCTCTTTTAACAACATTTCATTTAGATTCATCATGGTTTATCCTCTTTTCTTTTTTTGTGGCGTTTTGATGGGTTTGCAATGTTTGGATGTTTTTGCGAGATTACGGTTGAGAATACGTTTTCGGATTATGGAACCGTACGTTTGTGGGATTCTGGATGAGCTTTCGAGAGACTGGTACGGTTAGAATCTGCTTTTGAGGGGTTTGGAACCGTACATTTTAGAGCTTTCGGGAGACCGGTACGGTTAGGATCTGCTTTTTGGGGGTTCGGAACCGTACGTTTTTGAGATTTTGGCTGACCGGTACGGTTAGGATCTTCCTTTTGGGGGCTTGGAACCGTACGTTTTTGAGATTTCGGCTGACCGGTACGGTTAGGATCTGTTTTTGGGGGTTCGGAACCGTACGTTTTTGAGATTTCGGCTGACCGGTACGGTTAGGATCTGTTTTTGGGGGAGCTGGAACCGTACATTTTGGGACCGTGTACGGTTAGAATCTGCTTTTCGGGAATTTGGAACCGTACATTTTTGAATTTTGTACGGTTAGGATCTTCTTTTCAGGGGGTGGGAACCGTACATTTTCAGGTTTGTGTACGGTTGGATTACCTGTTTTTGGAAATGGAACCGTATCATGGCCTGACGGTGTACTGCCTGTACGGTTATTTTCCGGCAAATGAGTTGCAGAACCGTACCGGCCTCCCAAGATGGCCAGAGCAGGCAGACTCAGCGGAGATCACATATCGGGCTTCCGGGTTTTTTAAAACGGATACACTCATCAGGGATCATGCAGGATCTTTTCATTTTCGACCGGCCGGGGCGGCTGCCCCATCAGAAATATCAGAATCTGTTTGATGCGCTGGATATTATATACCATATCACAAAACAGATTATCAGTCTATTCTTTTTTTCTCTGTTTCATTAAAATAAGCCTGTCAGCTGATGGAAGAAAGATTTTACCAGGAAGGACGGTGTGAAGCGCTATCAGTCCTGCGGGTCCTGAAAACGGGCGGCTTCGCCCCGTTCCGGATAGATCCGGAATTCTCTTTTGCGAAAGTCGATGAGCCCTTCCCTTTTCATCCGGCCAAGTTCCCGGGACAGGGCGGTGCGTTCCGTCCCCAGATAGTCCGCGAGCTGCTGTCGGTCCAGGGGGATGGAAAAATGGGTGGAGCCGTGTACGGCGGCCTGCTCGGAAAAATAGGAATACAGCCGGTCGCGGATCTTTTTGGGAGAGGAATGAAAAATCCGCATGGAAAGCCCGAGATTTTTCCGCGCCGTGATGGAAAGGAGGTTTTGAAGAAGAACGGCGTTCCTTCCGCCCGCCGCGCCGGCCGACAGCAGGGAAGGTACGCTGAGGAACAGGACGGAGGCGTCCTCCCCCGCGACGGCGTCCACCAGTAGCTGCTGATCCGGAATGCAGGCGTAGGATTCTCCGAACACACCGCCCTTCTGGACGATGCCAAGGATGCTTCTGCGGCCGAACAGATCCAGGGCTTCGATCTGGACAGAGCCCTCCAGGATCAGGCCGAACTCGGAGACGGTCTCTCCGGCATGGAAGATGACCTGGCCTTTTTCAAAGGTTTTTTCCCGGCTGTTCAGCTTTTGCAGGAGACCGGGCAGCTCCTTTTCTTCATACCCGCGAAACAGCGCGGTCTGCGTCAGAAATCTGTGATCCATAAAATTTTCCATTCCTGTTTTCTGAAAAATGTGGCTATGGCAACATACTTTTTGAAGCGATTATAATAAGATGCCCATGTAAAGTCAAGGTATATGGAGGCGGCAGGAGCCGCAGGTTCCTGCCGGAATAAAGTGCCGCCTGCGGCGGCAGAGGAGGTAAGCATGATCAGACAGATCATTCGGATCGATGAAGAAAAATGCAACGGCTGCGGGCTCTGCGCCCAGGCCTGTCACGAGAGCGCGATCGCAATGGTGGACGGAAAGGCAAGGCTGATCCGCGACGACTACTGCGACGGCATGGGGGACTGCCTGCCGCAGTGCCCGACAGGAGCCATTTCCTTTGAGGAAAGAGAGGCGGCCGCGTACGATAAGGAGGCGGTCGAAGCGAACATGAAAAAGAAAAAGCTGGAAGAAGAAAAGAATGCCGCGCAGGTGGAACAGGAAGCTGTCCATCCTATGGGCGGCTGCCCGGGAGCGGCTTCCAGGCAGATCAGGAGAACAGCCGCAGCCGCGGCCTCGCAGAACGGTTCCAGGGCGTTCCGGACTGGTTCCGCAGCCTCGCAGAACGGTTCCGGGGCGTTGCGGACTGGCTTTGCAGCCTCGCAGGAAGCCCAGGTATCTCAGCTGGAGAACTGGCCGGTCCAGATCAAGCTTGCCCCGGTTCAGGCCCCGTACTTTGACGGAGCGAAGCTTCTGATTGCGGCGGACTGCACCGCGTATGCCTGCGCGGCGTTCCATCAGGATTTCATCCGGGGAAGGGTGGCGCTGATCGGCTGTCCCAAGCTGGACGGCATCGACTACAGCGAGAAGCTTGCGCAGATTATCCGGAACAATGACATTAAGAGCGTGACGATTGTGCGCATGGAGGTGCCCTGCTGCGGAGGGCTGGAACTGGCGGCGAAGAAGGCTCTGCAGGAAAGCGGAAAATTCATCCCCTGGCAGGTGACGACGATCTCCATCGACGGAAGGGTCCTGGATTACTAATCGGTCAGGTCTGTGCATTTACTGCGCAGACCGTACGAAAACGTACAGGCAGGGATTTACAAAGCGGGCAAAATCGTTTATAGTATACGTTAAGTGAAAAAAGGTTGTGACGAAGGCGTCAGGATTTCCGGGAGGAGATTCTGACGCCTTTGCGTTACCGGAAAACAGGAGGAAAATGCAGTGGTAAAATATGTATTCGTAACCGGAGGCGTCGTGTCCGGGCTGGGAAAGGGGATCACGGCGGCGTCGCTTGGGAGACTGCTCAAGGCGAGAGGATATCGGGTGACGATACAGAAATTTGATCCTTATATCAATATGGATCCGGGCACCATGAATCCAATCCAGCACGGCGAGGTCTTTGTCACCGACGACGGTACGGAGACAGATCTGGATCTGGGGCACTACGAGCGGTTCATCGACGAAAATCTGGATCAGCATTCCAATGTGACTACAGGCAAGATCTACTGGACTGTACTTCAGAAAGAGCGCCACGGGGATTACGGCGGGGGTACGGTGCAGGTGATCCCTCACATCACAAATGAGATCAAAAGCCGTTTTTACAGGGGCAGGACGCCGGAGGAAGAACGGATCGCCATTATAGAAGTGGGAGGGACCGTCGGGGATATTGAGAGCCAGCCCTTTCTGGAGGCCATCCGTCAGTTTCAGCACGATGTGGGAAAGGAAAACGCCGTTTTGGTCCATGTGACTCTGGTACCCTACCTGAAAGCTTCCGGCGAACTGAAGACCAAACCGACGCAGGCCAGCGTAAAAGCGCTGCAGAGCATGGGACTGTGGCCGGATATCCTGGTCTGCCGTTCGGAGCATCGGCTGTCCGGGGAGCTGAAGGAGAAGATCGCCCTGTTCTGCAATGTGCCGTCCGGACATGTGCTTCAGAATCCGGATGTGGAATATCTGTACGAAGTGCCGCTGGTCATGGAAAAGGAGCGTCTGGCGCAGGTGGTCTGTGAATGCCTCCATATCCCATGTCCCGAACCGGATCTTACAGACTGGAAAAATATGGTGGAGGATCTGAAGCACCCCGGGTCTGAGACGGAGATCGCCATT
>CALWGL010000254.1 GCA_944380025.1 uncultured Lachnospiraceae bacterium
ACCTCCGTAAGCCAGTAATTGGCCGTCACCGCGCCGGAATTGCTCAGGATCAGTCCGCCCACGGAATAGGTGACGGTGGAATTCTCCTTCACGCGCCAGTCCTCCACCTTCACGTAGCCGTTGACCACTTCCTTATAGTCCAGGATCGTGGACTTCATATTCCGCATCTTTTCCCTCTGCTTGCGGTACAGGATATAGGCCTTGGCCACCTCCGCGTAGCCGGCCTGCTCGAGGACCTTCTCCACGCTGTCCTGAATGTCTTCCACATGGACGGACCCTTCCTCCACCTTATCCTGGAAATCCGCCGTCACCCGCAGTGACAGCAGATCGATGATGTCACTGCTGTACAGGGTATCCGTCGCGTCAAACGCCTTGCGCACGGCATCCCCGATCTTGGTAAGCGTAAAATCCGCCTTGTCTCCGTTTCTCTTAATGACCTGGAACATGAGCTTTCCCCCTTGCAAATTTCAATGACAGAAAATATTCACCGTCCCTTTTCCGGAGCTGTCTCTGCCGCCTTCCGGAAACGGACGGTGAAGTTATTGTAGCATCTTTTCTTTTCCAAGTCAACGGCGGATGCACAAGATATTGTGTTTTGCCGGCGTATCCTGTAATAAATGTTGTGTTGTCAGAAAACGGTATCCGCCGTACCGCTGCGGAGGTTCCTACCTGGTCTGCAGGAATTCATACTCTCTCTGCGCCTTCGCGTCGTCCGGATAGGCGGTCAGATATTCCTCCATTTTCAGCTTTGCCTGGTCGAACTGTCCCAGGTATTCGCAGGCGACGATCTCATTGAATCGGAGGGTCTGCATGATCTGATTCCCTTCCATGGCAATGCCCGCCTGAAAGGCCGCAAGAGCTGCCTCATAATCTCCGATGTGCAGATCGCACAGGCCAAGCTGATTGTAGATCTGTGCGTCCGGGGTCTGGCTCAGATAATTGCTGTAAACGCTGGCCGCGTAATTATAATCTCCCAGCTGTTCGTAGGTCTGTCCCAGGAGACTCACCACCTCGGAGGAGCCGTCCGTATCCATGGCGCTTTCCAGCGCGTTTCTGGCGGCGTCATAATTGCCCAGATAGTAGTTCATCCGGCCCGTATTGTAATCGCTCAGCTTACTGTCCCCGTCGTCCAGCACAGCCTGCAGATAGCCCTGTCCCAGCTCCTGCTGCCCGTTCTCCGCGCAGCTGCAGAAAATATCGATCCGCAGATCATAATCCTGGGGTTCCAGAGACACCGCCCTGTCAAAATCCGCGGAGGCACTTTCCGTGTCCCCCTGCGCCAGTCCGATCACACCCTTCAGATACCAGGCCGTCTTCTCCTTCGGCCGCAGCGCCAGGATCGCCTCATACACGCCTTTCGCGCCGTCCAGATTTCCCTGCTTGTAGTAAACCGTGGCGAGATAATAATTGATATCGTAATCCATCTGATCCGGCCGCTCGTCGCTGCAGGATAGAGCCCTCCGCAGACTGTCCGCCGCCTCTTCGTACCGGGACAGCCCCATATAGGCAAGTCCCATTCCCCGGTAGGCAAGCTGCAGATCCTCTCCGTTCACGACCGCCGCGTCAAAGGACGCCAGTGCGTCTTCATATTCCAGCTGCTCCACCAGCGCCATGCCCTGATCCAGATTTTCCGTTTTTCCGGAGCTGCAGCCGGGAAGGACAGAAAGGGCAAGAGCCGCAAGGACGGCCGCTGTTTTTTTTCTGTTATGTTTCATTTGTGATTCCTCATATCTTTTCGGGCATTTTCTTTATCCTACCGCAAAGCGCGCCGACGGTCAACCGCGGGAAAGGCATTTCATCCCTTCCGGCCGAAGGTTCCTGTTTACTGGTCAGTGCGTTACTGTTCAGACAGGTCTGCGCATTTACTGCGCAGACCGTACAAAAACGTACAGGAAGGAAGCATCCGGCCCATCGCGAAGCGATTGGAATGGCCGGATGCCGTTACTGTTCTGCCGAAGGCTGAACAGTAACAGATATCCCGCCACATCTCTCAGATCCTCTTTTTTGTCCAGCGTTTCAGGCGGAAAAAGGATGGGCAGGCCGCCCAGCGAGGCGACGCCCTTTTCAAAGGTCACGCGGGTGCTCAGGCTCGCGGAAGGGAAAAAGAGCACCGCCGTTTTTCCATGAAGCGCCTCCCTGTGTTTTCCGTCCCGAAGCTCATCCGCCAGGCGGAACACCTCATAAATCCCTTTTTCTCCGAAGTCCGAAAGCCGAACAGATGTTTCATTCTTTCCTCCCTGCCGAAGCGTTGCGCTGAGGCCGCGGGGAGAAATCACGCAGGTGATTTCTCCTCTGCGATCACAGCAGTTTTGCGACGCTCCGACGCAAAACTGCCGAATGAAAAATAAGCCATCAGGCTTATTTTTCATTCTTCCCCCTCCAGCTGCCCATAGTCCTTCTTTTCAAATTCCTGGATGGAAATGCTTTTCTTATTCGGATTGGCGAACACGAAGGTCTTATCCACGTTCTCCAGGTAGTTCTGGATCTTGTCGTTGGTAGCGCTGATGATGGCCTGGAAGCCCAGCCCCCGGATCAGCTCGATACAGCTTGCCACCTTTTCCGCATCCATCTTGGAAAAGGCCTCGTCCAGCACCACCAGACGGATGGTGGGACGGCGTGCGGCGCCGGGGGAGGTGCTGATGTGGTAGGCCTGGGCGAAGCTGGCAAGGAGGGCCACATAGAGGGGATTCTGGCCTTCGCCGCCGGAATTTTTGCGGATCATTTTGCTTAAGTCGATCACCAGACGGTCGTCCCCTTCCACGATCTGTTCCATCTCAAAGGAAAGGTAGGTGCGGTAGTCGGAATATTTTTCCATGCTGCGCTTCGCTTCCTCCTGCTGCTTCGCGTCCGCGGTCTGGGGCGGGAGGAACATGCGGATCAGGTCGTTCATCAGCGCGCCGTATTTCTTTTCATGGTCCATGGAAAACAGGTCCATCTGCCGGTCCATGGAGCCGGAAAGGGCGGACGGGTCGATCTCCAGGGATTCGTCCATGAACATGTCGTAGTAGGCCCCGTCCGGCCCGCGGTTTCTGGAAATGCGGAACTGGTAGCGGTCCTTTCCGAAGTTCAGGCTGCGCAGGATCCGGTTCAGCTCGTCGCGGCGCAGGAAGGCCTCCCGGATGGCGCTTCGGATCTTGTAAATGAAATCCTCTCTGAAATGCTCCACGGCGGTCCTGGCCTGCTTTTCGGCGATCTGCTCATATTCCCGGATCTGCTCGCAGGAAAGGTGGTCAAGAAGCTCCTGATAGTCCGCGTTGTCCGCCGCGCTGGCAGAAAAGTCCCTGCCGGGATGCTTTCTCAGGTAGTCGCTCCTTAAATCCACCAGCCTGTTTTTCTTCTCTTCCAGAAGCTGTCCGGCCCTCTCTCTTTCCTCCCCGGTCCGGCGCAGAAGGGCGTCGAAGGAGGGATTTTTCAGGCCGGCAAACCAGCCGTCGAAGGCCTCCTCCCAGTTTCTGCTGGAAACCAGGGCTTTCTGTCCGGAAAGGAGGGCTTCGTTTTTCTCCAGATGATCCTGGCGGTCCTTCTCCATTTTCCGGTTCTGGTCGTGGATCTTCAGCTTGACGGCGTCGATTTCCCGTTCAAGCGCCCGCTGCTTTCCATCCACCGCAGAGAGCTGTTCCTTCAGCGCCTCCACCGCGCCCTCTCCCACTTCGGAAAGCTTTTTGTCCAGGCGGGCGAGCTGCTCTTCCTTTCTGCGCTTTTCCTGCACGTCGGCAAAGAGCTCCAGATAGGTTTCCGCCGGGTCCGAAAGGGCCTCCAGCCGGAGCAGACGGGCGGCCTGTTCCGCCTCTTTCGCGCTTTCCTCCAGCGCTTCCTGCAGGCTGTCCAGCTGTTCCGAAAGCTCCTTCTGCCTTCTTTTCAGGCTCTTTTCTCCGATGAAGGCCCGCTTCGTATACTGCTCCGGATTCAGGCGGCGCAGCTGAAAATTCTGGTAAAGCAGGCAGTCCGCGGTCACGCCCACCCGGCATTTCCGGAGCTGTTCGACGGATTCACATTTGATCACGTTTCCCAGAAGGAAATTCACATAGTTTTTCACATAGTTTTCCCGGCACTCCACCTCTTCGGCGAGGGAACCGGGGCGGGCGGAAAATTCCTGTTCGGAGAGCTTTCCCGTGTCCGCGAGGGCCACATGGGAAAAGCGGACGGCCTCCAGCCCTTCGTAGGCCTCCATCGCCTGGGCCGCAAAGGCGGGCTCTACGATCAGAGCCAGCTTGTTCCAGCCCAGATACCCTTCCAGGGCGTTTCTCCATTTTTCATCCCGGATGTCCAGAAGGTCGGCGAGGACGCGCACCGGCACATTTTTTCCCGTGCGTTCGTACAGGCTTTTCTGAATCTGGATCCTGGCCTCCTCCAGCGCCTTTGGATAGGCCTTCTTTCCCATCCGAAGTTCTTTTAAATCGCGCTCCAGAAGCGCGGCCTCCTTCTGCAGGCTTCTTTTTTCCGAAGCCGCCTCCTGACGCTGGCGCTCCGCCTCGTCCCGAAGCCTTCCCAGCTCCCTTTTCAGGCGAAGCAGACCTTCTCCGGTGATCTCGCCCTTTCGGAAGGCGTCGATGTCCCAGAGGGCCTGGTTGGAAATACTCTCTTCCTCCTCCCAGGCTGCAAGGCTTTCGCAGAGGAGGTTTTTCCTGCGCTCGCTGCGCGTAAGAAGCTCCAGGCCCTCCGCCAGATTTCTGCGCCTTTCCTCCAGCTCGCCGT
>CALWGL010000255.1 GCA_944380025.1 uncultured Lachnospiraceae bacterium
ATCGGCGGCGCGGCGGTGCTCTCCATCGTCTGCTCCTTCATCGGAAAGCTGTCCATGCTGATCCAGACCGTTCCCGGCCCGGTCATCGGCGGCATTTCCTTCCTGCTCTACGGCATGATCGGAACCTCCGGCATCCGTATCCTGGTGGATTCCCAGGTGGACTACGGAAAATCCAGGAACCTGATCCTCACCTCCGTCATCTTCGTGGCCGGCCTTTCCGGCATCACGGTGAAGTTCGGAAGCGTGCAGCTGACCGGTATGGTGCTGGCCTGCGTGGTGGGTATGATCCTTGGCCTCATCTTCCATCTGCTGGACAGATTCCATCTGACCAATGAGGAGTGAGAAAGAAAGCGTCCCGGCTGTCTGAAAGGACGGAGCGGACGCTGCGGGACCGGCTCTGCGCCTGACGGCCCGGAGCGGGGATGCCTGAACGGAATAGAGTTTTACGCGAAAAGCAGTCTGTGAAAACGGGCTGCTTTTTGTGCGATAAGCCCGGAGAGCAGCCGCGTGGAAGGGCAGGCGTGCCTGCACAGACACGCGGATATTCGACGGGCAACGGACAGCGAGCAGCTCTGCTGCGAGCTGAACCGATAAAGCAGGGGAAAGATCAGAGGCGGACATATTCCCCCGCCTCCCGTCATAGACTTGGACAAAAGGGACAGGGAGTCAGGGAGGAATGCAGGGATGGAACATCAGGCGGCTGAGAGATATGAGACAAAAACGATCCGGGAGGTCTGCGCGCTTCTGGAGACGGATCCGGACCGGGGGCTGACGGAGAAGGAGGCGGCCAGGAGGCGGGAGATCTTCGGGCCGAACGAGCTGAGGGAGGGAAAGAAAAAGAGCGCTCCGGAAAGGTTCCTGGAGCAGCTGAACGATCCGCTGATCTATGTGCTGATGGCGGCGGCGGTCATTTCCCTCATGCTGCATGAGATCAGCGATGCGGCGATCATCGCCGTGGTGGTCTGCATGAACGCCGTGGTTGGGATGCTGCAGGAGGGAAAAGCGCAGAGGGCGCTGGATTCCCTGAAAAAGCTGACAAGTCCGCGGGCCTTCTGTATCCGGGAGGGAAAGGAGAGGGAGATCGAGGCTTCTGAGCTGGTTCCCGGAGATGTGGTCTGTCTGGATGCTGGCTGCCAGATCCCGGCGGATCTCAGGCTGACCAGGACCGGTGGGATGAAGACGGAAGAATCCGCGCTGACCGGGGAATCCCTTCCGGTGGAAAAGGACGCGGCTTATCTGGCCTCGCCGGAAAGGGAAACCGCGCTGGGAGACAGGCGGAATATGGCGTATATGTCCACGATCGTTACCGGCGGAAGGGGAGAAGGGATCGTCGCCGCAACGGGGATGGACACTCAGATCGGCCGGATCGCCGCCATGATCGAGGAAAGTCCCCGGGAGCTGACGCCTCTGCAGAAAAGGCTGGGAGAGCTTGGGACCATCCTCAGCATCCTGTCCCTGTTTCTCTGCGGCGCGCTGTTCCTGATCGCCCTGATCCAGAAAAGAAACGCAGCGGAAATGCTGATCACGGCCATATCCCTGGCCGTGGCCGCCGTGCCTGAGGGGCTTCCCGCAGTGGTGACCATCTGCCTTGCTATGAGCGTTACCAAAATGGTGCGGGTGCATACCATCGTCAGAAAGCTTCCGGCGGTGGAAACGCTGGGAGCCGTGAGCGTGGTCTGCTCCGACAAGACCGGAACGCTGACAAAGAACCGGATGACGGCGGAAAAGTGCTTCCTGGATCTGAAGCTTCTGGACGCGAAGGAGCTTACGGGAAACCGGACGCCTGCCGGCAGGGAAAAGGGGAAAAGGGAGCAGACGGTCTGGCAGAACGGTACGGAGGCTGCGGAATTTTTAAAGGGCATGACCCTCTGCAACGACGGTGTGCTGGAGAGCGGGGAAAGGCTCGGGGATCCCACGGAGCTCGCCCTTCTGGATCTTGCGGCAGCCTGCGGCGTGCGGAGGCGGGCGCTGGAAGCAAAGCTTCCGAGGAGGGCGGAGATCCCTTTTGACTCGGGCCGCAGGATGATGTCCACCTTTCATCAGAACGGCGCGGAGAGCGTGACCTATACGAAGGGAGCGCCGGATGAGGTCCTGCAGAAATGCACCCGGCTTCTGCTGCACGGGAAGGAAGTCCCGCTTCAGAGCATGCAGATCCGGCAGATCCTGTCCGCTGTGGAATGGATGTCAGGCCAGGGGCTGCGGACGCTGGCCGTGGCCATGCGCAGGGGAGGAAGGGGGCCGGAGGAGAGGGAGCTTACCTTTATCGGCATGGTCGGAATGAAGGATCCGCCCAGGCCGGAGGCGGCAGGAGCGGTGGAACGCTTCCGCAGGGCCGGGGTCAGCACAGTGATGATCACCGGGGATCATGTGGATACGGCGTATGCGATCGCCGCCCGGCTGGGGATCGTAACGCGAAGGGAGCAGTGCATGACGGAAGCGCAGCTGAAGCGGCTTCCGGACAGGGAATTCCTGCAGGCGCTGGAGGAAGTCCGGGTATTCGCCCGGGTCTCTCCCCAGTCCAAGGTACGGATCGTGAAGGGCTTTAAGGAGAAGGGAAAGATCGTGGCGATGACCGGCGACGGGGTGAACGACGCGCCTTCCCTGAAGGCCGCGGATATCGGCATCGCCATGGGGCAGAACGGGACGGATGTGGCGAAACAGGCCTCCGAGATCATTCTGACGGACGATAATTTTGCCACCATTGAAAAAGCCATCGAGGAGGGGCGCGGCGTTTATGAGAATATCAGAAAATCGGTGATCTTTCTTCTGTCCTCCAACCTGGGCGAGATTCTGACCATGTTCGCGGCGGTGCTCATGGGGCTCGCTTCTCCCCTGAGATCCAGCCATATCCTGTGGATCAACCTGATCACGGACTCCCTGCCCGCGCTGGCGCTGGGAGCGGACGACAACGATGCGGACAGCCTGATGGAAAAGCCGCCGCGGGATCCGAAGGAAAGCCTGTTCGCGGACGGAGGTCTGATGCGGACTGTTTTTTACGGCGTTCTGATCGCCGGGATCAGCCTGACGGCCTTTTTCACCATTCCATGCGGCATCATGCGGGAGCGGGGGATCGCCTTTTCTCCGTCGGCCTTTGCCATGATCCTGCAGAATGAAACGGTGCTCGGCCGGGCGCAGACCTACGCCTTTACGGTCTTAGGCATGTCTCAGCTTTTTCACGCGGTGGGGATGCGGGATGTGGAAAGATCCGTTTTCCGCATGGATCATCTGAAAAACCGTCTGATGCTACTTGCCCTCGCGGCAGGCTTCCTTCTGCAGATTGCGGTGACGGAGATCCCCTTTCTCACGGCGGCCTTCGGCACGGCCCACCTTACCCTCAGAGAGTGGCTCCGGCTTTTGATTCTTGCCGCGTTTCCGCTGCTGGCGCACGAGCTCCTTGTGCTCCTTTCCAGGACGGAAAAACGGAACCGGGCCGGAAAGAACAGCGCTCTTCCCGGGACACAAAGAGCGGACGACGGTTTCCCTGCCGGCTGAGACAGAGACCTTCCGGCCGGAAAAATGCGCGGACACAGAAAAACCCCCGCTTTCACGGAGGCCTTTCTGTCTTATGAGGGGGGAGATAGTGTAACAATAGGTGTTGTTCCTCTATCTGCCTTTTATCATACAGAAAAAATGTGTCAGGAATGTGTCTTCTTTCCAAAAAACTTATAAAAATTCTGAAGGATTTCTTTAGAAAAACGAAAAAAAGATTATGATCCCTTACGCATATGCCCTGCCGCCGGCTGCGGCTGAAAGGGCGCCTTCGCATCCGGTCCGGGTTCGGAACGGGGAAGCTCCAGAGTGATCCGGGTATAAAAGCAGGGGCTGCGGAAACGGAATTCCGCTGTCCCGCCGTATCTTGCGGCGGAATGCTCCAGGCTTTCCAGCCCCTTTCCGCCCGTTCCCATGCTGAGGAAGGCCTTTGCCGGAAGATAGCTGCCGTTTTCATTTTCCTTCTGATACAGGGAACGGGAGAAGGAAACGGCGCTGCAGGTGTTTTCCAGCAGAATGGCCAGGGTGGAATTCACAATGCGCATATTCAGACGGATCAGACGGGGCTCTTTCGAACGCAGGCAGGCGAGGATGGCGTTTTCCAGACAGTTGCCCAGAAGAACGGTCATGTCGGTGCTGTCTATGGGACAGGAGCCGAGGCGGATATGGATCTCGCAGCGGATGCCGGACTGTCTCGCTTCTCCCACATAATACTGAAGCAGGGCGTTGATCAGAGGATCCGGACAGAAGATCTCCTGTTCCCTGGAATCGATGATGCGGACGCATTCGGAGATATAGCCGGCGGCTTCTTCATTTTTTCCTTCTCTGAGCAGACTGTCAATGGCCCGGAAAAGATGGCGCATATCGTGCTGCGTCCGGTGGAAGTTCTCCAGCTCGTCGGTGAATTTCCGGTACTGAAGCTGCTGGATGGAAAGCAGGTTTTTATACTGCGCCTCATCCTCCGTCTTCTGGATCTCCCAGAACAGAAGCCAGATGGAGACCGTAAGGCAGGCGGAGCAGAACAGGAGGGAAGCGGTGAGATAGCCGGCGATCAGCTTTTCCGTGTTGTCGTCGATCAGGAAGAGGCAGAACAGGACGGCGCTGTAGAGTGCGGTGAGCAG
>CALWGL010000256.1 GCA_944380025.1 uncultured Lachnospiraceae bacterium
CTGTCCGCCGGCTTCGGAAACGGGCAGAACGCTTCTTCAGGCCTGGAGCCTGCGGGGCGCGCCTTTTGTGTTTCCGGCTTCGGAAAGCGGCGTCTTTCTTTCCGCGCTGATCCCGCAGGCGGAGGAACCCTGGATCTATACGCGGGGCATCGCTCTGGCGCTGGAATATCTGGGGATGGAAATGGAGCCTCTTCTGGAGCTTCTGAAGCAGGCCATCCTCCGGCTGGATGATACCGTAATCACCGGAAAAAACGCTCTGGATCAGGCGCTGGCGGAATGGATGCTTCCCTTCCTTCCAAAGGAGAAGCGGAAGCTATGGAACCAGCCCTCCATGTATGGAGAACCGGACCGCCAGACCGTAGGCGGCGCGGTGGTTTCCTTCCTGCTTCGTCCCTGCGCCCTCTGCGGCCTGGTAGTGTTCGGCAGGCGCATGCCGGAGGGACCTTCCTTCACCTCCCTTCGAAGCTGGCTGGGGGCTTCTCTGTCCCTGGAGGAAACGGCCCGAAGGGAAACTCAGAAGGCGCTGGCGCGAAAGTACCTGCACTGCTATGGACCGGCGGTTCCCGCCATGTTCGCGGACTGGCTGGGCTGCTCCAAAGAGCAGGCACGCAGGCTGTGGGATACGGTTTCGGAAGAAATGGAAGAAGTTCAGGTATGCGGGAAAAAGGCATGGATCCTCGCCGCCGACCACGACAGCCTGTTTTCGGAACCGGATTTTTCCCGGCCGCTCCTTCTTCTGAACGGCTATGATCCCTATCTGGATCAGCGGGACAGGGCGGTACTCCAGCCTGAAAAGACCCTTCAGCGGAAACTCTGGCGTACCGTCGCCAATCCCGGCGCGGTGATCTTTCAGGGAAAGGCCGTCGGCATCTGGACCTCCCGGAAAAAAGGGAACGTGCTGGATGTGGAGGTTACGCTCTGGCCGGGTTGGGAAGAAAAATTGCCGGATGAGGCCGTTCTTTTTCGGGAGATTTCAGGGATGGCGGAAGAGTGGGGCGCATTCCGCGGACTGTCTGTCAGAGGGATCCGGCTGACGGAATAAACAGGAGAAAATCAAAATGGAAAAAATCAGAATAACAGCGGACAGCACATGTGATTTGTCCGAAAGCCTGCTGCAGCAGTATGAGATCAGCATCCTGCCCCTGAACATCGTTCTGGACATGAAAAGCTACAGCGACGGGGAGGAGATCAGCCCTGACGAGATCTATGCCTGGGCGGAAAAGATGCGAAAGACGCCGAAAACGGCCGCCGTCTCCTATGACAGGGCGCTGGAGGCGGCATCCGCTTTTCAGAAAAACGGGGAGGAAATGATCTTTTTCGGCATATCGGAGGCCATGTCCACGACCTGCAATGTGATGCGCATGGTAAAGGAAGAGCTGAACTACACGGATATGTACGTCATCGATTCTCAGAATCTTTCCACAGGAATCGGGCTGCAGGTTCTCCGGGCGGCGGAGCTGGCCGGACAGGGACTTTCCGCGCGGGAGATCGTGACGCGGATCGAACGGGAACGGGGCAGGGTCAGAGCCAGCTTCGTGGTAGAGCGTCTGGATTATCTGGCAATGGGCGGAAGATGCTCCGCTGTCGCAGCGCTTCTTGGCGGAAAGCTGAAGCTGAAGCCCAGAATAGAAGTGACGGACGGAAAAATGCAGGCCGGGAAAAAATACCGGGGCAATCAGGATAAGGTGATTTTAAAATATGTTCAGGATATGGAGGGCCAGCTTCGCAGGGCGGACCCCCACAGGGTTTTCATCACCCATTCCGGCTGCGAAGAAGCCGTGATCCGGTCTGTGGAGGAATATCTGAAGGGCCTTCATCATTTTGAAGAAATTCTGATCACCAGGGCGGGAGGCGTGATCTCAAGCCATTGCGGGCCTGGAACGCTTGGGGTTCTTTTTTATGAGGGAGGTTGACAATTCCCGGTCATTTGTGTTAGTTTACAAATGGCAGGAGCGGATATTTTCTGCTCAGGAAAAACGTCAAATTACATCAAACGGAAAAGCGAGGTGAGAGAGTATGGACGGCTGCGGCAGTAGTAACGGGCGAAGTCCGGGCATGGCAGACAACAGGCAGAGTATGTATATGCGTCGGAATGCTGACAGGGCCGGCCTGATCCGTCCATATTCCGATTCACATACCCTCTGACGGGATTGGATACCATTGCCCTTTTTGCGGACCGTATGTGCCGATGAGAGGATCAGCACCGATTTGCGCGGCAATGGTATTTTTATGCCCAAAAAGAGGTGCTGCTTTCGGTATTGCATTTTTTAGCGAAAGGAGCAGGCGGTATGGAGAAAAACAGAACTGTGAATCACACTGACCTTTCCGGTCAGCTTAACAGCGGGATTCCCGCCGGAAACGCGTCCGGCGGCAGGCATCCCGACTATCAGAAGGAACTTCTTTCCCTCTTGAGAAGCGGGATGTCCCCGAAGCTTTTAAAAGAGGAAATCCGCAATTATCATGAAAACGATATTGCTGACGTGCTGGAACAGCTTGGCAGGGAAGAGCGCACGAGGCTTTACTGTCTTCTGGACGCGCAGACGCTTTCCGACGTGCTGGAATATACGGATGATTTCGCCCTTTATTTCAGCGAGCTTGGCGTACGGAAGCAGTCGGAGATCCTGTCCCATCTGGAAACCGACACGGCGGTGGAATATTTAAAGCAGCTGAATAAAACGGAGCGGGCGACGCTGATCGATCTGATGGACGATGAGACCAGACGGGATATCGCCCTGATCGGTTCCTTTGACGAGGATGAGATCGGAAGCCGGATGACCACCAACTATATCCGGATCCAGACCGGAATCAGCGTCCGGCAGGCCATGCGGGAGCTGGTGGATCAGGCGGCGGAAAATGACAACGTATCGACGATTTATGTCACCGACGCGGATCAGACCTTTTACGGCGCCATTGACTTAAAGGACCTGATCATCGCCAGAGACGGCACGGAGCTGGAGAAGATCATCGCCACCTCCTACCCTTACGTGTACGCGCAGGAGCAGACGGAGGAATGCATGGAACGGCTCCGGGATTACTCCGAGGATTCCATTCCCGTTCTGGATAACGAAAACAGGCTCATCGGCGTCATCACCTCTCAGGATATCGTGGAGCTGGTGGATGAGGCGATGGGAGAGGACTACGCGAAGCTGGCCGGTCTGTCCGCCGAGGAGGATATGGAAGAGCCGCTGAAAAAGAGCATCGGCAAAAGGCTTCCCTGGCTCATCGTTCTTCTCGGCCTCGCCATGGTGGTATCCAGCGTGGTGGGGCTGTTTGAGGGCATCGTCGCTCAGCTGACGATCCTGGTAAGCTTCCAGTCGCTGGTTCTGGATATGGCGGGAAACGTGGGAACCCAGTCCCTTGCGGTCACCATCCGCGTGCTGATGGACGAACAGATCACCGGAAAGCAGAAGCTGGCCCTGATCGCAAAGGAAACCCGGGTGGGATCCCTGAACGGCCTCGTGCTTGCCGGGGCCTCCCTTCTGCTCATCGGAGCCTATCTCTGCCTGCTCAAGGGAAGGACGCCCGGCTTTGCCTTCGCGGTGTCCGCCTGCATCGGGATCGCTCTTTTGATTTCCATGACCCTCTCCAGCGCGGCGGGAACTGTAATTCCGATCCTTTTCAAAAAGTTAAAGATCGACCCGGCAGTCGCCTCCGGCCCCCTGATCACCACGGTAAACGATCTGGTCGCCGCCGTTTCCTATTATGGACTGGCGTGGCTTCTGCTGATTCGGTTTTTAGGATTATAGGACGGTTTTGGGATTACAGGCGGATTGCCCGCCTGTAGTCCTTTTTGAAAGCGGTCGTGTACCTGGACGGTGTACTTTGTTTTCCTCATTTTTTCAGGCTGCTAATATTTTTTCTGAAGCGTCCGGTAGAAAACTTCTCCCGCCGCAATCTGAAATATCAGGTACCCGCTTAAAAACAAAAGAACCGGTCCGCTCTGTTGTACGATACCCAGCGCTCCAAAAGCAGAGAAAACAAGGATGGAAAGGCTGACCGCCACAAGCCCCAGCGCGTAGGCATACCGCCCGGCTCTGTCCCGGAGCCTTTCCTTTCGTTCATCGTGCTTCTCGATCCTTTCCTGTTCTCTTTTTTCCTGATAGCGCTGCCTGTTCTGCGGACGGCTCCAGTAAAAAAACTGTACGATCATCTGGATTCCCGGTACGATCCCGGATCCTGCCAGTCCGAACAGAATCCCTTCCAGCCTGCTTTCCGTAAGAAGAGCAACGGTCAGCATCAGGCAGCCGAACGCCAGATAAACCGCTCCTGTGATGAAATAACTTTTTTTCATGATAAACTCCCCCTTTATGTTCTCCCGTTTTCCGTTTTCCTTGCTTTCTCCTGATCCGGCCTGCGCGCCGTTTTGTGGAGAAAAATTTCTTCAATGCTTTTCCCGAAAAAATCCGCGATGACAAATGCAAGCTCCAGCGACGGATTATATTTTCCATTTTCTATGGAGCTGACCGTCTGCCTGGATACCCGGATCGCTCTGGCGAAATCCTCCTGATTCAGTCCGAGGGCCTTCCGAAGCTCCTCAACCCTGTTTTCCACGAAATGACCACCTCACTTTGACAAGGTTCCTTTAC
>CALWGL010000257.1 GCA_944380025.1 uncultured Lachnospiraceae bacterium
CTGGATCTGCACTGCGTGATCCGTTCCAGCCAGAAGCTGTCATTTAAAGTTGTACTCATTTGCTTCAGCTCCTCCAAGGTAAGATTTTGGAGTAATCAGGTACAGCAAAAGCCTGAACAGACAAGTAGTTGAAATCCATCCTTTGCGAATCTGAGAACCAGACAGGAAGTGAATTACTCCAGGTATCTGAAGTATCTCACAAAAGTTGGAGCCTGACGATCCGGTCGATTATAAAGCGCTTACTTTCTTTTGCTGATTCCGCTTGTAAGTGTATCACATTTTCATTATAATTTACAGTATCATGATCGGAGCGGAAATACCGCTGAGATACAGTAAGAAGAACGGGGGTTATAAGCGCGTATGATTCTGGAAAAGTATTATGAAAACCCGGAAGTCCTGCATGTGGGATGCGAGGAGACGAGAAGCTGGTATGTGCCGCTGGATGCGCAGGAAAAGGAAACAGGGAGGCTGCTTTCCAGCGTGGACTGGAGATTTTCGTATTTCCCGTGTATCGAGGATGTGCCGGAATTTTACAGAAAAGACTTTGATGAGGAGAGCTTCGGCCGGCTGGAGGTGCCTTCCTGCTGGCAGATGGCGGGCTACGACCAGAAGCACTATACCAACACCCGCTATCCGTTTCCCTGTGATCCGCCCTATGTGCCGGACAACAATCCCTGCGGAGCCTATATCAAGGATTTTGACCTGGATAAAAATGAGGCGAAGAAGGAGCAGTTCCTTTATTTTGAGGGGGTGGATTCCTGCTTCTACGTGTGGGTGAACGGGAAATTTGTGGGCTACAGCCAGGTGTCCCACAGCCCGAGCGAGTTTGACATCACGGGAAAGACGAAGGCGGGAAGGAACCGTCTGGCCGTGCTGGTGCTGAAGTGGTGCGACGGAAGCTACCTGGAGGATCAGGATAAATTCCGCATGTCCGGCATTTTCCGGGACGTGTATCTGTATCTGCGGCCGAAGGCGCATGTGCGGGACTTCACGGTGACCACGCCTGTGGATTTTGAAAAGAATACCGCGAAGGTTCAGGCAAAGCTGGAAACGGCGGGAGAACCTGAGATCGTCTGCCGTCTGTATGACGGGGAAACGCTTCTGGGAGAGCAGACGCCGGATGCGGAAGGGAAGGTTTCCTTTGAGGTGGCGCAGCCGGTCCTGTGGAACGCGGAGGAGCCTTATCTGTATCTGCTGAAGATCGTCGCGCCGGAAGAGGTGATCTGCCAGACCGTGGGGATCCGGACCATTTCCATCAGAAACGGCGTGGTCCTCATCAATGAAAAACCGGTGAAATTCAAGGGTGTCAACCGCCATGACAGCAGTCCGTTCACCGGGGCCGTGGTATCGAAGGTGGACGCCATGTTCGATCTGCGGATCATGAAGGAGGCAAACATCAATGCCATCCGCACCAGCCATTATCCCAACGCGCCCTGGTTCCCGGAGCTGTGCAGCGAATGCGGATTTTATCTCATCGCGGAGGCGGATCTGGAATCTCACGGCGTGCAGGACCAGTACGGCGGCAGCACGGAGAAGACCTTCAGCCAGCTGGTGGAGGACCCTTCCTACCGGGAGGCGGTGATCGACCGTACCCGGAGAAATGTGCTGCGGGACAAGAACCAGTGCAGTGTGATCTTCTGGTCCCTGGGAAACGAATCCGGCATGGGGACGAGCATCGAGGAGGCCGGCCGCTGGGTGAAGCAGTACGATCCCACCAGGCTGGTGCATTATGAGAGCTGCCATTTCCAGCCGGAGGGCCATGTAAAGGACGAGTCCATGTTTGATGTGGAAAGCCATATGTATGCCTCCACGCAGTGGATCGACGAATATTTTGCCGCGCCCGGGGAGAAAAAGCCCTTTGTCCAGTGCGAATTTGTGCATGCCATGGGGAACGGACCGGGGGATATCGAAGATTATATGCAGCAGATCTACAAATACGACGGCTTCTGCGGCGGCTTTGTCTGGGAGTGGTGCGATCATGCCACCTATGAGGGCAAGGCGGCGGACGGCAGGGCGATCTACCATTATGGAGGAGACGCCGGAGAATATCCGCACGACGGCAATTTCTGCATGGACGGCCTGGTATTCCCGGACCGCAGGCCTCATGAGGGGCTGTATGAGTGGAAAAATGCCATCCGTCCCATCCGGGCGGAGCTGATCGATCGGAAGAAGGGGATCGTGCGCCTTCACAACATGCTGGACTTTAGGAATACGGCCGGCTTTGTGCGCCTGCAGTATGAGATCAAAAAGGCCGGCGAGCTGCTTGCGGAAGGAGCGCTGGATGTTCTGGACATCGAGCCGCACGGCTTTACCGATTATCAGATCGGGCTTCCGGGCACGAAGGAAGAGGACTGCTATCTGCTTCTGACCTATTTCCAGGCGTCGAAGGACAAGCTGACCCAGACCGGCCATCTGATGGGCTTTGACCAGATCCCGCTTTCCGTATTTAAGGAGAAGGAGCTTCCCTTTGAAAAGAGCGCCGCAGGGGAAAAGGGCGGCGTGACGCTGGCGGAAACGCCGTATGTCTTCTGCGTGGAAGGAAAGGATTTCCGCTATGAATTTGGAAAAAAGGAGGGTAATTTCCTGCGCATGGAAAGAGGCGGCAGGCCCTGCATCACCGCTCCTGTGGAATGGAACGTCTGGCGCGCTCCCACGGACAATGACAGAAATATCGTGACGGAATGGCGGAAGGCCGGATATGACAGAAGCACGGTGAAGGTATACCGGGCGGAGGCGAAGGTGCGCCAGAATACGGCGGTCATTACCTGCGAATTTTCCATAGCCGCGCCGGTGATCCAGCCTTTCCTCCGTCTTCATGCGGTATGGAGCGTCAACGCGGCGGGTCAGGTGAAGCTCTCTCTGGAAGGGAAGAGGGATCCCGTGTTCCCGTTCCTGCCCCGGTTCGGCCTGAGATTCTTCCTGCCGGCAGCTGCGGGAAAGGACGGCAGCGCAGAGGACGGCGGAAGCATGCCGGTGACTTATTACGGATACGGCCCTCACGAGAGTTATATCGACAAGCACAGAGCCAGCTATATGGATGTGTTCTCCGCTGCGGTGGACGATCTGCATCAGGATTATATCCGCCCTCAGGAGAACGGAAGCCATTATAACTGTCAGTATGTGCAGGCAGGCCCTCTGCGCGCGCAGGGAAAGCGGCCTTTCTCCTTTAACGCATCCGTGTACACCCAGGAGGAGCTGACGGAAAAGAAGCACAATTACGAGCTGGAAAAAGCCGGCTGCGTGGTGGTCTGCACCGACTATAAGATGAGCGGCGTGGGATCCAATTCCTGCGGCCCCGAGCTTCTGAAGCAGTACCGGTTCGATGAAGAGGAGTTTGCCTGGGAGATGCTGTATTCCTTTACGGACGGGGAGTGAGGAAGGCTTCTGGCGGGGGCGGCCCGGTTTACGGGCTGCCTCCGGTGCTTTCCCTTTCGATGAGCCGGGTGGAAAAGGCGGCGGAAGGAGGGACAGCGCGGCTTTCGATCATGCTCTGGAGCATCTCGACAGCCGCTTTTGCAACCGCGCTCCTCTGGATCTCCATGGTGGTGATCGGAGGCGTGCAGAACTGACTCAGAGAGGAATTGTCGAAGCCGATCACCCGGATCTCTTCGGGAATCCGATATCCCAGTCGCTGGGCGGCCTGCATGGCGATGCAGGCCAGCTCGTCATTGCGTCCGAGAATGGCGTCAACCGGACGGCTTTCAAGACAGCGCCCGGTCTGAAGAGCTACCTCTTCCCGGCTGCAGCAGCCGGTGACCACATTTTCTTCCGGCGCGTCTGACAGACCGAGCCGCTTCATTTCTTCCACAAATCCCCGGTATCTCAGATCATTCATGGTGCTGAAATGTCCGCTGCGGCTGTAGCGGTCGATATAGATGATATTCCGGCATCCTGCCCCGGACAGATACCGGACGCTTTTTACGGCCCCTTCGTATAACCCGGTATCGATTTTGGCCGCGCCATGGACTTCATGATAGTCGCGGTTGACGAGAAGGACGACGGGAATATCCGCGTCGATGAGCTGGCGGATAGATTCGATGGAAAAGCTGATGGAGCTGATGATGACGCCGTCGTAGCACCGGCTGATGATGTCGCTTACAAACTGCGGGGTGTTCCGGCTTTCGCAGAGGGAAATGATGTAGCCGAGATCATAGGCGTTTTTTTCCAGCTCTCCCAGAAGCAGGCTGAAATGCTCCGTGATCTGGTCCGTAATGAAAATGATATGATTCAGCTTTTTGCCCTTCAGGGCGCGGGCGATGGGATTCGGGCGGTAGCCCAGCCGGCTGACGGCTTCCAGGACCCGCTTCTTTTTTTCCTTATCCACGTAACGGTTGTTGTTCATGACATAGGATACGATGGTTTCGCTGACGCCCGCCTCCCGCGCGATATCCTTTCTGGTGACTCTTGTGCTTTTCTGGCCCATATCGGCTCCCTTCTGTCTGCGTAGCGGTGAACTATAGCTTTGATTATATCTGCGACCGGATTTTAAGTCAAACGGATTGACATGGCACGGGGAAAAGACTACAATATATACACACGTGTTTATACCGCTTTGCAGGCCGGAATC
>CALWGL010000258.1 GCA_944380025.1 uncultured Lachnospiraceae bacterium
CACATCTTCCGTGCTGGGATTCATGGTCTGTCCGCCCTCGATCACATGATCCACGCCGAGGCCGCGGAAGATCTCCGCCAGGCCGTCTCCGGCGGAAACCGCAACAAAGCCCGCATCCTTATGCTCTCCCGCCGCTTCCGGTTCCGCAGCCGCTTCCTGCGCCTGCTTCTCCTTTTCGGACAGTTTAAACAGCTTCTCCTGATGCTCCAGACGCATGTTGTCGATCTTCATATTGGAAAGGGCGCCGTACTTCAATGCCTTCTGGATCGCAAGACCGGGGTCATTGGTATGTACGTGCACCTTGACCACGTCATCGTCCGCCACTACCACGATGGAATCGCCGATGGACTCCAGATATGCCTTGAAATCCATCTCCTGCTTGATATTGAAGGTCTTGTTCAGCATGATGATGAATTCCGTACAGTAGCCGAACTTGATCTCCATATTGGCCTGCGCTTCCAGACCGGCAGGCACGCCCTCTCCGGAAGCGGCCGGCTTTGCCTGCTCCGAAAAATCCAGAGAATCCGCGGAAACCTTTCCGGTAAAGGCGTCAAACGCTCCGCGAAGCACCTCCACCAGGCCCTGTCCGCCGGAATCCACCACGCCCGCCTGCTTCAGGACCGGAAGCATCTCCGGCGTCTGGCTGAGCACATACTCCGCATGGGATATGATCTCGCCGAGGAACTTCTCCATGTCCTCCTCGCCCGCGTCGGCAAGCTCTCTCGCCTTCAGGGAAGCGCCCTTCGCGACGGTGAGGATCGTTCCTTCCTTCGGCTTCATGACCGCCTTGTACGCCGTCTCCACCGCCTTCTCGCCCGCGGCGGCAAGGATCGGGATCGTGAGCACGTCATAGTCGCGGATGCCTTTGGTAAAGCCTCTGAACAGCTGAGAAAGGATAACGCCGGAGTTTCCTCTTGCCCCGCGCAGGGAGCCGGAGGAGACCGCCTTGGAAAGCGACGTCATATCCGGTTCTGTCATGGCAGCCACCTCTTTGGCAGCCGACATGATGGTAAGCGTCATATTCGTACCCGTATCCCCGTCCGGTACCGGGAACACGTTCAGTTCATTGATCCATTCCTTTTTGCTTTCAAGCCTCTTGGCACCTGCCAGAAACATCTTCGCCAGGCAGCCAGCGTCAATTGTCTGCAAATTCACAACTACTGTCCTCCTTAATCAATCACTCGCACACCTTCTACGAAGATGTTGATCTTCTCAATTTCCATGCCTGTGAATTCTTCCACCTTGTACTTCACATTATCGATCAGATTGTTGGATACCGCCAGAATACTCACGCCATAGGAAACGATCACATGGAAGTCCAGTGTCAGTTTGTTGTTATTGACCGTAACGGCGATCCCCTTCGTCACATTGTCCTTCTTCAGAAGCTTCACCACGTCCTTCACCGTGATGCCCATACCGACGATGCCGAAGCACTCCATGGCGACGATCCCCGCATACTGCGCAATAACTTCTCTGTCAATCGTTATATTGCCCATATGGGTGTTCAGATATGAACCCTTCATGTAGAACCTCCTTCTTTGCCGCTGCAGACAGCCCTGTTTTCGTCCGGACAGCCGGCGCCGGTCCCTCCGGCACAGCCTGCCGGCCCGCGCCGCATCCTCAAAACGGCACAAATATAAGCATATTATAACCGGTTTCCGAAAAAAAGGAAAGATATATTTATTTTTCTTCCCCTTATTTTCGCAGATTCTACTTGCAAATTCTTTTTCTTTCTGTTATCATACACATGTTGCGGTTTGAAAAAATATATTGGTTTAGGAGGTGCGAAGATGGCAAAATGTGATATTTGCGGCAAGGGCGTTCATTTTGGTAACAACGTAAGCCATTCCCATAGAAGATCCAACCACATCTGGAACTCGAATGTGAAAAGCGTCAAGTGTCTGGTAAACGGAGCTTCCAAAAAGATGCATGTTTGTACCAGCTGCCTCAGATCCGGCAAAGTGGAGAGAGCATAAGGTGACGCTCCGCAGAAAACAGGACATAATAAGATAAGACCGTCCGAAGCCTTTTTTGGGTTTTGGACGGTCTTTTTTCTGTCTGAAAAACATGCCCCGGCAGCCTGCGGTCTCATCTGTCGCAGAACACCATATTGTAGCCGGCCACAAGCAGCAGCGCGGCCAGGATCAGACCTGCCAGACGGTTTGCAATGAGCAGGGTCAGAAGCATGCCGACAGCAATACTGAATACGATTATCCCGATCAGTTTCCAGAGCTGATGCATTCGCAGCCGTCCTTTCCGGTCTTACTGCTATTCTATGCAGCCCCCGCCGGCATGATTCTCTTTCGCCGGAGCTTCCTTTTCCCTATTCCTCTTCAGAGGGAAACGCGGCCTTCCGCGCCTCTTCATCGCTCATCATCGCTTCCGGCCTCGCGGTAAAACGATCCACCAGATCCGGGATCATATCCAGGATCTTGGTCACGCTGTCCTGATTTTTGATATTGACCAGCTTCGTCTGACCGTTTTTGATCAGAAGCACCGCGCTCGGCGTCATTTTCCCGGACAGTCCTCCGGCTCCTCCGTCCTTCCTGTCGCTCTTACTGGCTCCCGCGCCCACGCCGAAGCTCACGTCAACCAGCGGGATGATGATGGTATCATCGATCTTCGTCGCCTCTCCCACCACGGTCTTGGTTGACATCAGCGCGTTTGCCCCCTTCAGCAGGGACTCCATCACGCAGTTGATATTGTTATGATTTTCAGCCATTGGTCAGCTCCTCCTTTTTCAGCCGTCTGATCAGCGTCCATGTTCTTCTGTCCAGGATCACTCTCAGAATATGATACAGCGCCACGCAGGCGCGGATCCTTCCCTTCGCGCAAAAGTCTCCGTACAGACATTCCTTCTCGAAATCAGGGGTGATGCATACCGCTTCTCCGATCCATGGATAAAGCATCCCGTTCACAGCAAGCACCTTTCCCGTAATCGACGGGTCGTCTGCCCCAACCGTCAGATTCACGGAAAGCCGGCCGGGTTTCACGTGGGAAAGGAGTTTTATCAGATGCGTCCGGATCAGCCTGACGGTCTTCAGGGACTCCTCCTCCGTCAGCAGACCGCGGTAATAGTTCACATTCTCACGGATCCCTTCCGCGTTTTCCAAGAGTCCCTTCAGCATCTGCGCGATCCCCCGCAGCGCGTCGGCGGATGCGGCAGCAAGACTGCGCAGCCGGTCCGCCCGGGAAGCGATCTTTGAAGCGATCCCTGAAGCCCTTCTGCCGCTCTCTCCGGCGGGATCTCCCGCCTGTCCGAGGCCCCCGCCGCTGGAAGATCCCCCTTCCCGCCGCGGAGCATCCCGCATTCCGGCCTCCCTGGCAGCAGCCGCTTCCCTGTCCCGCAAAGCGGCGCCGTCTGCCGGAGAAGGCAGCCCGGCGGCCTCCGGATCCCGGTCCTTCATTCCCGGCACATCCTTTGCAGGCTCCTTCTTCACGGATCCCTTCTTCACTAATCTATTCTTCCTCGGCTCCGGGTCCGCGTTCCCGGACGCCCGGCGCATCCACTTTTCCGGATGGATCGGGATCCCCGCCGCCCGGACAGCCATCTTCAGCCCGTCCGCGTATTCGATCCGCACCGTAATCACAGACAGCAGCCAGCTGAAACGGACAGCCGCCTTCCGTCCGCCGGCTTCCGCAAGCTCCCCTTCCGCCCGGTATCGCACCGGCACGAAGAGAAGAAGCGCCGCCAGAAGCAGGACGGATCCCAATATGACGAGCAGGATGACCCCTGCCGTTTTCAGAATCACAAAAAAAACTTCCATATGCCCCCTGGCGTTCAGCCCTTCAGAAAATATCCCTTCAGGTCGGCGTCTCCGGTTTCCCGTACCACCTTTCCGGCAAGCGAAGCCACGATCTCCACCGCTTCCTGTCTGCTGGATGCCAGACCCACCACAAACATATCATCCGTATCAAAGCAGCGCTGCTTCAGATAACCGCAGTGAATGATATCCAGCTGATCCCCTTCCGCTGCGGCAAGGGCGATGACGTAAACCGAAAACTGTCCCGCATTATGCTTCAGCTTCCATTTCACCTTTTCCGGATCTCTGATGGACCCGCCCACCCAGAGGTTTCTGCAAAATCTCATGCCGCACCCGTATCCTTCCCTGCCGGGCGCAGAGACTTCCGCGCCCCTCTCTTTTAAGCCATTGCCCTTTTCCGGCATTTCATACCTGTTTTCGTTCCTGTTCACCGGCAGGCCGGCTTCCGGCCGGAACGCTTTTCTTACGTGCCGGTCAGCAAGTGACCGGCACCGGCCGAAACAGGAACCCGCTTTCTTTTTTTCAAAGCAGAAAGGAGAAGCGGTAAGTCTGACTGTTCCCGCCTCTCCTTCCATTCCGCTCCTGTGACGCCGGAATCCTTCAGAAATATTTTCGGCTGCCCCAGAGGTTCCTCTTTTTCAGATCCAGATACTCATGATAGGCCTTTTCCAGGATCTGCTTCTCGTTGGCAAACTTCAGCAGATGATAGGCTTCATGGTACTTGTAAAACCCGGAGTCCACAAAATATTCCTCACGCTGTGGTTTACTGTAATAACTGTCGGCCATCATCAGATA
>CALWGL010000259.1 GCA_944380025.1 uncultured Lachnospiraceae bacterium
CTGAGCACCTCGCTCATGTTGGAGCCGAGCAGGAACTGGATGGCCTTGCGGATGTTGTCATAGATCCGGCGGCCTTCTTCCACCGCGCCCACGATGGTGGCAAAATTGTCGTCGGCCAGAACCATGTCGGCCACATTCTTGGTCACGTCCGTGCCGGTGATGCCCATGCCCACGCCGATGTCCGCCGCCTTGATGGAGGGCGCGTCGTTGACGCCGTCGCCGGTCATGGCGGTGACGCAGCCCGCCTTTTTCCAGGCGTTTACAATGCGGGTTTTATGTTCCGGCTGCACGCGGGCATAGACGCTGATGGAACGGAACTGTTTTTCAAATTCCTCATCGCTCATGGCTGAAAGCTCTGAGCCGGTGACGGCGCGGGTGTCCTCGGTGAGGATGCCGAGCTCCCTCGCGATGGCGGCAGCGGTGTCGATGTGATCGCCGGTGATCATGATGGGGCGGATGCCCGCCTGCCGGCATTCCACGATGGCGTCCTTCACCTCCGGGCGGACGGGATCGATCATGCCGCACAGGCCGGTGAAGCAGAGATTCTGCTCCAGATATTCCGGCTCACAGCTTTCCGGCTGCGCGCTCCAGAAACGTTCCGCGCAGGCCAGGACGCGCAGGGCGCGGTCGGCCATATTTTTATTGGCGGAGAGGATCTGCTGACGGTATTCTTCGGTCATGGGGATGGGGCTTCCGTTTTTCAGGTAAAAATCACATCTCTGGATGATCACGTCCGGCGCGCCCTTGGTGTACTGGATATATCCGTCCGTTGCGCTGTGGGAGGCTGCTGTCCTTTTGTGCACGGTGGACATCATTTTCCGGCCGGAGTCGAAGGGGGCTTCGCCGCAGCGGGGAAGCTCCGCCTTCAGTTCCGGCTTCGCATGGCCGGTTTTCGCGGCCCAGGAAACCAGCGCCGCCTCCGTGGGCTCTCCGGTCACGGTGCCGTCCGCGTTCTGCTCCGCGTCGCTGCAGAGAGCCATGGCGGAGGCGATGCGCGTCTCATCCTCTCCGAAAAAGTCCACCACGGTCATCTTGTTCTGGGTCAGGGTTCCCGTCTTGTCGGAACAGATGATCTGGGCGCAGCCCAGGGTTTCCACCGCGGTCAGACGGCGGATGATGGCGTTTCGCTTCGACATGTTGGTCACGCCGATGGAAAGGACCACAGTGACCACTGCGGCAAGGCCTTCGGGGATGGCCGCCACGGCGAGGGAAACGGCGATCATGAAGGAATCAAGGGCGAGGGCGAGATCGAAGCGTCCGGCCCGGATGATCTGGACGGCGAAAACCACCATGCAGATGGCCAGCACGATCCAGGTCAGGATGCGGGAAAGCTGGTTGAGCTTTCTCTGTAAGGGCGTCTGGCCCTCCTGGGCCTGCTCCAGCGCGTCGGCGATTTTACCCATTTCCGTCTGCATGCCGGTGGCGGTGACGACGGCGCGTCCGCGGCCGTATACCACGGTGCCGCCCATGTAGACCATGTTTTTCCGGTCGCCAAGCGGGATGTCTTTCTGGCCGTCCGAAAGCTTCAGCATATCGATGAACTTGGTGACGGGAACGGATTCCCCGGTGAGGGCCGCTTCCTCCGCCTTGAGGCTGGCGCTTTCCAGAATACGGGCGTCCGCGGGAACGGCGTCGCCCGCTTCAAGAAGAATGATGTCGCCCTTTACCAGATCCTCGCTGGGGATGGTCTGGATCTGCCCGCCCCGCAGTACGCGGGAGGTGGCGGCGGACATTTCCTGCAGCGCCTCGATCGCTTTTTCCGCCTTGCTTTCCTGGTAGACGCCCAGGATGGCGTTGATGATGACCACGGCCAGAATGATGATCACGTCCGCGAAGCTGTCGTTTTCCACAAAGGCCAGTACCCCGCTGACCGCGGCGGCCGCCAGCAGGATGAGGATCATCGGATCCGCAAGCTGCTCCAGAAATCTCCGGAAAAGGGACTTTCCCTTCGCGGCGGCGAGACGGTTTTTCCCATCCTGCGCCAGCCGCCGTTCGGCCTCCGTCTGCTGCAGGCCGTCCGCGGAAGCGGAAAGCTCCCGGAGTACCTGCTCCTGTTCTTCACAATAGTATCGCATGTTTACCTCCTTTGACGCGGGGGCTGCTCCCCGCTTTTCTGCGCGCCCTGCGGCCGGAAAAGGATTCGTTTTTTCCGGATATTGCCGTTTTTACGACCGCCAGGCAGCATTTTTTTGCATGAAAAATCCGGATACGACCGTCAGGCTGTATCCGGAGCCAAAGGAAAATAAAAAAGGAGACTCACGTAAGCCTTTCGGTGATACATGAGTCTCGCAATTTGAAACAAGCCAGACCGTTCGGGACGGCCACGATGTTGACTTGCTACGCAGTTTCGCGCTTGCTACTCCCTCACGGGATTTTTAATGTGAGAAAAAATATAGCACGCTTTCTGCAATCTGTCAATCCCGTACCGTTCAGCCTTCGGCAGAACGGTACGGCATCCGGCCCATCGCTGCACGAGAAAGCGAGTGCTGCGATGGGCCGGATGCTTCCTGCCTGTACGTTTTCGTACGGTCTGCGCAGTAAATGCGCAGACCTGGCCGAACAGTAACCGTCAATCCTCAATCGCTGCCTTCTGTGTGTTGACGTCGCGGAAGAATTTCACATCCACCTTTTCCTTCCGGTCGTAGGTGTAGATGCCGTTCTGCTCCTGTTCCACGTCGGTCAGCTGGGTATAGCAGAAGCCGAACATCTTCGGATTGGAAAGAAGCGCTTCGGTGAGCCCTTTGTAGCGGGAGAGGAATTCTTCCTCGGTCTTCGGGCCGTTCCCGTAGCCCCAGGCTTTTTCATCGGAGGCGTCCATGGACCATTTGATGCCGCCGTATTCGCTGACGAACATGGGAAGTCCCTCTGTATACTGCTGCCTGTTGCCAAGGCGGTCAGCAAAGGGGCCGGTCCCGTTTTTAAACGGCTCATAGGAGGCGGCGAATACAGCCGGATCCTGCTCGTAGTCGTGTACATCGTAAATATCTGTGACTACGTGGAAGTTGCCGCTGGTATCGATGCAGGGACGGGTGGTGTCGTACTGCTTCGTAAGGCGATAGGTGAGGGCGAGCAGAGAGTCGATCTGCTTACGGCCTTCATAGTCCCAGGTCTCGTTGAAGGGGCACCAGCCGATGATGGAGGGATGGTTGAAATCCCGCTCGATGGCCTGCATCCATTCCGGAATGAAGGCTTCGTAACTTGTGTAGGAGGAAATATCAAATCCCCAGTTGGCCATTTCTCCCCAGGTCAGATATCCCATCCGGTCGCAGTGATAAAGGAAGCGGGGCTCGAACACCTTCTGGTGCAGACGCGCGCCGTTGAAGCCCGCCGCCATGGACAGACGGATATCATTCTGGAGCGCTTCGTCAGAGGGAGCGGTGTAGATGCCGTCCGGATAAAAGCCCTGATCCAGGACCAGGCGCTGGAACACGGATTTCCCGTTGATGAGGAAGCGGTATCCGTCCAGCTTCACCTCGCGCATGCCGAAGTAGCTGTGCACGCTGTCTTCTCCGAAGGTAAGGGTGAGGTCATACAGCCTTCCGGCTCCGGGCTCCCACAGATGAAGCTCCTTTAAAGGCAGAGTGAGAAGGATATTTCCGCAGGAGCCGGCGGCGGAAGCGCTTCCGCAGTCCCTGCCCTCATAGGAGGCGGACGCCGTCAGCACCCCTTCTCCCTCCACCTGCGCCTTAATGGTGAGCGTTCCTTCTGAAACGTTGGGATAATACTGCACCGCCTTCATATAGGAAACGGGCACAAACTCCAGCCATACGGTCTGCCAGATGCCCGTGGTCCTGGTATAGGAGCAGGCGTAGGAAGCGTAGCGGTCGCTCTGCTTTCCGATGGGCTGCATGGGACTTCTGGTATCATCCTGCGCGTAAACGGTCAGATCGTTTTCTCCCGCGTGCACCAGTCCGGTGATGTCGAAAACAAAGGAAACGTACCCGCCCTTATGGCGTCCCGCTTCTTTGCCGTTTACGAATACGCGGCAGTCATAGTCCACCGCCCCGAAGTGAATGAGCACCCTGCCCCGAAGCTGCTCTTCGGTCACAGGAAAGGCGCGGTGATACCAGACGGCAGGGATGAAATCCGTGTATCCGATGCCGCTCAGTACGCTTTCCGGGCAGAAGGGAACGATGATCTTATCCTTAAAATCCGTCCTCTTTTCATAACCCCGCTCCAGCCCGCTGACCCCAAAGTCAAATTCAAAATCCCAGGTGCCGTTCAGGTTCATCCAGTTTTCCCTTTCCATCTGCGGAAAAGGATGTTCCGCTCTCGGTATGTTTGCTGTCATTTCTCCTCCTTTTTGCTGCCGTAAGGCAGCTTTTTAATCATAGAAGAATGGCGTAAGCCATTCTTCGGCACGAACCAGAGGTTCGTGCCCCTCTCCTTCCGCCGCCGTAAGGCGGCATTAAAATCATGGAAGAATGGCGTAAGCCATTCTTCGGCACGAACCGCCGGTTCGTGCCCCTTGTTGCTTTTCATGGATCGGGAAAATACTGCTGTTGATTCCTTCTCCCATATCGCTCCCCTGCTTCATATCCGGCGGGATGCTCCG
>CALWGL010000260.1 GCA_944380025.1 uncultured Lachnospiraceae bacterium
ACCGGGTGATGGCGGAGAGGCTGGAGCAGATGGATGCGGCCGTGATTCCCGGCTTCTACGGTTCCATGCCTGACGGAAGCATCAAAACCTTCTCCCGCGGCGGTTCCGACATCACCGGCTCCATCGTTTCCAGGGCCGTGCATGCGGAGGTGTATGAGAACTGGACGGACGTATCGGGGTTCCTGATCACGGACCCGCGCATCATCCCCAATCCTGTCGGTATCGATACCATCACCTACAAGGAACTGCGGGAGCTTTCCTATATGGGTGCGGGCGTATTGCATGAAGACGCCATCTTCCCCGTGAGAAAAGAAGGAATCCCGATCAACATCCGCAATACCAACGCTCCGGAGGACAAGGGAACCTGGATCGTGGAGAGCACCTGCCAGAAATCCCGCTTCGTCATCACGGGAATCGCCGGAAAGAAGGGCTTCTGTTCCGTCAATATTGAAAAGGACATGATGAACGCCGAAATCGGCTTCGGCCGCAAGGTCCTGCAGGCCTTTGAGGACAGCGGCATTTCCTTCGAGCATGTTCCCTCCGGCATCGATACCATGACCGTATTCGTCCATCAGGATGAATTCATGGACAAGGAGCAGAAGGTAGTTTCCGCCATCCACCGTCTTGCCAGGCCGGATACCATCGAGATCGAATCCGACCTTGCTCTGATCGCGGTCGTGGGACGCGGAATGAAGTCTACAAGAGGAACCGCCGGACGCATCTTCTCCGCCCTCGCCCATGCCAACGTCAACGTCAAGATGATCGACCAGGGCTCCTCGGAGCTGAACATCATCATCGGCGTGCGCAACGAGGATTTTGAGGCGGCGATTCGGGCGATCTACAATATTTTTGTCCTGGTTCAGCTCTGACCGGCGGCCGTGCCCCTGCGGGCGCGGAACCGCCGGCGGGACGCAGCAGCCGGAGAAGCCGGGAGCAGGGATCTGTTCATCCGATCAGATCCTGCCTCCCGGCTTGCTTTTATTATAAATTGTCAGATAATTCAATATATTTATGGCAAATTATACATGAACAATTATAATTTATAAAAAGTATTAGAAAATAATGTAAAAACAGAAAAAAAGTCAAAAAACTTATTGACAGAAAAGACATGCAGGGATATAATGAAGTCACAAACAAAAAAGAAACGGAAAAATAAAAAGAAGGAGGTACGGACCGCCGAAAACGTAAACCTTATTTCTTAAAAGAAGAAAAGCTTTTAGGAAATCAAAAAAATTTCATAGGAAAAACCTTAAAGACGGATCGGAAAGAGGAAAAGAATCTCTGAAAAGGAAGGCCTTTGGATGAGAGGAAGAGAATCAGAAGAAACCGGGAACTGTAAATTGAGATTCTTTTAAAAACGGACGTTTCCTGAAAGCACCGGGAATGATCTTTATCATCAAAAGAAGAAGACGAAGGTTGACATCTTGGAAGAAAAAGACATAAGTTCGGGTAGCAGAAGGAAGAAGTTGAAAGAAAGATGATCCAGACAGGATCGGATTTCAGGAGAATGGATTCCGAAAAGGAAAGAAGTTTTTTAAGGAAGCAATTCCTTAAACAAAAGACCAAAATTTATGATAGATGGACTTCAGAGGATCAGGCCTTTGGTTTAGAGGAATCCGTAAAGAGAGGAAAAGAATCTTTCAGATACGTAGAAATAAAATCTTTAAGGAACGATGCTTATCTAATACCGAAGCGAAACGAGTACACTTGCTTTAGTAACGAAGGATCATCAGAAGATGAAAACCGTTGCAGTACATGAGTACAAAGGAAAGAAGGAGTGGAAAGAAGAGCAGAGGAGAAAAAATGGAGGTACAGGCCATTGGATAGCATAGTTTGAGAGCGGGTATCAGGCATGAAAATGATTGATACCCGCTTCTCTTTGTGGTACTCTGACAGTAAAAGCATCCGGAGAACGGATGCGGAAAGGGATGGACAGGGATGATGGACCGAAGGGAGCGGAGAAGAAGGAGAAGGCACAGGGATCAGATGATCGCTTATATCGGAACGGGAGTGATGCTGGCAGCCCTTGTTTTTGGGTGCGTTTTTGCCGTCCGCTGTATTTCCGGCGCGGCCAGGGAAGGCTCCTTCGGGACAATGCCGCAGGAAAGCACAGAAGCGCAGGTGCTTCCGGGGCAGGAATCGCAGGAAGCGGTTTCCGCAAAGAGCGGGGACGGGAATCCGGAGACAGGGGACGCTTCTGAGTCGCCGGAAGGCGGGGGCGCTTCTGAAACCGCGGCTGTCGGGGCGGCTTCCGGAGAACAGCCGGCAGGGGCGGATCTGGAAGAGCAGATAGCCGCTTATGTGGAGTCCATGAGTCTGGAGGAAAAGGTGGCGGGCCTGTTCATCATCACGCCGGAACAGCTTACCGGAGTGGAAACCGCCGTGCAGGCGGGAGAGAGCACCAGAGATGCTCTGCGGAAGTATCCGGTGGGCGGACTGGTGTATTTTGAAAAGAATATCCAGTCGGCCGGACAGCTGAGGGAGATGCTGGCCAATACGGTTTCCTACAGCAGATATCCTCTGTTTCTTGGGGTGGACGAGGAAGGCGGACTGGTGGCGCGCGTGGCGGAAGGGCTGGATCTTGAGAATATTGGACCAATGGAGGATATCGGGGCATCCGGAGATGCTTCGGAAGCATATGCGGCCGGCGCCCGGATCGGGTCTTATCTGAAAGAATACGGATTTAATCTGGATTTTGCCCCTGTGGCTGATGTGCTGACGAATCCGGATAATACAGCGATCGGAAACCGCTCCTTCGGAAGCGATCCGGCGGTTGTTTCTGAAATGGTCGCCGCTTTTGTGCAGGGGCTGGAAGAGAACGGTGTGAGCGCATGCGTCAAGCATTTTCCGGGGCATGGCGGCACGGCGGGAGATTCCCACGACGGGCAGGCGGAGACAGACAGAACTCTTGAGCAGATGCAGTCGGCGGAATTTCTTCCCTTTTTGGCAGGGATCGGAGCGGGCGCGGATATGGTCATGGTAGGCCACATCTCAGCCCCGGGACTGACTGACGGCGACAAGCTGCCTGCGTCCATGAACGAAAAGATCATTACGGAGATCCTGAGAGGGCAGCTCGGATATCAGGGGATCGTGATCACGGATGCCATGGACATGGCGGCTGTTTCTCAGTATTACACGGCGGATGAGGCCGCGGTCAGGGCGCTGAAGGCAGGGGCGGACATGATCCTGATGCCGGAGGACTTTGCTGCGGCATACGAAGGGGTGGTTGAGGCCGTCCGCAGCGGGACGATCGACGAGGCGAGGATCAATGATTCCCTGAAGCGGGTATACCGGATAAAGCTTGCCGGGGAAAGTGAGAGCGAAATGTGAGCAAAATGTGAGATAAAAAAACTGTTGACAATCGTGTAAAGTTCATGTATAGTAATACTTGCCCGTCGGGAAGACGGCGGGCAGGTTTCAGATGCGATAGTGGCGTAGTTGGTAACGCGCGACCTTGCCAAGGTCGAGACCGCGGGTTCGAGCCCCGTCTATCGCTCTTTATCGGAAGAAGGAATCCAGAGAAAGGATTCCTTCTTTTTTTGAAAATTTTTATAAAATCTGTTCCGGATAAGGCGGACGGCAGTTCCTGAGCAGCAACCTGAAATTCTTAAATATTTCTGAAGCGATATCTCTTTTCGGGTGTTTGTGTTATACTGAAATCCATATGGAAGCAGGCGGCGGGCAGAGGCCGGAGAAAAAGACGGCTCCCGGGAAGGAGCGTGAACAGATGGAAAAGAAGAAAAATCGGACAGTGGATCCGGGAAAAACAGAAAATGAGATGGAGCAGATCCGGAGAGGGCTGGAGCAGTTTCTGGAGCGCGAAGTGGACGGCGCTGGGATTCAGGAAGAGCCGGAGGAGAACAGTGACTTTCCGGGGGAGGACGGGGATTTTTCGGAGGAGAATGGGGACTTCCCGGAGGAGAACAGTGACTTCCCGGAGGAGGATGGGGACTTCCCGGAAGAAGAGGAAACCGTTTATCCGGAAGAGGAGGAAGAGCTACCCGAAAAGGGGTTCGGAGATGAAAAAGGCAGGATGAGGCGGGAAAGAAGGAAGCAGGAAGAAAAAAAGGAGGAAAAGGGAGGAAGAAAAAAGAAGCGGCATTCGGGGCTGAAAAAGCTTGCCGTCTTTCTTGCCATAGTGCTCGCGCTTGGTTTGGGCGGTCTGTATCTGGCTGTGGGAGCCGTATATGACAGGATGAACATCGTGTCAGACGAAAGCGGACAGGGGCCGCTGAAGAAGGACGGGGTGACGAGCGTGCTTCTGATCGGGAGCGATTCCAGGACGGCAGGGACGGAAGGACGGTCTGACGCGATGATCCTGATCACCATCAGCGACCGGACGAGGACGGTGCATATGACCTCGCTTCTGCGGGATATGTATGTGGATATCCCCGGACATGACGGAAACCGGCTGAATGCGGCGTATGCCTACGGCGGACCGGAGCTTCTGATGGAAACGGTCAATCAGAATTTCGGCACAGAGGTCCATCATTACGCGGTGGTGAATTTTGAGGCCTTTGCCGGGCTGGTGGACGCGGTGGGAGGCGTGGATCTG
>CALWGL010000261.1 GCA_944380025.1 uncultured Lachnospiraceae bacterium
CTGCCCGTGGAATGGCCGGATGCCGTAACAGTTCTGCCGAAGGCTGAACTGTTACCCCTTCGGTCAACAGTTCAACCAGGTCTGCGCATTTACTGCTGCTCTCCGGGCCGGTGCCGGGCTCATGCTGACCGGCACGCAAGAAAAGCGGGGCGGGCTTCACGGCTCGAACATCCTGCGCAGGCTTTCTCCTGTTTTCTCCACGCGGTTTCCCACCCTGCTTCTGACCGCCTCCAGCGCCCGGTCTCTTCCTTCGGGCTCCTCCGCGGCCGGGATCTCCGGAAGCTGATCCTTCATCCGGGAAAGACGGGCGTTTATCGCCTGCCACTCCATCTCATAACTCATATACAGCCTGCTTTCCCGGTCCAGCTGGGAAAGCTGCTCCCGACAGAGCGCAAGGGCCTCTCCGATACACCCTGCCGCCTCCTTCAGGAGCACATCTCTTTCGATCAGCTGATCCCTCAGCCCCGCAGCTTCCCTGTTTTTCGCGGAAAGCATGCCCTGCAGGGAAACGATCTGGCGTTTGGCAGAAGCCACCTCATATCTCAGGCTGATCAGTTCCGTCTCTTCTTCCCGGTTCTTTTTTTCAAAGGAGTCCATCCCGCATTTACCTCCGTTTTCCGGACAAATGGCCGTTCGCGCAGGCTCGGCGGCCGCTTGCCGGGCATGCCCGTCATACTCAAACAAACAGGGCGGCAGAACATTCCGCTCCTGCCGCCCCTTTTCCGCTGTCCGCGCCGATATGTCCGCACAGAACAGTCTGTCTATCTTCTATCCTGTTTATTCTCCGTCGGAAACGCCGGCTGTTACCGGTTCCGCTTCCTCTTCGTACGCGTCTCCTCTCTCCTCTTCCGGTTCCTCCGCTTCCGTCAGTTCCCCGTTCTCATCAGAGAGGTCCACGCTCTCAAGGACATCCTCTTCTGCCGCCTCGCCGTCAAAATCCAGCTCGTCGTCCAGATCCAGCTCATCCTCCAGACCGATATCCGTGCTCAGATGCACGTCACGGTAACGCTTCATGCCGGTTCCGGCAGGGATCAGCTTACCGATGATGACGTTTTCCTTCAGACCGATCAGCGGATCCACCTTGCCTTTGATGGCAGCTTCCGTCAGAACCTTGGTGGTCTCCTGGAAGGATGCCGCGGACAGGAAGGAGTTGGTGGCAAGCGCCGCCTTCGTGATTCCCAGAAGGATCTGTCTGCCGTCCGCGGGCTGCTTTCCTTCCGCCGCCAGGGATTCGTTCAGATCCTCGTATTCCAGCGCGTCCACAAGGGTGCCGGGCAGGAAATCGGTATCTCCGCTTTCTTCAATGCGGACCTTCTTCAGCATCTGGCGGACGATCACCTCGATATGCTTGTCGCTGATGTCCACGCCCTGCAGGCGGTATACGCGCTGTACCTCGCGGAGCATATAGTCCTGCACCGCGCGGATTCCCTTGATCTTGAGCAGGTCATGAGGGTTCACGCTTCCTTCTGTCAGCTCGTCGCCGGCCTCCAGCTCCTGACCGTCCACCACCTTGATCCTGGATCCGTAGGGGATCAGATACGCCTTGGATTCCCCGGTCTCGTGGTTGGTGATGATGACCTCACGCTTCTTCTTGGTATCCTTGATCACAGCCGTTCCGCCGAACTCCGCGATGATCGCAAGTCCCTTCGGCTTTCTGGCCTCAAACAGCTCCTCTACACGGGGAAGACCCTGTGTGATATCGTCGCCGGCCACACCGCCGGTATGGAAGGTACGCATGGTAAGCTGAGTACCGGGCTCGCCGATGGACTGCGCCGCGATGATTCCGACCGCTTCACCCACCTGAACCTCTTCGCCGGTCGCCATGTTGGCGCCGTAGCATTTCGCGCAGATCCCGTTGTGAGAGCGGCAGCTTAAGATCGTACGGATCTTCACCTTCTCAATGGGTTCGCCTTTCTGATCCACACCCGTGCTCAGGATCTTTTCCGCCCGGCTGGGTGTGATCATGTGATTCTTTTTCACGATCACATTGCCGTCGCGGTCGCAGATATCCTCGCAGGAAACTCTTCCCGTGATGCGGTCCTTCAGGCTTTCAATGGTCTCCTTGCCGTCCATGAAGGCGCTGACTTCCATTCCGGGGATCTCGTCTCTTCCCTCGCAGCAGTCCGTCTCGCGGATGATCAGCTCCTGGGATACGTCGACCATTCGTCTGGTCAGATATCCGGAGTCCGCGGTACGAAGCGCGGTATCGGACAGTCCCTTACGGGCTCCGTGCGCCGACATGAAGTACTCCAGTACGTCCAGTCCTTCACGGAAGTTGGACTTGATGGGCAGCTCGATGGTACGTCCGGTGGTATCCGCCATCAGTCCGCGCATGCCTGCCAGCTGCTTGATCTGCTGGTTGGATCCGCGGGCTCCGGAATCCGCCATCATGAAAATGTTATTGTATTTATCCAGTCCTGCGAGCAGAACGTCGGTCAGTTCCTTATCCGTCTCGTTCCAGGTCTCCACCACCGCGCGGTAACGCTCTTCTTCGGTGATCAGACCGCGGCGGAAGTTCTGAGAGATCCGGTCAACGGTCGCCTGCGCCTGCGCCAGCATCTCCGGCTTCTGCGCGGGCACGGTCATGTCGGAAATGGAAACGGTCATGGCCGCTCTGGTGGAGTATTTGTAGCCGGTCGCCTTGATGTCGTCCAGCACCTCCGCCATCCTGGATGCGCCGTGGATGTTGATGACTTTCTCCAGAATCTGCTTTAAGCCCTTCTTTCCCACATGGAAATCGACCTCAAGCTTCAGCGCGTTTTCCGGCACGCTTCTGTCCACAAATCCCAGATCCTGAGGAAGGATCTCGTTGAAGATAAAACGTCCCAGCGTGGATTCCACGATGTCGGAAACCACGGTGCCGTCCGGCAGGGTCTTTCTCACCTTCACGCGGATCCTGGAATGCAGGGTCAGCGCCTGGTTCTCATAGGCGAGGATCGCCTCGTTCAGATTCTTGAAGTACTTGCCTTCTCCCTTCGCGCCGGGCCTCTCCTGGGTCAGGTAGTAGATTCCCAGAACCATATCCTGGGAAGGAACCGCCACAGGGCCTCCGTCGGAGGGCTTCAGCAGGTTGTTCGGGGAAAGCAGCATAAAGCGGCATTCCGCCTGAGCTTCCACGGAAAGGGGAAGATGCACGGCCATCTGGTCGCCGTCAAAGTCGGCGTTAAACGCGGTACATACCAGGGGATGCAGCTTGATCGCCTTACCCTCTACCAGAATGGGCTCGAACGCCTGGATACCAAGTCTGTGCAGAGTAGGCGCACGGTTCAGCATCACCGGATGCTCCTTGATAACATCTTCCAGCACATCCCATACCTGGGAGTCCAGTCTCTCCACCAGCTTTTTCGCATTTTTGATATTCTGGGAAATGCCCCGCGCCACCAGATCCTTCATCACGAAGGGCTTGAACAGCTCAATGGCCATCTCCTTGGGCAGGCCGCACTGATAGATTTTCAGTTCGGGTCCTACCACGATAACGCTTCGTCCGGAATAGTCAACACGCTTTCCCAGCAGGTTCTGACGGAAACGTCCGGACTTTCCCTTCAGCATGTCGGACAGGGATTTCAGCGCACGGTTTCCGGGGCCCGTTACCGGACGTCCCCTTCTGCCGTTGTCGATCAGCGCGTCCACCGCTTCCTGCAGCATTCTCTTTTCATTGCGGACGATGATATCCGGAGCGCCCAGCTCCAGAAGTCTCTTCAGACGGTTGTTTCTGTTGATGATCCTGCGGTACAGATCGTTCAGGTCGGAGGTGGCGAAACGGCCGCCGTCCAGCTGTACCATGGGACGAAGATCCGGAGGAATCACCGGGATCGCATCCAGCACCATCCACTCGGGACGGTTTCCGGATTCGCGGAAGGCCTCCACCACCTCAAGGCGCTTGATGATCCTGGCCCGCTTCTGGCCGGAGGAATCCTTCAGGCCCTCCTTCAGCTCCGCCGCCTCCTTTTCCAGATCGATGGCAAGGAGCAGCTCCTTGATGGACTCCGCGCCCATTCCGGCACGGAATTTATTTCCCCAGGTCTCCCTGGCGTCCTGATATTCCTTCTCGGAAAGCACCTGCTTATATTCCAGATTGCTTTCTCCCTTGTCCAGAACGATATAGGAAGCGAAGTAAAGCACCTTCTCCAGCACCCTGGGAGAAAGATCCAGGATCAGTCCCATACGGCTGGGGATTCCCTTAAAGTACCAGATGTGGGAAACGGGAGCAGCCAGCTCGATGTGGCCCATCCGCTCTCTGCGGACGCTGGACTTGGTCACCTCAACGCCGCAGCGGTCGCAGACAACGCCTTTGTATCTGATCTTCTTATATTTTCCGCAATGGCACTCCCAGTCCTTTGTGGGCCCGAAAATGCGCTCGCAGAACAGGCCGTCGCGCTCCGGCTTGAGCGTCCGGTAGTTGATCGTCTCCGGCTTCTGCACCTCGCCTCTGGACCATTCCCTGATCTTTTCGGGAGAGGCCAGCCCGATCCTGATCGCGTCAAAGGTCATCGGCTGATATACTTCATTCTTTGCTGTTGTTTCAGACATTGCGCACTCCT
>CALWGL010000262.1 GCA_944380025.1 uncultured Lachnospiraceae bacterium
AAGCCCTCCACATCCTTCGGATCCGGGCTGAGCGTCACGCCCTCCTGTCCGACGAATACGGCGCGGTTCAGGAAATCGGCGAGGCTTTCCCCTTCCTGCTTATGCAGCATATAGGAGGCCAGCAGGGCAATGCCCCACGCGCCGCCCTCTCCCGCCGTCTCCATGACGGTAACGGGCGCGTTGACGGCCGCGGCCAGGATCTTCTGGCCCACTTCCTTCGTCTTGAACAGGCCGCCGTGGCCCATCAGGCGGTCGATCTGTACGCCTTCCTCCTTCAGGAGGATGTCCAGGCCGGTCTTCAGGGCGCCCAGGGAGGTGAACAGATGCACGCGCATGAAGTTCGCCAGATTGAAGCGGCTTTCCGGATTTCTCACGAACAGCGGACGGCCCTCTTCAAAGCCGGTGATATGCTCTCCGGAAAAATAGTTGTAGGCAAGCAGGCCGCCGCAGTCCGGATCTCCTTCCAGAGCCTTGCGGTACAGGGTGCCGAACAGATCGTTTCTGTCCACCTTCATGCCGAAGGCCTCCGTAAATTCCGCAAAAAGGCTGATCCAGGCGTTCAGGTCGGAGGTGCAGTTGTTGCAGTGCACCATGGCCACCGCGCTTCCGTCCGGCGTGGTCACCATGTCGATCTCCGGATGCACCTTTTCCAGGTCCTTTTCCAGAACCACCATGGCAAATACGCTGGTTCCGGCGGATACGTTGCCGGTGCGTTTTGCCACGCTGTTGGTAGCCGTCATTCCGGTTCCCGCGTCTCCCTCCGGAGGGCAGACGGGGATTCCTGCCTGCAGGTTTCCGCTCACATCCAGAAGCTTCGCGCCTTCCTCCGTCAGCGTGCCCGCAGGCTCGCCCGCAAGGAGGATCTCCGGCAGGATATCGGAAATCGTCCAGGGATAACCCTTGTCCGCGATCAGCTTTTCAAAGGTGTCGATCATGGCCGCGCTGTACTGCTTCGTCTGCGCGTCGATGGGAAGCATGCCGGCGGCTTCGCCGATGCCGAGAACCTTCCTTCCGGTCAGCTTCCAGTGCACGTAGCCCGCCAGAGTGGTCAGGTACGCGATATCCTTCACATGCTCCTCCCCGTTCAGGATCGCCTGGTACAGGTGGGCAATGCTCCACCTCTGCGGAATATTGAAATGAAACGCCTCCGTCAGCTTTACGGAAGCCTCTTCCGTGATGGTGTTCCTCCAGGTACGGAAGGGCACCAGCATCTCCCCGTTTTTATCAAAAGGAAGATAGCCGTGCATCATGGCGCTGAAGCCAAGCGCGCCCACCGTCGTCAGGGTAACGCCGTATTTTTCCTGCACGTCCCTTGCCATGTTGGCATAGCAGTCCTGCAGGCCCGTCCAGATATCCTCCTTGCTGTAGGTCCAGATATTGTTTTCATAGCGGTTTTCCCACTCATGATCGCCGGAGGCGATCGGAGCGTTGTCCTCTCCGATCAGAACCGCCTTGATCCTGGTGGAACCGAATTCGATTCCCAGGGTGGTCTTCCCCTCCAAAATCATCTGCCTGATATCCATGATTTCCATTCCCTCCTTCATCCCGGCGCGTTTCGCCGGGAAACGCGCGCCGAAGCCGGAGCCCCGGCGCCGCGTTTTTTATTATCTGTAATACACGCTGTTCCAGCGAAGCTCGTTCTTCAGCCCCTTGATGGTAGTGTTCTTATCGATGACCACGCTCTCGATTCCCATGGCGTCCGCCCAGTCAACCATCTGATCGACGGTCAGGTCATAGGAGAATGCGGTATGATGCGCGCCGCCCGCGAGGATCCAGGCCTGCGCTCCGACCGCCAGATCCGGTTCGGGCGTCCAGAAGGCCGTAGCGACGGGAAGCTTGGGCATTTCCTTCTCGCACTTCTTGCAGTTCACCGCGTTGATGATGAGGCGGAAGCGGTTTCCGAGATCCACCAGGGAGGTGGCTACCGCAGGGCCTGTCTTGGAGGTGAATACCAGACGGGCGGGATCCTCTCTGTTCCCCATGGAAAGGGGCTGTACCTTGATGGAGATCGGGCCGTCCGCGATGGTCGGGCAGACCTCCAGCATGTGCGCTTCCAGTACGCCTTCCTTACCGGGAACCAGGTTGTAGGTGTAGTCTTCCATGAAGGAGGTACCCTTCGCGTTCGGGGTGCCGGCCGCCATGATCTTCATCAGGCGCACCATGGCCGCGGTCTTCCAGTCGCCTTCTCCGCCGAAGCCGTAGCCCTTCTCCATCAGTCTCTGGATGGCAAGGCCCGGAAGCTGCTTCAGGCCGCCCAGCATGCCGAAATGGGTCACGATGGCCTGATAGTTTCCGTCCTCCAGGAACTTCTCCAGACCGATCTCGATCCTGGCCTGCTCCGCCACATGTCTTCTGAATTCCTCCGGATCTCTTCCCTCCAGAAGGATGTTGTATCTGCTGTAATATTCCTCAACCAGCGCGTCCACATCGCCCTGCGCCACGGCGTCCACGTATTCCACCGCGTCGTTCACGCAGTAATGGTCGATCTCCCAGCCGAACTTGATCTCCGCTTCCACCTTGTCGCCTTCGGTCACGGCAACGTTGTTCATGTTGTCGCCGATCCTGCAGACTCTGATGTGAGAAGACTCCATCACGCCGATGGCCGTTCTCATCCAGCTTCCCAGCGCGTCCTGCACGGCGGGATTTGCCCAGTGGCCCACGATCACCTTGCGCTCGATGCCCATGCGGGATACGATATGGCCGTACTCCCTGTCGCCGTGGGCGGACTGATTTTCATTCATGAAATCCATGTCGATGGTGTCATAGGGGATCTCTTCATTAAACTGGGTGTGCAGATGGCAGAGAGGCTTTCTGTACTCCTTCAGGCCCAGGATCCACATCTTGGCCGGGGAGAAGGTGTGCATCCAGGTGATGACGCCCGCGCACTCCGGATCCTCGTTTGCCGCGTTCAGAGTTCTTCTGATGGTGGCCGGATCGATCAGGGTGGGCTTTAATACCACTTCAAAGGGAAGCCTTCCCGAAGCGTTTAAGCCCTCCACGATCTTCGCGGAATGCTCCGCCACCTTTCTCAGGCACTCGTCCCCGTACAGATCCTGGGAACCGGTGCAGAACCAGAACTTGTAATTTGCTCCTGTTTTCATGTTTCTTTACCTCCTTGTTTTGGTTTCTCTGTTATCTATACTGAAAAGATCATAGCAGCCTTTTCACCGAGTCCCTCTCCACGATCCCCGCTTCAAATTCGCAGGTCGCGTCGAAGCACCTGTTCTTCATCAGGGCGAGCAGATTCTCCGCCGCCTTCCCGCCAAGCCGGTCAGCCGGATGATGAACGCTCGTCAGCCGGGTATCCGACAGCTCCGCAAGCTCCGAGTCATCGACGCTGATCAGAGAAATGTCCTCCGGAATGGCAAGCCCTTCCTCCTTCAGAAGGCCCTCCAGCAGAAAAGCCAGCTTGTCGTTATAGCAGAAAACAGCCGTGCAGTCCCGGAAGGAACGCAGGATCGCCGCCCGGTAATCGGAAAAATTCTTCTCCCCTTCCGTATCCAGCCACATGGTCCCGCGGTCCCCCGCCGGGATCCCCAGCCTCCGGCACGCGGTCAGATAGCCCTCATATCTCAGGTGCCCCTGCCCGTCGTCAAGCTTCATCAGGGCTCCGATCCTCTTATGCCCCGCCTGCGCCAGATACTCCACCGCCCGCTCCGCCGCCTGACGGTCGTTCAGCGTCACATGCGGCAGCGGCAGCTCCCGGTAGTAGCTGTTGATGAACAGGATGGGAATGCCCCGCTCCGCCAGCGTCCGGATCAGGGGAAGATTGGGATTGGACAGGCCGCTTTTGGTGGCCTCCATGATGATCCCGCCCACGTCGTCCCTGCTGATAATATCCTCCAGCACGATCCGTTCCCGCTCCAGAAGATTGTTGGTAAAGGCGATCTGAACGGAGTAGCCTCTTTCAAACAGATAATTCTCGATCCCCTGTATGGTCCTGGGGAAAATGTAGCTGTCCACATAGGTGGAGATCACCGCGATCCTTGTCCGGTTCTCCGGCGGCATTTCCCGGAAGCCCTTCACATAGGTGCCGCTCCCCCGCCGGCGCGTAAGGAGCCCCTCCTCTTCCAGCAGGCTGAGCGCGTGCCGCATGGTCTGCCGGGAACAGCCGTACGCCGCTGTCAGCTCGTTTTCCGAGCGCAGCTTCTCTCCCGGCTTCAGCTCCCCTTCCTGAATGCTTTCCCGCAGAAGGGCGGCAAGCTGCAGGTATTTTGTTTCCTTTTCCAAACCGCTCCTCCTCTCCTGCCCTTTCCCGTCGGGAAATCACGCCTCCCGCAGGCGGAAACGCCAGGCGCGTCAAGTTGTATCATTTATTTTCTCAAAGTTGTATTCATATTTTGACCGTTTTTGCAGAAATTGTTCTGTTTTGGGCAGAAAGTTTCGTTTTTCGCCCACCGTCTCCGGAACGCCCGGAGAAAATTGTGCATCTTTCCGTCTTCCGCCCCTCATTTTTCCACAGAAATCCGTTAGTTTCAATATATTC
>CALWGL010000263.1 GCA_944380025.1 uncultured Lachnospiraceae bacterium
AAGCAAAACAACAACCGAAAGGAAACTTAAAATGTAATATGAGAATAAATATGATACTGGAAAAATAAAAAATATTTTCTGAAAGGAATGATCAATGAAAAATAAGATACAAAAAGATTTAGGAGAAAACAGAACCAAAAAATCAGATTCCATCACGATGACAGAGGAAAAAGCATATGTTTTCCTGCATGAATCAGAAGTGGACTTCGATTGTTGTTCGTATATTGAATGTATCATGTTTCAAAAAATAGAGCAAGCGGAAATTTTAATGTTTATAGATCATTTGATTTGGAGTATTATTATTGTTGCGGAAGATTTGGATCAGGATGAGTACAAAAAAATGACTAAAGGAGATTTGGATGAGAGATATAAGGGAGCTTTCAGAAAGTTTTGAGGTCAGGGTTCTGAATGATACAGATATTGATGAAGTTTTCGAAGTTTATAAAAGTAATCCATTCTATTTTCAGCATATGAATATTGTTCCGGAGAAAAAGACTGTGCTGGATGACATGAAAATGCTGCCCAGGGGAAAAGGAATGGAAGATAAATTTTTTCTGGGATTTTATGGGGAAGAAAAACTGATTGCAGTAATGGATCTGATTTTCCAGTATCCGAATGAAAAAACGGCTTTTATCGGGTTGTTTATGATGGAGCGCGTTCATCAGGGAAAGGGAATTGGAAGTAAAATTATAAGGGAGACAGAGAAATATCTGGTTCGGAATGGTTTTGGATATATCCGTCTTGCCTTTATTCGTGGAAATAAGGAAAGCGAAGGCTTCTGGAGAAAAAACGGTTTTTTTCCGACCGGAGTACAGATTGAACAGGAAAACTATACTATGGTTGTCATGGAAAAGGAGATAAAAAAACATGCAGACGCAGAGTGAGCAGAGATTCGCGACGGAAAGTATTCCAAAGCTGATGGTGACGATGGCGGTTCCGTCCGTCATCGCGCAGGTCATCAATATTCTTTATAACATTGTGGACCGGATCTACATAGGGCATATCGAAGGAGTGGGCGCGGCGGCGCTGACGGGAGTGGGGGTGACCTTTCCGATCATCACGCTGATCTCGGCGTTTTCGGCCTTCGTGGGAAGGGGCGGCGCGCCGCTTGCGGCCATCTGGATGGGAAAGGGGGATCAGAAGCATGCGGAAAAGATCCTGGGAAACGGCGCGTTTCTGCTGACGGCATTCAGCGTGCTTTTGATGGCGGTGTTCCTGATCTGGCAGAGGCCGCTTCTGTATCTGTTCGGGGCCAGCGATGCCACGATCGGATATGCCTGCGATTATCTGACCATTTATCTGCTTGGAACCTGGTTTGTCCAGCTGGCGCTGGGGCTGAACCCGTTTATCATCTGTCAGGGAAAGCCGAGGACGGCCATGCTTTCCATCGTGATCGGGGCGGTGATCAATATTGTTCTGGATCCGATCTTTATCTTCGTATTCGGCTGGGGCGTGCGGGGAGCGGCCATTGCCACGGTGATCTCCCAGGCCATGAGCGCGGCCTGGAACGTGGGCTTTCTGGTGAGCGGGAAATCCTCCATCCGCCTGATGCTGCGGAATCTGAAGCCGGAATCCAGGATCATCGGGCAGACCTTTTCGCTGGGAATCTCCCCCTTTATCATGAGTTCCACGGAAAGCCTTGTCACCATCGTGTTAAACAGCGGCATGCAGAGGTACGGCGGGGATCTGTATGTGGGTTCCATTACCATCATGCAGAGCGTGCTGCAGCTGTTCTCCGCGCCGCTGACCGGTTTTACGCAGGGAGTCCAGCCCATCATCAGCTACAACTACGGGGCCGGGAATTTTGCCCGGACAAAAAAGATCTGCCTGAGCATGATCGGGGTGAGCTTTACCATATCTTTTCTGGCAAACATGACGGCGATGGTGGTTCCGGAGTTTTATGCCTCGCTGTTCAGCAATGATCCGGAGCTGATCGCCCTGGTGGGAAAGGTGATGCCCATTTTCCTGTTCGGCATGCTGTTCTTCGGCCTGCAGAACGGGATCCAGCCGTCCTTTTTGTCTCTGGGGCAGGCGGGGATCTCTCTGTTTATCGCCATGTTCCGGAAGGTGATCCTGCTGGTGCCGCTGGCGCTGATCCTGCCCCGTTTCTTCGGCGTGATGGGAATCTACTATGCGGAGCCGGTTTCGGACATTATCTCGGCGGCCACGGCTACGCTGCTGTTCGCGCTGAATATCAACCGGATCCTGTCGAAGGAATATCTGGAAAGGATCCGATAAAAAAATGTGCGCCCTGATGCGGCAGAACAGGAGGAAAATCTGAAATGAAGATCGACTGGACAAAGGGAAAACTGAGAAATGCGCAACTGCTGAAAAACGCACAAATGCTGGAAGCCGGAGAGGATTCCTGCGAGATCCTTCTCGGGAAAGAAGGCGGAGGGATCAGCCTGCCGCAGCTTCTGGAAACAAAAGACCGGTATGTGATCGGGGATGTGGAGGTGCTGGAGGATCATTCGGCCGCCATGATGTTCCGCTGTTTTGAGAAAGGGGCGGATAAAGAGAAGCTTTATCTGCGGTTCGGCCTGCTTCCGCATTTTCAGACCAGAATCTGCCTGGATCTTAGCCTGCTTGACAACAGCACGATCTATACGAACCGGACGCCCGGAACGCTGAAGCTGGTATGTCACGGACACCGCATGAAGAGGGAAGACGCGGCGCGCTTTGAGCTGGGAATCGAAAAGGTATATCATGATGTCAGGGTACGTCTGAGCGGTTTTTATACCTCTCAGGAAAAACCGCAGGAATTTCCCATTCCGGATAAAAAGGTGGTGGATGAATTCGGTCAGTGGAAGGAAAAGGAATGGCCGGGAAAGATCCATTCGCTGGAAGAACTGAAAAAGGAGCTTGCGGCCCAGGAGGGGCCGGCGTCCTATTCGGTTCCTTCCTGGAACCGCTGGGGCGGGGACAGCACGAGAAAGCTGAAGGAGGGAAGCGGCTTTTTCTCCACCATCAAGACAGAGGACGGAAGATGGCATCTGGTGGATCCGGATGGCTGCGATTATTTTTCTCTGGGTCCCTGCGGGACAAGGCCGGGAGACGGCTGCCGGGTGGACGGCTTTGAGACGGTCTGCGACTGGCTTCCGGACAGGGAGGATCCGCAGTGGGAGGAATTCTGGCAGGAGGGCGTCAGACAGAGGACGGCCTACATGAAGCCGGAGCATTTCAGGATCCTGAATTTCGCGGGCGTGAACCTGAAGCGGGTATACGGGAAGGACTGGAAGAAAAAATGGGAGGAGATCGCCATGCGTTCCCTGAAGGGGAGCGGCATCAATTCCCAGGGGAATTTTCCGGGACTGCATGTGAACGACGGTCAGGACAGTCTGCCCTATGTAAGGGAGCTTCCCGGTTTTCCCATGACGAAGACGCTGATCTTCCGGGATTTTCCGGACGTGCTGTCGGAGGAATACCAAAGAAACGCGGAAATCTACGCGAAGCAGCTGGAGGGCTGGAAGGACGATCCCTGGCTGATCGGATATTTCCTGAGAAACGAGCCGGAGTTTAATTTCGTGGAGGATCTGGCCATCGCGGACGAGGTGCTGCGCAATCCGGCGGATACCTGCTGCAGACGGGGGCTGATCGGATTTCTGAAGGAACGCTACGGAAGCATTTCGGCGCTGAATCAGGTGTGGGGAACCGCGTTTGCGGATTTTTCAGACCTGGAAAAGCCTGTTGACGGCTGTCTGGAGCATTATCCGGGGGCGGAAAAGGATCTGCGGGAATATTCTGTTTTCCTGATCCGGGAGTACAGCAGGGTGCCGGCCGAAGCCTGCCGGAGGGTGGATCCGAACCATCTGAATCTGGGGCTTCGCTGGTCCAAGGCCTATAACCGGGATATGATGGCAGGCTGGGAGTACTTTGACGTGTTTTCCATCAACTGCTATGATTTTGACCCCACGAAGGATATGGATTTCGTGAAAAACGCGGGCGTGGATCTGCCCATCCTGATGGGAGAGTTCCACTGCGGCGCGCTGGACCGGGGACTGACGGCCACGGGCCTGAAGGGAGTGACCGGCCAGGATCAGAGGGCGGTGATGTTCCGGCATTATGTGGAAAAGGTGGCGCAGCATCCGTACGGCGTGGGCGCGCACTGGTTCCAGTATAACGACCAGTTCTGTCTGGGAAGATTTGACGGAGAAAATTATCAGATCGGCATGGTGGACATCTGCATGCAGCCGGAGAAGGAGCTGATGGAAGCGGCCAGGCAGACGGCGGAGGTCCTGTACGCGGTGAAGAACGGGGAGAAGCCCGCATATGAGCAGACGCCGGTATCCATACCGATGATCGGCTATTAAGGATCAGCTATGAAATTCCGGAGTTTTTCGTCGATCTCCTTCACATCCTGAAAGATCCAGGTGGGCTCGCCGTCCCATTTCCGGATATCGTCCATGGAGGCTTCTCCGGAAAGGACGCAGATGGTGTCCACGCCGGCGTTTGC
>CALWGL010000264.1 GCA_944380025.1 uncultured Lachnospiraceae bacterium
GACCAGATCCCCAGGCTGGGGCTGTAGCCGTGAATCTGCATGGGATCCTTTTCCCGGAGGAGACGGATGCAGCAGTCTGTAAATTCCTGCGGCACAGGGACCGAAGGGTTTCCCAGGCTGTAATCAAACACGTTCTCATAGCCGATCTCGGCTCCCCTTTTTGCCGCGAACTCGGAGAGCGTCCGGATCATGGATTTTCCGCCGAGCATGGATCTGTACTTTTCTGATATCATGACAATACGCCTTCCTTCCTAAAATGATGATAAAGCTGTGTTCCGTGCCGCCTCCCCGAAGACCGGCCGCCTCTCCCGTCAGAAGGCGGAAAGATCCGTGGGCATCCGGTAAACCAGAAGCGCCATGAGCGGGACCAGGATCTCACAGACCTGTACGAAAAAGCTCGCGATATCCTCCGTGATCCCTCCGAAATGCCGGAACGCCACCCAGCAGTAGTATAGGAACGCGATCGCCGCGCCCGCGAGGCAGCCAAGGCCCACCGAAAGGTTCATACGCAGCATGAAAAATACGCACAGGACCGTATACAGAGCCAGCACGGCCGTTCCCGCCAGCTTTCCTCTTCCGTCATCCGGCACATACAGGGAGCATTTGCTCTCCCTCGTGTGGGGAAGCCACAGAATGGACAGGCCGTACAGGGAACGGGAAAGGATGAACCCGAACACCACCACCGGCCAGCCGTCAATGGGCATCTCGCTCCACAGCCCCACGATCAGCAGAAAATAGCTGACGCAGGTGATGATGGCAAAATAACCGCTGTGAGAATCCTGCAGGATATCCAGCTTGCCCTTTCTCGGCTGGTGGGAGCAGAGCGCGTCCACCGTCCGGAAAAAGCCGTCCATATGCGCACCGCCGGAGAGCAGCAGAGGGATCATCACGCAGACCACCGAACGGAGCAGCTCATAGTCCAGCAGATAGGGATGGACGATGCGCCACTGCGCGATCAGGAACGCCATGACCGCCCCCACCCAGGGCACAAAGCAGAGAAGATACCTCATATTTTCCTTCGTTTTTTCCGTCTGACGCGCCGGTATGATGGAATACATCGAAAAGGCCAGGCGCAGGCTGTTCCATATCCGCTTCATCCGTTCCCTCCGTTCTTATTCAAAAGCCACATCGTCCGCATAATCCTGCCAGATCAGGCAGATCCAGGTCTTCCCCTGATTCAGTTCGATCGGCTCTCCTTCGCTGTCCGTATAGTAAGCGGGGTCATTGTCGGAATAGCGGGACCAGGTTCCTTCCGTCATGGTTCCGCCGGTGAATACCTGAACCTTCATTCCATTGTCCCCGTGCAGTCCGAACGCCAGATAGTCGTTCTCATCCCGCACCTCTCCGTGACAGTACTGAAAGATCACGTTGTCATATGCCAGCTGTTCTCCGGTCTTCTCATCGATCTGAGGGCCGCCGTACTGAAAACGGTAATACTTCCCGTCTTCCTCATTGTATTCGAATCTCGCCTCCACCAGGCTGTAGCCGTTTGCCAGACCGCTTTCCTTCCCGCCCGGATAGAGCACTAAGGCAGGGATCTGGCCGGCATTTTCCGCCTCCTCCCCGTCCTCCGCAAAGGCGAATTTGGCCTTGTGGGTATCGTGATAAGTCAGGCTGTAGTCAAACCGGCTGATATCCTGCGTCAGCCCTTCCACGTCGATGTATACATTATTGGGCGCCTTCCTGTCGCTGGTGCGCAGAAAGGTATCCCGCGCCGGATGGTCGATCCCCGCCACGGCGCCGCTGATGTTGTCCACCCGGTCGCTGTTGATCAGATCCCCCACATAGGGCGTCGCCTGTCCGAAATGGGCGTAGATGGCATCGTATTCCAGCGCGCAGTATACAAAATAATCCCGGCTGGATCGGATGTATCCGATGCGGTCCAGCTCCTCATAGTCCTCAAACAGCCCCATCAGGCGGGTGATCCTTCCCTCCACGGGTGCTTCGTAAACGATGGAGGCGGCTCCGATCCCATACTGCGGGCAGCCCTCCTCGCGGTTGTTGAACATCACGGCGAGCGGACGCTTCTGTACCTCCTGTTCATCCGCCGGCTCTCCTGTGAGAAAGCTGTGCATCCCGTCGTTTTCCGGCAGAGCCCCGCTTTCCTCACCGGTCTGCTCCCCGGCTTCCGCCGGCACCTGCTCCGCAGGGGCCGCGCTCTCCTGCGCCTCCTGCGTCTCCTGTACGGCAGCGGCCTGTGTCTCTTCCGTCTGCTCCGGTCCGCAGCCCGCCGAAACCGATGCCGCCAGGACGGCGGTCAGACAGAGGACGGCCGCGCGGCGGCGGACTGCTGTGCTCTTCTGTATTTCTGCCATGGATCTTTCTCCTTCAATCTTCTCATCAAAGCTTTCCCTATTGTACTGCGCCTGTCCGGATCCGTCCAGCCCCTTCCCCATTTCCTCTCAGAGCAGCCGGAGTCTGCGGGCGGCTCTGACGAGAAACGCGCCTGCAGGCAGAGCCCTGAGCTCCCGTTCCTCCACCGCCCTCATTTTGATCACGAGGACAAAATAGACGGCCGCAGCTGCCGGGAGAGCTGCGGCCAGGCAGATCACGTTCACCGGGATCAGCAGATACAGGCCGTGATAGACGCCGAAAGCCGCCCCTCCCATGATCACGGAAGCCCAGAAGGGAATGCAGAAGGTCTTCACCGCCTCCTGCCGGTATCTCAGCTCCTTCCGCACGGAAATCCCGTTCAGGATGCACATGAGGAAGGAATACAGAACGGTGGCGATCACCAGGCTGTGAAGTCCCAGGTCCGTAAACAGCAGAAGCGGCACCAGCACCGCTGTCTGGATCACCAGCGCGGCGGCGGCGTTGATCACGGGCAGATTCACCTTCCCGATCCCCTGCAGAACGCCGTTGGATATGGTGGAGACCGCATAAAAGACCACGCTGATGCTCAGTCCCGAAAGCAGCCAGGAAACCATGTCCACCGATTCCTTCTGCGGGTAGAGAAGCAGCACCACCGGTTTCGCGAGCACCGCAAGTCCCATCGCGGCCGGAATGGAGATCAGCATGGTGGTCCTTACAGCCATGGCGATCTTCCGATTGGTCTCCCGGATATCCCTTCTGGCAAAGCTTCCGGAGATCCCCGGGATCATCGCCGTGGACATGGCGGAAGCCAGAGCGATGGGAATGTTGGAGATCTGCTTTGCCTTTCCGGAAAACAGACCGTACTGCGTATAGGCGTCCGCCTCCGGGATTCCCTTTACATATTCCATGATCCTGGTGTACAGCGTCAGGTTCAGCGAACTGTTGCAGTTGTAGATGAAGGTGCTCAGGATGATGGGCGTTACCATGGTGATGATGATGCGGAAAACCTCTTTCGTTTCCAGAAGCTCCCCGCTCCGGTCCCGCCGCTCCCGCTTCGCGATGATGGGGCGGTTCAGCAGCAGGATGAACACCATGAACACAAGGGCGAAGAGCACGCCGGCTCCCGTTCCGACGGCGCTTCCGGACGCCCCGTATATGGCCCTGGTGGTATCATCCCGCCCCGACACCGTGCGCATGAGAAGAAAGGCCGCAAGAATGCTGATCACCGCATTCAGGACCTGTTCCAGGATCTGGGAAAAGGAGGTGGGCACCATCGTGCCGTGCGCCTGAAAATAACCGCGCAGCACCCCGAGAAGCCCGGAGAAGAAAATGGTAGGCGCAAAAATACGCAGCACCGGCACCGAATTGCCTCCCACCAGCACATCGGCAAAGGCCAGTGTCAGAATGCTTGCCGCTCCCCCGACCACGACCACGTAGAGCAGCGCGCAGTGGAAGATCTTCCTGGCATTCCGGTACCTCCCCAGCGCCAGCTGCTGTGCGATCACCTTGGAGATCGCGGACGGGATGCTGTAGGAGGAAACCAGGAGGATAATGGTATAGATCTCATAGGCCGAAGAATAATAGCCGTTCCCCTCGTCCCCGATCACATGCGCCAGGGGGCTTCTGTACAGGATCCCGATGATCTTGCAGATGATCCCGGCCGCAGCCAGGATGCCTGCCTGCATCACGAAGCTGCTCTGTTTTCCTTTGTTTGCCATATCTATCTTCCTTTCCGAAGCTCCGCGGATCAGTCAGACAGCCGGAAAGTAAGCAGGATATCCAGCCGCCTCTCCACCACCTCATAGACAAAGATATCGGGCTGCTGTTCATCGATCATGGACTGTTCAAAGCAGCCGTTCCAGTGCGGCATATAAGTATAGGAAAAGCTGGACGCCAGCACGGGCGCCATGCCGCCGGCAAAGCTGTCCCGGACCATGAAAAGCCTGCGCGGATCCGGCGCATCCGACTGATAGATCAGTTCCGTGGCGTCAATGGCCTGCAGCACCGTCATATTGTTCGTCGGATAGCCGGATACCGTATAGTTCACATCCGCCGGGCGGTTTTTCTCATAATAGCTTCTCAGGTTCATCATGCCCGCCAGATCGTAGCCGGAAAAATCATCCTGCACGATGGAAAGC
>CALWGL010000265.1 GCA_944380025.1 uncultured Lachnospiraceae bacterium
ACCATCTCCCGGATCTCTTCCTCATCCGTCAGCTGCGCCAGCAGCCCTCTCGCTCTCAGTTCCTCAAATACCTGCATATTTTACCTTTCCTTTCTGCCGCTTCAGCGGCACTACAATTTACTTTTTCAGGCATAAAAAAATCCCCTCTCCCATTTCAGGAGAAAGGACGATTCTCATCGTGTTACCACCTTTCTTCACAGACGGCTCGCGCCGGCTGCCTCATCAAGTACGGCTCCCCATCCAGCTGCAGTCCGGATGCGATCGCGATACTCTTCGCACGATAACGGGCGCCTCCGCTGCAGCCTACTCCCTTTCGGTTTGGGTGCAGAACTCCGGGATGTATTCAGATCAGCTTCTCCCGCGCCTCTCATCAACCGGCTGCTTTCTGTGGGCCTGCGCTTTCTCCTACTTCTTCCCTTCCCAGTTTTTGGAAAATGATTCATTTCTTCAAAACTATTGTCACTGTAACACACCCGTCCGCACTTGTCAAACCCCATTTTCAGGATTATAATAAAAAAAGCTTCCGGTTCCGGGAGGATTATGGCCTGTTTCAGGCTGTATCGCCGGTGTCCGGTCTCACACCTGATTATCCCGAGAACACGCGGCGGCCGGAGGCATTAAAAATGTATACCATGTGCGGTTCAGACAGGGGCAGATGTGACTCGTATGAGTATCTGCCCCTGAAATTTTTCATTTTCAGCCGGAACCGCTGACCAAATGACGGATTCTCCGGTGAAGTTGCGTAGCATTTTCTTTTATACAGGAAATAATCTGATAAAATACAAAAAGTTTCTTATATGCAAGAAACTATTGATGTTTTTCGTATCATATTCTATAATAAAAGAAAAAGGAAGCGAGGTGAGCGAATATGGCAGGTATGATTGCACGGGAGCGGTATATGCGGCAGATTCGGGATTTTATGGATAAGCCCGTTGTCAAAATTATCACCGGAATGCGCCGGTCCGGAAAAAGCGCACTGCTGGAGCTGACCAGAGAAGAGCTTCTTAAACGGGGCGTGCCGACATCCAACATTATCTCCATCAATTTCGAGTCCCTGCGTTATGAAGCACTGAGGGATTTTCGGGCGCTCTATGCGGAAATTTCCAGGCGGGCAGAAAGCATAAACGGAATGCTCTATGTGTTGTTGGATGAGATTCAGGAGGTGGACTCCTGGGAAAAGGTCGTCAATTCCCTTCGGGTGGATTTTGACTGTGACATCTATGTAACGGGCTCCAACGCCAGGCTGCTTTCCGGGGAACTGGCTACCCTGCTGGCGGGACGTTATGTGGAAATCCGCGTCTATCCGCTGGATTTTCAGGAATATCTGGATTTCGCGGCCACAAATCCGGATGAAGCAGGACTCAGCCGCGAAGAGCATTTCGCGGACTTCCTCAGGTTTGGCGGACTGCCCGGAATCCATCAGATGAAATGGGAAGAAAGCCGTATCATGCAGTATCTCCAGGATATCTATAATTCCGTGCTGCTGAAGGATGTCATTGCCCGAAACAGAATCCGGGATACGGCATTGCTGGAGAGTATTGTCCTTTACCTCATGGACAATATTGGAAACCCTTTTTCCGCCAAATCCATCTCTGATTTTTTAAAAAGTCAGGGCCGGAAGCTGAGCACGGAAACGATATATAATTACCTGAAAGCCCTTGAATACGCTTTTTTGATTCATAAGGTCAGACGTTTTGACATCAAAGGCCGACGGATTCTGGAAACGCAGGAGAAATATTATCTCTCTGATCTCGGACTGCGCCATGCGGTCATGGGCTATCGGGACAACGACATCGCCGGAGTCCTGGAAAACACTGTTTATCTGGAGCTTCTCCGCCGGGGATGGAACGTCCATATCGGAAAACAGGGTGTGGCGGAGGTGGATTTCGTTGCCGGCAGGACGGATGAGCGGCTCTACATCCAGGTCTGCTATGTGCTCACACCTGAAAATATGGATCGTGAATTCGGCCCTCTGGAGGCGATCTCCGACAACTATGAAAAGCTTGTGCTGTCCACCGATACCCTGCTGCGGATTAACCGGGGCGGGATCCGGCAGAAGAATATCATGGATTTTCTGCTGGAATCCTGACAGGGAAGGTTTTACAAAGCCGGAGGATGCTCTTACGCCCTCCGGCCTTGCACGATATGCCCCTCCATGCGGCAGCCCGTGCGGGCCGCATGGAGGGGCGGGGCAGCCTCCCAGATATGCGGGCATCCGGCGGGCAGCGGACACAGCGCCATCCGTCATTCCTCCGGCTCATCCGCGAACCGCTTTTTCACCATCTCGCAGAGATATTCCGCCGTCCCCTTTACGCCGAGGAGGCTGCTGTTGATCATGACGTCCATGTGGTTGGTATCGTTCGGCTTATATTTGGCGTATCTCATGTGAAACGCGTTCCTCGCCTTGTCCACGTCACGGATCATCTTTCTGGCTTCCTTCGGCTCCATGCCGAGCTCGTTGACGCAGTTCACGAGCCTCTCCTCGTAGGGCGCGTAGATAAAAATGTTCACGTTGTCCGGATTGTCGCCGAGGATCGCGTCCGCACACCGTCCCACGATGATGCAGCTCTCCTTTTCCGCCAGCTCCCGTATGATCCTTGCCGTGGAATCAAAGATTTTATCCTGCGCCGCGACCGTTCCGTTTCCCAGCGGGAATTTCATGAAAGCGTAGCGGGAGAATTTTTCTTCCAGGTTGCTGACCTCCCGGATCGTGATGTTATGCTCCTTTGCCACCATGGTCACGATGTCCCTGTCATAATATTCCACGCCCAGGATCTCCGACATTTCCTTCGCGATGGGACGTCCCAGGCTTCCAAACTGTCTTGATATCACAACTGAAAACTTTTTCATACTGCCCTCCTGTCCTGAAATCTGATATTTTTTAATCCAAAGGATGCATGGCCCCGCCCGTTCCGGCGATCCTCAGATGCAGTACCGGAAGGTCAGCTCTCCCAGCTTTTCAATGCCGTATTCGATGTCCTCAACAGAGGGTTTGGAGAAATTCAGCCGGATAAAGCTGCAGTCCTCCGGGCTTCCGATGAAGAAATCATTTCCCGGAACCACCGCGATCTTCAGCCTTTTTGCCGCCTCCAGGCAGAAATCCGTCGCTCTCACGCCGTCCGGAAGCTTCGCCCAGATGAACATGCCGCCCTGAGGCATGGTATACTGCACGGCCGGATGGAAGCATTCCTTCATCTTATTGTACATGGCGAGCGCCTTCTTTTCATAGATGGCGCTGATTCTGCTGATATGTTCGTTCATGTCCACATTTTTCAGAAATTCCGTGATAATATACTGGCTCCAGTTAATGTTTCCGCTGGAGGAGACTCCCTTGAATACCACAAATCTGGGAATCAGCTCTTTATTTGCGCAGAGGAAGCCGCACCGCATGCCCGGCGCCACGATCTTGGAGAAGGTTCCCATATAAAGAACAATGCCTTCCCTGTCAAAGCTTTTGATGGGAGGGATATATTCGTTTCCGGAAAATCTCAGATAGCCGTACGGATTGTCCTCCAGAATCGGAATCTGATATTTCACCGCCAGCTTATGAACCGCCTTTCTCTTTTCCAGGCTCATGGTGATGCTGGAAGGATTCCCGAAATTCGGAATGGTATAGAAAAAGGCCGCGCCGCCCTTCATGGCTTCCTCCAGCGCTTCCAGGTTCACGCCGTCCGGGTCGGTTTTGACAGGAACCAGAACCGCGCCGCAGTAGCGGAAGGAATTGGTCGCATTCAGATAGGTAGGATCCTCCACGATCACCCGGTCCCCGGGGAGGATAAAAGCGTTGCCGACGGCAAAAATCGCTTCCGATGAGCCATAGGTGATAACAAAATCATCCTCTCTGGAGGCGACAGTGCCGTCTTTGTTGAGAAATCTGCGGATCTCGGGGATCAGGGCCGGATATCCCTTATGTCCGCCGTACTGAAGCACCTCGCAGCCATATTTGTCAATCACCCTTGCCGTATATTCCTTCACCATTTCCAGCGGGATCGCCTCATCGGCGGGCTGGCCGCTGGAAAACAGCACCACCCGGTCTCCCGGCTTCTTTTCCGCCTGCGCAAGGTCGGTGATCCGCCGGATGATCGAAAGCTTCGCCTGGCACAGATTTTCATTGATTTTATAGTCCATTCTTCTTCTCCTTTCCCGGAGCGTGACGCGTCAGGAATAATCAAATTTCCCGTCGTTCTTTTCCTCCAGCGCCTTGATGGCATGAAATGTATACTCGCAGTACGGCACGGGAATTCCCGCTTCCTTTCCCATCCGCATCATGGCTCCGGCGAACATGTCGATCTCCGTATGTCTCTTTGCCATCAGATCCTGCAGGGTGGACAGATGGGCGTTCTTTCTGCTGCAGCAGGTGGGAGCATAGCCCCTTGTGGCGATTCCTCTGGCGTCCGCCACCGCCATCACCTCGTCCCACAGCTTTCTCGCCAG
>CALWGL010000266.1 GCA_944380025.1 uncultured Lachnospiraceae bacterium
TCCAGTAAAAATTGTCCGTGGATACCTCTGCCGTGGTGTTCGCCAGATACTCCGGCGTTTCCTCCACATCCGCATAGAAGGGAACCATCACATTGAAGGCGTTGGAGGCAAAGGCCAGCCATTCCACAGCGCCGCAGCCCGCGGGCTTTCCCGGACGCATCTGGATCAGGGCGCAGAAATCCGTCCGGTTGACGCCGATGGAACGATACGCGCCCCGCATGGAATGCTCGCCGTAGGAGGCGTAAGGATCATAGGGCGTTTCCTGAAAATGAGAGGAAAGCAGGTATTTCACATCCTCCACTGTGATCTTTTTCTCCGGCTCCATGCACCAGGGAATGTCGTCGGAAACGGGCGTATAACGCGCGTCCGGCCCGTCCCACTTACAGGTATGGGGATTCAGATACCGCTCCATGAACCAGGCGCGGGGCGTGTTGTACACATGGTCCGCGTCGTCATGGCTGCCGAAGGCATCCCGGGGATTCAGAACGCCGTCCTGAGACAGGTCCAGGTGATGGGCGTCGATGAACTCCTTCAGATCCGCGGAGCACATATGCGTTTTCTGCGCGCCAAAGGCGTCCTCCAGGTCGAAGCTGTCGATGCCGAGCTGATTGGGCATCGCCACGTAAGCCTCGTCCGGCACCCGCCTGGCCATCCAGTGGTGGCCGCCGATGGTCTCCAGCCACCAGATCTCGTCCGGATCCTGAAAGGCAATGCCGTTCATTTCATAGGTGCCGTACTGCTCCAGCAGGCTTCCCAGCCGCTTCACGCCCTCTCTCGCGCTGCGTATGTAGGGAAGCACCAGACAGACGATGTCCTCCTCCCCGATGCCGCCGGGCGCCTCCTCCTTTCCATCCTCCGCAGGCTGATAGACCACCAGCGGGTCAGCTCCGAGCACCCGGGGATTGGAGGTGATCGTCTCCGTGGCCGTCATCCCCACGCCCGCCTCATTGACGCCGCTTGCGGCCCAGATCCCCTCGCCCTCCACGGCGTTCGGCACCGCGGTATAGCGCATGGGATTTTCGGGAAGCTCCACTTTCACATGGGAGATCACCGACTGATAAACCTTCGGCTGTTCTTCCGGCCTTACCACCACGAATTTCTTCGGGGTAAAATGTCCCGCGCCCGAATCGTCGTTTCTCGCGATCATCGTCGATCCGTCATAGGACGCTTTTTTTCCTACCAGTATTGTTGTACAGGGCATCGTTTCCTCCATTCCGGGAGCAGCGCAAAACCAGTGTTTTGCTGAAACTAACGTTTCGCCGAAGCTTTGCCTTGTTACACTCCCTTTTGTATTTTACTTTTTCTGTCCAAACAGTATTATCCCTTTTCAAACACATCGCAATAAATATTCTGCGTATTGTTTGTCAGGATTGTAAATTTATTTTTATCATACCAGATCTTTCGTTTCCTGGCGATCCAACTTCTACAGATTTTCCACCGCGTAAAGCGGCAGATTCAGCAGCCAGTCCTGCTGTCTGTAATTCGCCATGGAAATACGGACCGCGTACCGGGGATGATATTTCTCACAGTATGCCCGCAGGCTCTTCGCTCTTAAATTTTCTTCCGCTTTTACCTCAACCGGAACCACTTCCCCTTCCTTCTGTATCAGAAAATCAATTTCCGTATGGGAAGAGGACGAAAAATAGTACGGAGTATACCCGGTTTCCGCAACGAGCTGCTGATATACGTACTGCTCCGTCAGCGCGCCCTTAAATTCTGTAAATAATTCGTTTCCTTCCAGAATGGAACGGGCGTCCAGCTCGCTCATGGCCCCCAGAAGTCCCACGTCCAGCAGGAAAAGCTTAAACGCGGAGAAATCCACATATGCCTTCAGCGGCACCGCCGGTTTTTCCACCCGATAAACCTTTCCCACAAGCCCGCAGTCCAGCAGCCATTCGATTGCCAGTTCAAAATCCTTCGCCCGTGCCCCCTGTCTGATCTGACCGAAGAAAAATTTCCGGTTCTCCTTCGCCAGCTGAATGGGAACAGAATTCCACACCATTCTCAGCCTTGCAAGCTCTGTGTCCGGCGTATGCTTACTGAAATCACTTTCATACAGATTGAGAATCTGCTTCTGAATCTCCCGGACAGCAGTGATATCTCCGTTCTCCGCATAATCGTTCACAGCCTCCGGCATTCCGCCGATAAAATAATACAGCTTCAGCCAGTGAATATATTTATCCGCAAAAACATTTATGGCAGCATGATCTTTTTCCGAAAGAAGCTCTGCCAGCGCCGCCTCTCCCATCGCCTCCAGGAATTCATGAAAGGACATGGGATACATATCCATGGTTTCCACCTTGCCGACCGGGAAAGAAACTCCCGAATGGATTGCCACGCCCAGCAGGGAGCCGGCGGCGATCACCGCATACTCCGGCGCGTTCTCGCAGAAATACTTTAACGAAGAGATCGCTTTGGGCGCTTCCTGTACCTCATCAAACAGGATCAGTGTTTTTTCCGGCTCCATCCGGATTCCCGTTTCAATATTGATCATACGCAGGATCCGTGCCACATCGTAATCCTCGTCAAAAATATGCCGCATCCGCGCGTCGCTGTCAAAATTGATGTAGGCCACATTCTGAAAACAGCTTCGCCCAAACTCCTTCATCAGCCAGGTCTTTCCGACCTGCCTCGCTCCCCTCAGAATCAGCGGCTTTCGATTCCTTTTATTCTTCCACTCTACGAGCTTCTTCATCGCCGTGCGCTGCATGGAATCCCTCCCTTCCGGATGTATGATTTTATTATTACATTTTTCTGAAGGAATATCAATCCATTGTATACATTTTTATGAAGGAATATCCCGTTCTTTATCACGCTTTTCTGAAGGAAATAGGTTCTTCATGCCCTGGTTTACCGAAGCAGCCTCATGCGTCCTTTCCCGCAGGATCCTTTTCTGGCAGCGCCCTTCTGTATATTTTCTGCATCCTCCCCCAGGGCGCCATTTTCTCATCGATCACCTGAAAACCGTATTTCTCATACAGGTTCTCATGATCGCTGACCAGGTACACCTCCGAAAATCCGACCTCCTTCAGATATTCCGACGCAAAATCGATCATCCTCTGACTCAGACGCTTTCCCCGGTACTCCTCCCCCACAAACAGCATCCCGATGTAAGGCGTATAGGGCACATCCGGAATGCAGTCGGTTCCGGAGACCGTACAATAGCCTGCGACGCGTCCCTGATCCTCCGCGAGAATCACCCGCTCCCAGCCGGTAAAATGCTTCTGTCTCATCTCCGCCGCCAGGGTCTTACCCGCTCCCCAGGAGCAATGTTCGGCGTAGTCCGCAAGCGCGTTCCATTCGGCGTCTGATGCCGTCAGCTTTTTGAATTCCATTTTTTCTTCTGAGACGGGTTCATACGGACCGCGGCCTGCATCTGATCTGATTCCGGATTTTAATTCATCAATAAACATCTGCATCCGCTGCGTTACCAGCTCGTCCCTCTTCATGGAAAGCAGTTCATCCCGTGTTACCCAGCGATAATCTGAGGTTTCACCCTCCTGAAGAATGATGCTGTTCTTTTTGCAGTCGGTAATACACAGAAACTCGCAGTAAACCGTATTGCGTCCGTCTGCCCGCACTCTGCCGAGTTCCTCCAGCCACTCCGCATGGATTCCTGTTTCTTCGAGCAGCTCTCTGCGCGCGCATTCCAGGGGACTTTCTCCCCGCAGAGCAGAGCCTCCGGCCGTCGCCTCCCACATCCCGCCGTAATGCTTCCTGCTGTCACGCTGCATCAGAAGATACTCTCCATCCGTATGCCTGACGATGACATCGCAGACAAGGTGGTATACGCCTTCCGGGCTTTTTTCTCCGCGGATCAGCGTCATGCCATCGATCTTTTCCAGATTTCTGTCATAAGCATCCCAAAGTTCCATGTATCCGTCTCCTCTTACCATAAACCTTTTGGGAACGATATTTTTTCCGGCCTGCACATCGCGCAGGGGAAAAACTTCCCCTTTCTGGTTCCCGTGGACTATCGTTCAAAAGGCCATGCAGGCCGCGCAGACGCGGACCGCATGGCCTCCTGACTTTCTATTTTCGTGATCATTCCGGGGGACGCGGCCGGTCTCCCGAAGCGGACTTCCCGCCAAAAGGAAGTCCGCTGAAATTTTCTGCGTTTCCGCCAGGAATCCCTTCACAGCGGATTCCGCCTTATTTAAAGTACCTTACCCCGGACTCAAAGATCTTCAGATCCTGTTCCCCGTAGATGTTCACGGCCACGCCGTCGCCGCGGCGTTCCACATGGGCCATCTTTCCGAGGATGCGGCCGTCGGGAGAGGTGATGCCTTCGATGGCGGCGTAGGAGCCGTTCACGTTCCACTCGCCGTCCATGCTCACGTTTCCTTCCGGATCGCAGTACTGGGTGGCCACCTGGCCGTTTTCAAACAGCTTCTTCAGCCACTCCTCATTTGCCACAAAGCGGCCTTCCCC
>CALWGL010000267.1 GCA_944380025.1 uncultured Lachnospiraceae bacterium
GGTTCTTCGCGATGGAAAGCCCAAGGCCGCTCCCTTCCGTGCTTCTTGAGACATCCCCCCGGATAAAGCGCTCTGTCAGCTCATCCGCGTTGATGTTCAGCTGCTGTGCGGAGATATTCTTCATGGAAAAGCGGACGATCCTTCCCCCTTCCTCAGCTTTTTCCGTCAGATCCAGATATACTCTCGTCCCCTCCAGCGCATATTTATATACGTTGGAAAACAGGTTTTCCACCACGCGCCAGATCCTTCTGCTGTCCGCTTCGATATAAACGGGACGTTCCGGCATGGCCGTGACCACCTGCAGGCATTTCTCATCCATCTTTTCCGCGAATTCCCCGATCGTCTGATTGATCAGCTCTACGAAATTGATCCGCTCCATCTGCAGGGAAATGTTCCCTGAAGAGATCTTGGACGCTTCCACAAGATCGTCCGTCAGCTGCTTGAGCCTCTGGGATTTGGCGTCCAGCACCTCAATATATCCCCGGATCCTCTCATCCGCGATGTCCTCCCGCTTCAGCAGCTTGACAAAATTGATGATGCTGGTCAGCGGCGTCTTGATATCATGGGAAACGTTGGTGATCAGATCGGCCTTCAGCCGTTCATCCTTCATGCTGGTGGCGACGGCGTCCTGGATCCCGTCTCCGATGCCGTTCACAGCCTCCGCCAGCGCCCGGTTCTCCCCGTGCATCCGGGAAGCGTCGATCTTGGCGTCGAACCGTCCCTCTCCGATGATCCTGGTTCCGTCCACGATGCTCTGCAGATCCTTTCTTTCCAGATAAAGCAGGCAGGCGGCAGCCACATCCACGATCCCGCAGGCGAGGATCCCGATCACCCCTCCGAACAGTCCCATGCAGAGATTGAACAGGACGATCACGAAGAACGGAATCAGTTCCCGGCTCACGATGCTGCTGTGCTCATACAGGCTCAGGAGGCCTTTGCGGACCTGCCTTCCCAGACGCCAGATGAGCGCGCCCCTCCAGAACATATGGCACTTGAGCCTGCGGACCAGGCTCAGATAGAGGGACAGCGCGGCCCGCACCAGCACGAACATGATCCCCGCGGCAATGGCGGCAAGCACGAAGGGATCCACATCCTCCCCAAGCAGAACATATTCCTCATAGCGCACGATCTTCCCGAAGGCGACCGCAAGCGCTGCCATACAGGCTCCGTCCGCGGCCATCGCCGCCGCGAGGAGCTCCGTGAAGATCCGGTCTCCTCTGCGCAGAACGATCACATAGCCGTCCCCGTCCTCCTTCGGTCTTCTGCCCTCATAAATGGTGAGCACCACGAAGAACCAGACCGCAAGGACGGCCGCAAGGACTCCAGCCCCCACCGTCTGCCAGTAATAGGGCATGAACCGCATGAACGCATTTCTCGCCCGCGCCAGACTGTCGTTTGCCGGATAGGAGGTGTCCACGCTGATCCACACTCTGGACCCCTCCCCGAAGGCATATTCATAATATCCCAGGAAGGTCCGCATCTCTTCCGCCGTAATCTCCGTGTTGGTCTTCAGCTCCACCTGATCCGGATTATAATAAAGGCTTCTTCCGAAGGAGGAAAAATATTCCGTGATCTCTTCCTCCTCCATTCCGCTCAGATCGTCCGGCACATTCGTGAACAGACACAGCTGTCCGTCCGCCGGCATCTGGTAACAGTATCGGAGATTCGACCGGTCCGTACTGTAATAGCTCTTAAAGCTGCTGTAATCCGTGAAATTGTAGCAGAGCTGGTTTCCCGCGTCCACCAGCAGGTTCCGAAGCGTGATATATTCCTCCAGACTCGAAGCATAGTCGGCAAGATCCTTTCCGTCGGCGGAATAATATCTGGGGACCAGGATATCCACCTTCAGGACGGCGCCGATATCCGCCGTTTCCCCGATCTCCTCCCGCCATTCCTTCCAGGCGTCCAGACTGTCCGGCATCTCCGCGATGATCCGCAGGCTCAGAAGGTCCGAGCCCGCCGCCTGCACGGAGTTCTTGAGCGCCTGTCTGGTCAGCTCCGACTGCAGGCTGTAATCCGCAACGCTCAGATCGCTTTCTTCCGCCGCGGCGCCTGTACCCACAGCGAAAAAGCGGTCCAGCTCCTCCTGCGTCCCGTAGACCGTCTCGTGGCTGAAGCCGAAATTGCTCCACTTCACCAGATCGTCCAGGTAATATTCCGCCGTGACCACCTCTTCGTCCAGCGTGCTGGTCCGGTTCACATATTCCGCGATATCGATCCTTTTCTTCCCGTCGTAGACCCCGTCCGTCTCCAGCTGGCTGCGGATGACCGCCATTCTGGTCACATCCCGGACATCTCCCGCGAACAGATCGTCAAAGATCTCCGATTCTTCAAAAAGCTCCTTCTGTGCAAGAGGGGAAACGAAGTAGCTGACCGTTCCCTCCGTCCCTTCCACCGTAATGAAGGAATTGGCATAAACGGCCGCCGCGCAGCCGGCCGCCAGAGCGGTCATGAGCACTGCGGCAAACTGCAGCACCGTCCTCTTTCCCTTTCCCATAACAGCCTTCCTGCCCATCCTCTCTCCTTCCCGTGCACCTTTCCGCCGCGGCAAAAGGATGCATTCCCATTTGGATCTGTCTCCGGCTGATCTACTGCTTCTCGATCTTATAGCCCACGCCCCAGACCACCTTCAGGTAGCGGGGCTCCTTCGGATTGATCTCGATCTTCTCCCGGATATGCCGGATATGTACCGCCACCGTATTGTCCGCGCCGATGGCCTCTTCCTCCCAGATGCTTTCATAGATCTGATTGATAGAAAATACTCTGCCCTGATTCTTCACCAGGAGCAGAAGGATATTATATTCGATGGGCGTCAGCTTCACCGGCTCGTCGTCCACCGTCACCTCTTTGGTATCGTCGTTGATGATCAGCCCTCCCGCCCGGAAAATCGCATTGTTTTCCGCGTTCAGGTTGCCCAGCTGAGTATACCGGCGCAGGTGGGACTTCACCCTGGCCACCAGCTCCAGCGGGTTGAAGGGCTTGGTCACATAATCATCCGCTCCGATGTTCAGTCCAAGGATCTTGTCCGCATCCTCCGACTTGGCGGACAGGATGATGATCGGGATGCTGCTGTACTCCCGGATCTTCAGCGTGGCATGGATCCCGTCCAGCTTCGGCATCATCACATCAATGATCAGAAGATGCACGTCATGGCTCTTAAGCGCCTGGATCGCCTGTTCTCCGTCATACGCCTTGATCACATGGTAGCCCTCCTGGGCCAGATAAATCTCGATCGCCTCCACGATCTCCCTGTCGTCGTCACATACCAGAATATTCGTCATCTTCTGTATCTCCTCCGTATCTATCAATAAAGCATATTTCTTTTAACAAACGGAAAAGGAAGTCTGTATTTTTTCTTAAGATTGCGCTTTCCGGAAGCCGCGCTCAGCGAAGCATCACGAACATGCCCAGGTTTCCCCGCCTTCCTCCGCTTGCCCGGTGGGAAAACAGGAGTTCCGGGTTGCAGCAGGTGCACACGTCCGTCATGCTGATATGCTCCGGCCGGATGCCCGCGGACAGAAGGACCGCTTCATTTGCCTTCCACAGATCCAGTTGATACTTTCCGTCTCCTTTTTCATACAGCACCTGCTCCGTGCCGATGGGAACCTTCCGGAATCCTTCTCCGGAAAACAGCATCCGAAACGCCTCCGCCACATCCTCACTCACCTCATAGCAGTCCCGGCAGATGGACGGCCCGATCCCCGCGAGAAGATCTTCCGGCCGGCTTCCGAAAGCCTTTTCCATGGCTTCCGCCATCCTGGCCCCCATTCCCTGCGCCGTTCCCCGCCAGCCGGAGTGGGCCAGTCCCACAGCGTGCCGCACGGGATCCAGGAACAGGAGCGGCACGCAGTCCGCATAGAAGACGGCAAGCGCGACGCCCGGCTCATCGGTGATCAGTCCGTCCACAGACCGGTAATCCTTCGGGCGGGTCACGCCCTTTCCCTTATCCTCCGCCGTCACGTGCCGGATATGGACCATATGCGTCTGTTCCGAGCAGACGATGTCCTCCGGCCCGCATCCAAGAAGCGCTGCCGCCCTCCGGAAATTCTCCTCCACGTTCTCCTTCCTGTCTCCCCGGGTAAAGCTCAGATTCATGCTCCCAAGCTCCCCCTCACTGACGCCGCCGGAGCGCATGGTCATCAGATGACTGACCAGTCCGGTTTCACTGATTGCCGGAAAGGTCAGATATTCCGCGCCGTTCTTTTCATTCAGCCGCATGCCCGGCCGGATCCCCGGTTTCCTTTTCAGACAGTCCATGGCTTTCCTCCGCTCCGCTTCCTTCTCCCGCATGGCTCATCCTCCCACATAGTCAAAAGCATTCTGATACCAGTTCATCCGCTGTCCGCAGACCGCGACCACATCGAACCGTACCGGAACGCTCTCTCCCAGATGTTTCCGATATAAATAATACTT
>CALWGL010000268.1 GCA_944380025.1 uncultured Lachnospiraceae bacterium
CCGTCATGCTGATATCTGTCCTCCTTATGATGCGCATGATCATTCTCCACGGGAGCCCGAGATGGGCTGCTGTTGATCAGCTGACTGAAATTTTTCAGGAAAATGATGTTTCGGGAAAATACTGCCACAGCATAAAGGAATATTGGGAAAAGCAAAAGAAGCGGCTTCAGGATTAAATTCCTGCCGCCGCTTCTTTTGTTTTCCCTTCAGGGCCTTTCTGCAGCCTCATCCCGCAAGCCAGACTCCGACGATTCTCTCCACGGTGGAACGCGCGGGAGTCAGCCGTCTTGTCAATTCCGCCCGGCACTGCTTCCACCCGTCATGGAATGAGCCGCGGCTTGGAGGAAAGCTTTGGCACGCCCACCCGGAAGGTATCCCCTTCCTCATCGGTCTCGTTTTCATCCAGAACGGCCTGATTGGCTTCCAGGCGCGCCTGGGCGGAAAGGTAGAAGGTAGTGTCCGTGGCATCCCAGCCGTAAGCGTCCATCACCAGCCGCTGGATCTCCTCATAACCGCGCCGGATGGCGATGTCGCAGGTACGGCCATTGGTATTCACGAACCAGAAGTCCTCCGTTTCCGTCACGGGCCAGTTCAGCTTAAAATCCTTAATAACCCGGACGCGGACCAGGACCTCTCCTGTGATCTCGATCCCCGTCTCGCAGACCTCGCCGTCTCCCATGGTGGCATGGAGATCTCCCATGGCCAGAAGCGCCCCGGGTACACGGACGGGGAAATAGACAGTAGCGCCTTTTCTGATGAGGCGGCTGTCCATATTTCCGCCGCCGTTAAAGGAATAGCCTGACGGCACAGGCTCTCCGTCGGGAGCCGTGCCGATCACGCCAACCATCGGGGCGATGGGCCATTTTACATCGTTGAAATGGGCATAGCCGTCCCTGATGGGGACGATCTTCGTCCGGACCTCACAGGTGGGCCACAGAGCGCCGTACCCTTCCAGGGTCATCATCACGCCCTGGTCCGCCACCTGAATATCCAGGATGTCTACCGCCAGCACATCGCCCGCATCCGCATTGTCCACATAGAGCGGCCCGGTGGCAGGGTTGGTATGGGTAAAATCCAGATCGTCTTCATGGTCCGCTTCGGTCTTGATCTGGTTGCCGAAGCAGTCCTGGGTGATAAAGCGCACAATGTCGCCATCGGCGGCGTGGGCGATGGGAGCGTTGTTTTTGTCAAAGCTGTAAACAGCACTTTCCAGCGTAAGCATTGCAGTCCCTCCTTAAACAATGAAACCAAAGATCAGATACAGGACAGCCGTGACGCCCGCGAAGATCAGAGAATAGGGCAGGCAGTTTCTTGCCTGATAACCGGAGGGCAGTCCTGTTGAGGTGGCGGTAAGGGACGTAAAGTCGCAGACCGGGCAGAAGTTATTTCCGAAAGCCCCTGCGGAAATCATTGCCGCGGCGCACATATACGGGTTCGCACCGATCTCAAGCGCCAGAGGGATGATCACCGGGAACGCCACCAGAAGCAGCGACCAGTTCAGGCTCATGGCAGCCTCAGAGCAGCAGAAGACAACGAACAGAAGGACTGGCAGCAGGCCGGGGATTGCAAAGCTTCCCGCAATACCTACCAGATATTCCGTATAGGAGATCTCCTCCAGAACAGTGCCCAGGATGTAGCTGAACAGGATCAGGATGTACAGGTATACCAGCTCCTTGGTACCCTCAACGATGCACTCTTCCACATCCTCCGTATTGATGATGCCGCGGATCATGTAGTAGATCAGCTGGACAGGCAGCACGATGAAAAGCGCGGGAACCAGATCCCATTCATAAAAATAGGACAGGACCACCAGCGCCACGATCGGCGCAAAGAAATCAAAAAGGTTTCCGTGGCGCTTCCCCTCTTCGACTTTATCGTTCAGCTCCTCGATCTCCGTGTAAAGCGCGGGATTCGGATGCTTCATGGCGCCGATCTTCGGAAGGACGCCCAGAGCAAGCAGCAGTGATCCCAGGATCGCCACCCAGCAGTAAAAGCTGTACGGCACCGTATGGATAAACGCCAGCAGGCCTCCGCCATAATCGTCAACGAAGCCTTCGATCACAAAAAGGCCGGCCATGAAAGCCGTCCATCCGGTAAAGGGAAACAGGGCGCGGATAGGCTCCGCGGTAGTCTGGATGATGAACGCGCCCTCTTCACGGGGAACTTTTTCCCGGTCATAGATGGGCGTCATGACCCTGCCCAGGACCATGCAGTACATATAGTCGTCAAAAAACATGGGGAACTGCATCAGCCAGGTCCACAGATTCAGGCGTTTGGCGTTTTTGGTATGCTTACGGATGATATCCGCAAAGGCATAGGTAGCGCCGCACTTGTTAAGCAGCCGGACCACGATGTTCAGCATGGCGCAGTTCAGAAGAAGCCACACATAATCGTCCGTCTCCATGATGCCGTAGAACATTTCCTGCGCGCCGTCCACCAGGCCTCCCGCCCCGCCGGATCCGTACAGCAGCGCGATCCCCATCAGAGCGCCGAAGATCAGCGTTTCCAGGATACGTCTGGACAGGAAGGCGTAATAAAGCAGGAATACCAGGATCACGGTACCCAGCGCAGGCGATACCTCTTCCACGCTCCGGGAGACCACAACGCATACCACCAGCAGCGCCAATGCGACGCCATAGGTCAGCAGCTTGTGGATCAGGGTATCCTGATCCAGCAGTTCAGACAGGAAACCCTTCTTTTTTACAGTTTCTTTCATGGTCAGACCATCTCCTCACTCATAAAATTTTCGCTTTCATTATATGCAGTGGCAAAGTACTTGTCAATATTTATGCATTTTTTACCGGACAGACACTTCTGTCTATCCGGGTCTGTATAATATCTAATCAATCGGGCAAAGGTAAAACGTCTCTGCCTGCGGCTGATGGGGTTCCATATTGATCCATGCCGCAGCCGACCAGCTCGCGGCGCTTTTCCGGGAAAATGATGTCTCAGGGAAATTCTGCGGCAGTATACATGAATATTGGAAAAAATCAAAAAGCAGCCCTCCGCCAGCCAGGATTCCTCCCGATGGCGGTCAGCTGCTTTTACAATTTTTTGAGGAATAATTTAATCTCTGCAATATCAGGCAAGTACGATTCCCTCCCTTCTGATATTGTCATAATATGGCAATGCGCCAAGCCAACAGTTATCTTCCGTCCCTATCTGTATAATGGATTCCCCTTTGAAGCAATATTCCGGCTGGTACAAATGTTATCCATAGCATCCTCTACGTTTCTATGCCATTATGTTATGCAATATGGGATGAAAAAGCCTGTCTTTTTACCTATAGCGATAATCCCATACCCTTATGAATTTTGACTTGCCGGTTTTATAAGTTAATGCATCCGACTTCAACGAATATCGCTATTAGAAACAAAGCAGGCAAGGTCAAGTGCCATCATAAAATATCGAGGGTCATGCTGTGAACCGTTATTACCGAATTCAGATCGCGGATCCCATTCAGGGGCATCTAAAAGGTCACCGCTTTTCAAGAAATTATAGAACTCCACACCTCGGAAATCACACACCGCCTGAACAGATGCACATTCCATTTCCACAGCGATACAACCGTCTTGTTTGCGCTTTTCAAAGTTACCTCTTGTTTCTCGGTAAATGGCATCGGTCGTCCATGTTTTTCCGAGGACATACGGAATATTTGCCTGCTTCATAAAGTCGGCAACAACGTGCGAATTTTTTAGGGTAATATAGTCAGCGGCAGAAGCATAATGGTAGGAGGTTCCTTCGTCACGGTAAGCCTCTGTTGGAATCATAATTTTTCCTCTTGCGATATCTTTGTCAAGGCATCCTGCACCGCCGAACATAACGATTTTGTCTGTATCAACCTCCGACAGAACATCCTCAATAAGACCTGCAGTACAGGGTGCACCTATACATGTCTTATAGAAACCAATCTTTTTACCCTTATAGTCTATCTGATATACAGGAGTAAGTCCGGCAGCAGAATAGAGCGTTGCAATCTGCGTACATTTGAAATGTTCCTTTATGTATTCCTCTATGATATACGAAAATGTGATAATCATCACATCAACCGAAGGTGCGCCTGTTTTTCTTTGCGGCTCGATGATAGCCGCCGTTTGATTGTCGAAAGAATTTGTTATCATTTTAGCAATCTCCTTTCACAAGAAAGATCCTGTCTCTACCTAATCACAATAAAGTTTTCCCCGTCTCCGCGTTTATGCGCGACAGGGCCTTTCTGCGGCCTCATCCCGCAAGCAGCCACTGCGTGATCCCGCTGCCCTTCCCGGGCGTTTTTTCAAAAATATCGACATGATCCCATCCCGTCGTCCGCTCCCGGAAGGCAGGATAGAGGAAGCCATATTCCGGCGCTCCCGGCTCATAGC
>CALWGL010000269.1 GCA_944380025.1 uncultured Lachnospiraceae bacterium
CCGACAGCCTGTTCCGTCTGTCCTATATGATCAACCGGTATGAGAAGGAAAAGGGGACGGCGGCAGCGCGGGACAGAAGATAGGTTTTTCGGCAGTGTCTGAACGCCGGCCGGAGGGACAGAAAATGAGGCTGAAAATGCGTCGGGAATCTTTCCGGACGCATTTTTGCCGCGGCAGACGGCTGGTCATGTGGGTGTGCGGCCATTTCGTGGGAAGCGGTCAGAGGGGAACAAAGAGGTGAGAGAAAAACAGGTGAAAAAAGAACAGATGGAATATCTGGTCACGGCTGCGGAGATGAAAGCCTGCGACCGGAATACCACGGAAGGCTTCGGCGTTCCTTCTCTGGTGCTGATGGAGCGGGCCGCGCTCGCCTGCGCCAGGGAGATCCTGTCGGAAAAAAGACTTCGGGGAAAACGGACGCTGATCGCGGCGGGATGCGGAAACAACGGCGGAGACGGGCTGGCTGTGGGCAGGCTTCTGATGCAGGAGGGCTTTCCGGTGGATTTCTGGCTCATCGGAGAGCGGAGCCGATGTTCTCCCGAAACCGAAAAACAGCTGGAGATCCTGGAAAGATACGGCTGTACGATCCTGAATCATGCGCCGGAACAGAAGTATGACGTGATCGTGGATGCCATGTTCGGTATCGGTCTGAAAAGGCCCCTTGAAGGGATCTGCGCGGAGGCTGTGGCGCATGTGAACGGAAGCGGGGCCTTTGTGCTGAGCGTGGATATCCCATCCGGCGTCGGGGCGGATACGGGAGCGGTTTACGGCTGTGCGGTACGGGCGGATGTGACGGTCACTTTTGCCTTCCTGAAGCGTGGCCTTCTGCTTTATCCCGGCGCTTCTTATGCGGGGAGAGTCAGGCTGGCGCAGATCGGGATCACGGAGGAAAGCTTTTTGGGAAAGCTTCCGGCTGCTTTTGCTTTTCGTAAGGATGTGCCTGTGCTTCTCCCGGAGAGGGATCCGAACGGGAACAAGGGAACCTTCGGAAAGGTCCTGCTGGCGGCAGGGAGTCCGGGCATGGCGGGAGCGGCAGTGCTTTCGGCCCGCGCCGTACTTGGGGCGGGAGCGGGCATGGTGCGGGTGATCTGCGGAGAAGAAAACCGGAGCATCCTGCAGACGGCGGCGCCGGAGGCCATGCTTGCCCTGTACGGCGAAGCGGCCGGCAAGGACGGGGCCGGGCAGGATAGGACGCCTTCCGACGCCTTTCGGGACGCGCAGGGCTGGGCGGATGTGATCGCCGCAGGCTGCGGACTGGGACGTTCCCGGGAGGCGGAGGAGCTGATCCGGCTGATCCTGACGGAAAACAAAAAACCGCTGGTGCTGGATGCGGACGGGATCAATATCCTGGCGGCGGACCGTGCGCTTCTGGATCAGGTCTGCCGGATGCGGAAAGCAGGAGGCGCTCCGCTCATCCTGACGCCCCATCCGGGAGAACTGGGAAGACTTGCGCAGACGGATATGGAAACGCTGCTTTCCGATCCGGTTTCCGTATGCACGGAATGGGCGGGGCGGCTGAATGCCGTCGTGCTGTGCAAAACGGCGGCCACCGTGGCGGCGGATCCGCAGGGGAGAATCTATGTCAACCGCAGCGGAAACAGCGGAATGGCGACCGCGGGAAGCGGGGATGTGCTGACCGGCATCATTGTCGGACTGCTTGCGCAGGGCATGGATCCCTTTGAAGCCGCATGTATGGGCGTTTATCTCCACGGCCTTGCGGGGGACGCGGCCGCGGGGCGGGCCGGCGAATATGCCGTAACCGCGGGGAAGCTTCTGGAAGGGCTGGAGCCGGTGATGAAGGCGGCAGATGCGCGGCGTGCAGACAGATCCGCCGGCACGGGCAGGGGCTCTGACGCCCGGGAAGTCATAAATTGAGGAAAACAGAGATGAGAAACGAAATGAAATATGAGAGAATCTGGGCCGAGGTGGATCTGGACGCCATCCGGCAGAACGCGGAAAGCATGCTGAAAAAGGTGGGCCCCGGCGTGAAGCTGATCGCGGTGGTGAAAATGGACGGCTACGGACACGGGGCGGTTCCTATCGCTCATGAGCTGGAAGACAGGAAGGATGTGTACGGTTTTGCCGTGGCGACGGTGGAGGAGGCGCTGATCCTGCGGGGAAGCGGGATCCGCAAGCCTGTCCTGGTACTGGGCTATACCTTCCCGGATACTTATGAGAAGCTTGCCAGAGAGGAGATCCGCCCCACAGTATTCCGGGAGGATATGCTCCCTGCGCTTTCCGAAGCGGCAGCCGCAAGCGGGCGGCCGTTCCCGATCCATATCAAGGTGGATACCGGGATGAACCGCATCGGGATCCGGCCGGACGATGCCGGACTCGCTTTTGTAAAAAAGTGCATGGAAACGCCGGGGCTTGAGATCGAAGGGATCTTCACCCATTTCGCGAGGGCGGATGAAGCGGATAAAACCTCTGCCAACGCACAGCTTGCATCCTTCCTTTCCTTCTGCGGCAGGGTGGAAAAGGAGCTTGGCCTTCGCATTCCCCTGCGGCACTGCGCCAACAGCGCGGGGATCGTGGAAATGCCTCAGGCGGGGCTGGACGCGGTACGTGCGGGGATCATCCTTTACGGTCTCTGGCCTTCGGACAAGGTGAGACGGGATATCGTTTCCCTGAAGCCCGCCCTTTCTCTTTACAGCAGGATCATCTTCATCAAGGAGGTGAAGGCAGGGGAGCAGATCAGCTACGGAGGGACTTTTACGGCGCAGGAAGACATGCGTGTGGCGACGGTGCCTGCGGGCTATGGAGACGGTTATCCCAGAAGTCTTTCCGGAAAAGGGTATGTGCTGATCGCGGGAAAACGCGCCCCGATCCTGGGACGTGTCTGCATGGATCAGTTCATGGTGGATGTGACGCGGATCGAAGAGGCCCGGGAAAACGATCTGGTGACGCTGATCGGAACCGACGGAAAAGAAACGATTTCCATGGAGTACCTTGGGGATCTTTCCGGACGCTTCAACTATGAACTCGCCTGCTGCCTGAACCGCCGGGTGCCCCGGGTTTATAAAAAGGGAGGAAAAACGGTATATACCAGGGATAATTTCCGGGATTTCACATAAATACGAAAAAGAACGCGATAAAAATGCGGCTTTCTGCATACCTTTCGGAAACGGTGCAATACTAAAGCTATCATTTCTGAAAAGGAGCGTGAGATAGATTGCGTCGCGGAGATATTTATTATGCGGACTTAAGACCGGTGGTGGGTTCGGAGCAGGGGGGCGTGCGCCCGGTGCTGATCGTACAGAATGATGTGGGAAACAGACACAGTCCCACCGTCATCTGCGCGGCCATCACTTCCAAGACCAACAAGACGAAGCTTCCCACCCACATCGAGCTTCATGCCGGGCAGTATGATATCGTCAGGGACTCGGTCATTCTGCTGGAGCAGCTGCGCACCATTGACAAAACCCGCCTCAAGGACAAGGTCTGCCACCTGGACGCGCCTGTGATGAACCGGGTCAACGAGGCTCTTAAGGTCAGCCTGGAGCTGATTACATAAGAGCGGCGGAATAAAGCGGTTTCTTGACGTTTTTACAGACGGATGATATATTATATCATGGTCCTATCCTTCCGCGGTCCCGCGCAGCCCATGCGGCGGCCCGGACCGCGCGGGCGGGAGAGAAAGAACGACGGAGAAAAAGGAGAAAGACATGTCAGGACATTCAAAATTTGCCAATATCAAGCATAAGAAGGAAAAGAACGACGCGGCGAAGGGAAAGATCTTTACCATTCTGGGAAGAGAGATCGCCGTTGCCGTAAAAGAGGGCGGCCCTGATCCGAACAACAATTTCAAGCTGGCCCAGGTGATCGCCAAGGCCAAGTCCAACAATATGCCCAACGACACCATCGAGCGCGGCATCAAGAAGGCTGCCGGAGATGTGGGAAACGTCAACTATGAATACGTGACCTACGAGGGCTACGGCCCCAGCGGGATCGCCATCATTGTGGACGCGCTGACCGACAATAAGAACCGGACGGCGGCCAACGTGAGGAGCGCGTTCACCAAGGGAAACGGAAACATCGGAACCCCCGGCTGCGTATCCTTCATGTTCGACAAGAAGGGACAGATCATCATCGATAAGGAAGAATATGAAGCGGACGCGGACGAGCTGATGATGACGGCGCTGGATGCGGGCGCGGAGGATTTTTCCGAGGAAGAGGACAGCTATGAGATCCTCACCGATCCGGATGAGCTGGAGAACGTGAAGAAGGCCCTGGAGGATGCGGGCATCCCGCTGGCGAGCGCCGAAGTGACCATGATCCCGCAGAATTACGTGGATCTGACCGACGAGACGGC